>JBDIAJ010000051.1:0-25059 GCA_039812345.1 Nostocoides sp. | reverse complement strand
CGCGACCCGGCCGAGCGCAGCTTCTCGGCGTGGTCGCACATGATGCGTGACGGACGGGAGCCGGTCGACGACTTCCTGGCCGCCTTCGGCCTCGAGGGTGAACGGCGGGCCGCGCACTGGTCGCCCGGCTTCTTCTACGAGTCGATGTCCCGCTATGGCGAGCAACTCACCGCCTGCTATGGCGCCGTTCCCCGCGACCAGCTGATGGTGGTCCTCTACGAGGATCTCGTGACCCGCCAGGACGAGACCATGGCGGAGATCTTCGCCTTCCTCGGCCTGCCGCCCGTCGAGATCGCGGGTGAGCGGGTCATGAACGCCTCCGGGAACCCGCGCTTCCGCGCCCTGAACCATCTGCTGACGCAGCGCAACCCCGTCAAGGCCGCACTCAAGCGGATCATCCCCTACGAGGCGGGGACGGCGATCGCGGCCCGGGTCGCGTCCTGGAACCTTCGTCGCCGCGACATCTCGGACGAGGATCGACACTTCCTCACTCAGCGCTTCAGTGATGACGTCGCCCAGCTGTCCACGCTGCTCGGCCGGGATCTGTCCGCCTGGGGCGAACTGCGTCCGAGCCGCGCCCGCCCGGCGCGCTGACCCTTCGGCGGCGCGCCGGGCTCGCCCAATGGAACGGATCGTCGGGCTCGAGGCGAGCTGCGTCAGCGTGGCTGCCGCGCCGCCAGCCACACCCGGCGAGGGGCGCTCAGGGTGACGACCGGCACGAGATCGGCACTCCACCGGCGATCCATCGCCGCCCACGCGCCGAGCCGGACCCGGTCGTAGAAGCGTTCGTGCGCGGATTCGTTGCGGCGAGACAACAGCGCGACGGTGCGGCGCAGGTGCGCGGCGCGCGCGAAGCTGCGGCGGGCGGCGACGGGCGGGAGGGGCGCGCCATACCCCTCGGTGAAGTCGGGGACCGCCGCGTCCGGGATCGCGGGTCGTGCCGGGTCCATCAGGACACCGAGGTCGTATGCCGGAGCGCCCACCGCGATCTCGTCGGTGTCGCAGAGCACCACACCGCCTCGGCCGTTGAGCAGATTGGGCGCATGCAGGTCACCGTGGACGATCGCCTGTCGCTGGTCGAGGTCCCGGAGTTCGTCGCCGAGGCGGGTCGCGATGCGATCCAGGAGACGGCCGACCGAAGTGGTGCACCCTCCGGTGTCAACGAGCCCGGCGATCGCGGCCCGGACGTCCGCGAGGCCGGACACGTCGGGCAGCGGAAGCCGCGCCGTGATCTCGCCCGGCGGGAGGTCGTGCAGGCGTCGCAGCGCCGTCCCGGCGGAGTGCCAGTCCATGGGGCCCGGGCCGATCTCGACCCGCTCCCAGGCGGTGACGAGCCGGTCGGCGAACCGGCGCGGCTCCGGCCACACCGGCACGACGAAGCGGCCCGTCCGGGCCAGGAGGGCGGCGAGCGTGACCCGCGCCGCGAGGGCCGCGGGATCGGCATACGGTGGCGCGACGATGAGCACGCGCGTCCCACCGGTGAAGACCGCGCTGGTCGAGCCCTGAGCCTGCCGCGTCAGGGCGAAAGGAGCCAGGCCCAGGTCACGGGCGGCGCATTCGGCTGCGAGGACCGCGGCGGAGTCCTTCACGCCCGGGGACTACCCGTGCCGCGCGGGCACCGACACCGATGCCACCACCCGGCGCATGGCCTCGTGGAAGGCCGGTTCGGCGAAGGCCAGCGCATGCGTGCGAAGGACGTCGGGATCGAAGGTCATCCCGCGGAAGCGCGCGATGCCGTCGCGGATCGCCGGGGCATCACCGGACGGAATGAAGACACAGGTCTGGCCGTCGATGCTCGAGTCGAGGTAGCCACCGGCCTGCAGGAGGATGGCCGGGGTGCCGAAGGCATAGGCCTCGATCGGGGTGAGGCCGAAGTCCTCCCGGCTGACGGCAATCAGCGCGGCGGCGTGGGAATAGATCCACCGCATCTGGGCATCGCTGAGCCGGGACACCCCCGTGATCCGGTCCGCGGCCTCCCCGCCGACCGCGCCCTCGGGCAGGCCCCCGACCACGACGAGGCGTTCACCGGGGCTGTCGGCGACCGCCTGGACGATCGCGCCGACATTCTTGTAGCCACGGGCCCGGCTGACACACAGGAGGTAGCCCGGCTCGATGCCGGGGACCGCCTCCTGCTCGGCGGTCACATCGATGGCGACCGGTGGGTGGATGACCTGTGCCGAGATGCCGTAGGCGCTGCGGATCCGTTCGCTGACCACGGTCGAGTTGGCGATGTACACGTCAGCCCGGCGAGCGGCCCGGCGATCCCACCGGCGCAGGATGGGGAAGGCCACCAGTCGCGCCGGCAGGCGCAGGCCGCGGGGGATCTCGGGAAGATAGTCGTTCTGGGCGTAGAGCCACCGCGCCGGCGTGTGGCAGTAGACGATCTTCGCGGCATCCGTGCGCAGGCCGTGCGCCCAACCCGAGGAGGAGCAGATGACGATGTCCGCGGGTCGCTTGCGGGCGAACCCGAACGCCGCCGCGAGGACGGGCATGGCGTACTTCGGATCCCGGCGGAACTGGGGGACCCGGTTGGTCCAGAGCCGATGCATGCGCACCGACCGGAACCGCGGGAACGTACTCTCCGGGGCGTAGATGCTCGTGGTCAGCTCCGCGCCCGGAAAGGCGTCCAGCAGGGACAGGACCACCCGCTCGGCGCCCCCGCGCTGAGTGACGTAGTCATGGGCGATGTGGACGACCGGAACCCCAGGTCCCCCCGCCTGGGGAGCGCTCACCGGAGCGCGGGCGACGCCACCGTGGTCCCGCCGGTGGTGGCGCTGGTGGTGGCCGGCGCCTCCGGGACCGGTGTGCGCGGCCGGACACTCTTCACGTCATACAGGAGGACCTCGGGCGTGGCCAGCGCGGGCAGCGTCGAGGCGTAGCCGTGCAGTTCGTCCATGACCTTCTTGGCGTACGACCGGCGCACCGACCCCGACTTGATGAGGAGGACGGCGCGATCGACGAAGGGCGCCACCTGGATGCTGCCCGCCTGGGAGGCGAGGGCGGGGCCGACGACGATGACGACGTCGCGGTCACGGCCGACCTGCTCGAGGACGGTTCCGAAGGCGGGCGCGCCGACGACGGCCTCAGAGGCGCCCGCGTCGACGACGAGGACCTCGCCGAAGTGGCCCGTCGAGAGGCCGGTCGGGGCTCCGGTCGAGGTGCGCGCCGTCAACGCGGAGAGCGCGCTGCGCGAGGACGCCGACGCCGAGTCCGCATTGACGACGGCCACCCGGTGGCCCATGCCGTCGAGTTCGCGGGCCAGCCAGACCGCGAGGGTCAGGGGGGCGATCGACTGCCCGGTCAGCGGGGCGAGCAGGGTCACATCCCGGCCACCGCCCTTCTCCAGGGCGGGCCACATGGTGGCGGCCAGCGCCCGGACCTCGGGGACGTCCCCGCGGGGCACCTCGGGCAGGAACTGGGTCTTCGGTCCCGGCAGGTCGAGAGCGGCCGGCCAGGTCGCCTTGGGCCGGATGCCGGCGGGCTCGAGGTCGGTCGCGTCGACGATCCGTCCGGCGAGGCCTTCGCGAGCCCAGACCAGCAGGAAGCCGAGGAAGGCGCCGAGCAGGAGGCCGATGACGATCGGGGTCGCGGCGGCCATGATCGAGGGAACGACGTCACCCTGCTGGATGATCTGCGCGCCGCCGAGGGTGCCGACGGACTTGACCAGTGCGACGTTGTCGATCCGCCCCTGGAGGACGTCGCGCCGGTCCAGCAGAGCCTGCCGGGTCGGGCCGACGACGGCCTGCACCTGGGAGAGGCTGTCGGAACTCGCGGACGACAGGGTCTTCTCGAGCTTGTCGATCTGGTCGTTCAGGTCCTTGATGTTGGCGTCGAGCTCCTTCTGCGCGGCGTCCAGCACGGAGGTGTTGTACTTCGACAGCGCGTCGATGTACGCCGTGCCGATCCCGTCGGCGACCTTCTTGGCGAGGTCGCCGTCGGACGACGTCACGCTCACGGTCACGACGTTGGTGGTCGTCGCGCTCGAGCTGAACTGCGTGTCGTAGTTCGCGTGCCCGGCCGGAAGCGTGGCCTCGACCGCCTTGGCGACGGCGTCGCTCTGCATCCGCTGCTGCTCCGCGTCGACGATTCGGCTCGAGTCCTTGGTCGTGGTGCCGCTCGTCGTGCCGGTGGCATACGGCAGCGTGACCGGCTCGCCGACCAGGATCTGGGTGGTCGCCACGTGCGGTATGCCGTTCTGGACGGCCCGGATCGCCGGATAGGTGGCTCCGATGAGCGCGAGCAGGACGATCAACCACAGGTTGCGTCGCAGCAGGCTCAACTGACGTCGGTGGTCGAGAACGACCCCTGATTCCTCCACTGTCACCCCAAAGACTGATGTGCTGTATGACTGAAACGGTCGGTATCCGACTCGGTAGGGTACCGCCTCCACGTTGGAGTCCTTACCAGGCACTCCCATGTCGGGTTCATCGTCGGCCTCGCTGCCGGGGACGCATCCGCGCCAGGATGTCCGGGCGTTCCGCCATCGAGGCGTATGCCGCGAGCACGCCCAAGGCGACCGACTCGGGGTCGTATCCGCGGCTCGTCAGGCGACCGGCCGCGGCGAGACGAGCGCGCTGGTGCGGGTCGTCGGCCAGGTCGCCGATGGCTCGCGTGAGCTCGGTCACGTCGCCGGGAGGGACCAGCAGTCCGTCCCGGCCGGACGTGACGACCTCGGCCGGGCCGCCCGCGTCGGCGGCGATCACGGGCAGTCCGGCCGCCATGCCCTCGATGACGACCTGGCCGAAGGGCTCGGGTGTCACCGACGCGTGGACGAGGACGTCCATGGCGGCGAGTTCGGCCCAGATGTCGTCGCGGAAGCCGCGAAAGTCGACCCGATCGCTGATGCCGAGGTCGGCGCAGAGGCGGTGGAGCGACTCGGCATACGCATCCTCGCCGAACATCGCGGATCCGACCAGATGGGCCCGCAGATCCCGCGTCTCGGCGGCGGCGGCGAAGGCACGGAGGAAGACGTCCTGCCCCTTCCAGGGGGCCAGCCGGCCGACCATGCCGACGATCAGGGGTCCCGAGTGCGCCGGTGTCTCCGGACGGGCCGGCGCCGCCGGGACGACGTCATAGATGACGGTGCTGCGGCGAGGGAGGGTCGAGGCCGTTTCCCGCGAGTTGACGACGACGGTCGTGGGGACCAGGAGCGAGAGCCCGCGAACGAGCCAGACGGCCGGGGTGGGCAGGTAGTCGGGACTGATCCGGTCGCGGATGTGCCAGAGCACCGGAAGGCCGGCCGTCCGGGCGGCCACCCCGCCGATGAGGGAGGACTTCAGGGAGTTCGTGTGGACGACGTCGGGATCGAGCCGGCGCAGGAGGGTGCGCAACTCGCGCAGGTAGGCGGCGCTGGTGCGGATCGTCGCGAGTCCGAGGGCGCCGGGACGCACGCTGTCCTTGCGGGTGTCGCGCAGGGACTCGGTCATGGGGAGCACGTGGACGGTCGCACCCGCCCGCCGCAGCGCGGCGTCGAGGGGGCCGTCCTCGCCGAGGACCACGTGGGCGTCGACGCGGTCACCGAGGGCCTCGACCAGGCGGATGAGCGCGACTTCGCCCCCCGAGATCTGAGCGATGTGATCGACGAACACGACCCGGGGGCGCTCCGGTGACTTCACGAGACGTCGGCTCCTGCCGGTGCCTCGCTCGACCGGGAGGGCGTGGGAATGCGACCAAGTGTGGCCAGGCAGAGCCAGAGCATGACGCCGTAGACGGCCCGGGTGGTGTCGGTGAAGATGATCCCCACGGTCAGGCCCAGCAGCGCGGCCGCGATGCAGGTGTCGGTGAGATCGGTCCGCCTGGCTCGGCGGACCGCCTTGGCCGTGGACACGACCAACGCGCCGATGAGCAGCGTTCCCCCGAGCACGCCGTATCGGGCCCACGACTCGAACAGGCCGGAGTCGAAGTTGTGGTACTTGGGGTCGGTGAACGCCGAGGTCGACAGGTCGGTGGCGCGCCCGGTGGCGCCGAATCCGAGGCCGACCGGGTCGCTCAGCACCTCGGGCGCGATCTGCGTCTGGAACTGGATGCGCTTCTGAAGGCTCGTGTCCTCGGTGGTCTGGCTGGTCGTCTTGGTCGCCCGCTCGCTGATCCGCTCCATGATCGGCCCGCCGAGGACGATCAGGCCGGCCAGGAGGATCGCGAGGATGGCCCCCATGCGCATGATCTTGGTCCGGCCGAGCACCAACAGCATGATCAGGCCGAGGCCGAATCCGATCCACCCGGCGCGCACCAGGGTCGTGCCGAGGCAGACGACGCCGACGGCTCCGGCGAGGAACTGCCGGGGGACCCGCCGCTCCGCCACGAGGATGAGCAGCAGGGCCGCGAGGACCTGTCCCAGCGGTCCCGTCGTGCTCAGGGTCGAGAACGTCCGGAACGCCCCGGGGTTGGGGTTGCCGAGGTTGCTGACCGCCGAGCCGACGAGCCAGGCCTTGTCCCACGGGGGGAGAAGGAGGAACTGGATCAGGCCGTAGGCGCCCATGCCGAGGCAGCCCCAGACGGCGACATTGCGGATGATCCGGCGCAGCTGGACGTCGTCGGGGATGACCTTGAGGACGAACAGACCGGTCACCAGGGGTCCGACGAGGTAGAACACGTCGACGGCCGCCTGCACCGCCCCATTGCGCAGGACGCCGACGAGGCACGCATACACCATGACCGCGCCGGCGATGGTCGTGAGGTTGGCGATGTCCTTGCGGACGCGCCGGCGGGCCAGCAGCGCCCAGGGGAGGGCGACCAGGCTGACCAGCGACGCGGTCAGGATGACGGGACTCTGCGCGTGGTACGTGGTCTTCCAGTCGACCACGCGGCGGACCTCGTTGGAGGTGAACCACATGATGAGGGTGAAGACGAGATAGGAGTTCCAGCGGCGCAGCACCAGCAGCGCGAGCGCGATGACCACCGCCCCGGCGGGGAAGCCGAGCATCATGACCTTGGCGCCGCCCGCCACCGCCCCCAGACACCCCATGGCGGCCCACCCGAGGCCGAGCCAGGTGCCCAGGACGCCCCGGTCGATGGACGCCACGCGGGTCCGTTCGGGGAGCCCGGCGACGACGCTCGCGTCGATCGCTGCGCTCACTGCGCCTCCTGGATTGGTGGTGCGGTCCCCGGCCGAGGACGATTTCGGAGCGACAGTCTAGCCCCGGCGATCGAGGGCGATGACACGCCGATCTCGTGCCCGGGGGCTGTCGCCGGCGCGGCCTAGACTCGCGGGACGATGCCAGCACCGACCGCCCCGACCTCCACCCCGGCCCCGCCGACCGGGGACTCGTTCGTCCATCTGCACGTCCACACCGAGTACTCCATGCTCGACGGGGCGGCCCGGATCGATGAGCTTCTCGGCGCGGCCGCGGCCCAGGGGATGCCGGCGATCGCGACCACCGACCACGGCTACATCTACGGTGCCTACGAGTTCTGGTCGAAGGCCCGCAAGCACGGCATCAAGCCGATCATCGGCGTCGAGGCCTACATCACGCCGGGCACGGCGCGCGGGGACAAGAGCCGGGTGAAATTCGGCGACGGCGGCCGCGACGACGTCGGTGGCAACGGCGCCTACACGCACATGACCCTCCTCTCGCGGACGACGGAGGGGATGCACAACCTCTTCCGGATGAGTTCGCTCGCTTCCCTGGAGGGGCACTACTACAAGCCGCGGATGGACCGCGACCTGCTCAGCCGGTATGCCGAGGGCCTGATCGGGACGACCGGGTGCGTCGGCGGCGAGATCCAGACCCGGCTGCGGTTCGGGCAGTATGCCGAGGCCCGCCAGGTCGCCGGCGACCTGCGCGACATCTTCGGCAGGGAGCACTTCTATGCCGAGGTCATGGACCACGGCCTGGCCATCGAACGGCAGACCCAGGCCGAGCTGCTTCGCCTGGCCCGGGACCTCGGGCTGCCGCTGCTGGCGACCAACGACCTGCACTACACCGCGGCCGAGGACGCCAAGGCGCACGCGGCCCTGCTGTGCGTCCAGTCGGCCTCGACGCTGATGGACCCCGGTCGGTTCAAGTTCGATGCCGACTCCTTCTATCTGCGCTCCGCCGCGGAGATGCGGGCCCTGTTCCGGGAGCTGCCGGAGGCGTGCGACAACACCCTCCGCATCGCCGAGCAGTGCGAGGTGAGTTTCGTCGAGAAGGAGGGGCAGTACATGCCCCGCTTCCCGTGCCCGCCGGGGGAGGACGAGACCTCCTGGTTCGTCAAGGAGGTCGAGGCGGGACTGCGGGTGCGTTACCCGGGGGGCGTGCCGGACGCCTCGCGGAAGCAGGCGGCATACGAGATCGAGGTCATCGTCGGCAAGGGCTACGCCGGCTACTTCCTCGTCGTCGCCGACTTCATCAACTGGGCCAAGGACCACGGGATCCGGGTGGGCCCCGGGCGCGGGTCCGGCGCCGGGTCGATGTGCGCCTATGCGATGCGGATCACCGACCTGGACCCGCTGCGCCACGGCCTGATCTTCGAGCGGTTCCTCAACCCGGAGCGGCCGTCGATGCCGGACTTCGACGTCGACTTCGACGAGCGTCGCCGGGGCGAGGTGATCAGGTACGTCACCGAGAAGTACGGCGACGATCGCGTCGCGCAGATCGTCACCTACGGCACCATCAAGGCGAAGCAGGCGGTCAAGGACGCGGCTCGCGTGCTCGGGCACCCGTTCGCGATGGGTGACCGGCTGACCAAGGCGATGCCGGCCGATGTCATGGGCAAGGGCGTGCCGCTCAAGGGGATCTTCGATCGGGAGCACCCGCGGTATGCCGACGGAGCCGACTTCCGCACCCTCCATGAGTCGGAGGAACCGGTCCGCGAGATCGTCGAGACCGCCATCGGGCTCGAGGGCCTCAAACGCCAGGCCGGTGTGCACGCGGCGGGCGTCATCATGTCCAGCGAGCCGCTGACCGACCTGATCCCGATCATGAAGCGGGAGCAGGACGGCCAGATCATCACGCAGTTCGACTACCCGAGCTGCGAGCAGCTCGGGCTGGTCAAGATGGACTTCCTCGGCCTGCGCAATCTGACCATCCTCGATGACGCGATCGACAACATCCGGGACAACCGGGGCGAGGAGATCGATCTCGACGCGCTGTCTGACACGCTCGACGACCCGGCCACCTATCAGTTGCTCTGCCGCGGCGACACGCTCGGAGTCTTCCAGCTCGACGGCGGCGGGATGCGGACGCTGCTCAAGCTCATGCAGCCGGACAACTTCGAGGACATCTCGGCGGCTCTGGCGCTTTATCGGCCGGGGCCGATGGGTGTGGACGCGCACACCAACTTCGCCTTGCGCAAGAACGGCAAGCAGGAGGTCGTGCCGCTCGACCCGAAGCTGGCCGGGAAGCTCGAGCCGGCGATGGTGTCGGCGCTGGAGCCGATCCTCGGGACGACGCACATGTTGTGCATTTACCAGGAACAGGTGATGGAGCTGGCCCAGAAGCTGGCCGGCTACTCCCTCGGCACCGCGGATCTGCTGCGGCGGGCGATGGGCAAGAAGAAGAAGGAGGTGATCGACGCCGAGTTCGAGAACTTCTCGGCGGGGATGCAGGCCAATGGCTTCTCGCTCGGCTCGGTCCAGGCCCTGTGGGATGTCCTGGTCCCGTTCTCCGACTACGCCTTCAACAAGGCGCACACCGCGGCATACGGGCTGGTCTCCTACTGGACCGGCTACCTCAAGGCGAACTATCCCGCCGAATACATGGCAGCACTGCTGACCAGCGTCCGGGACGACAAGGACAAGTCGGCGCTCTATCTCAACGAGTCCCGCCGGATGGGGATCACCGTCCTCCCGCCGTCGGTCAACGAGTCCCGGGCCGCGTTCGCCGCGGTCGGCGGGGACATCCGCTTCGGGCTCGAGGCGATCCGCAATGTCGGCCGCAATGTCGTGGACGCGATCGTCACCGCGCGCGAGGAGAAGGGCCGCTTCACGGGGTTCGCCGACTTCCTCGACAAGGTCCCCGCGTCGGTGTGCAACAAGCGGACGATCGAGTCGCTGATCAAGGCGGGGGCCTTCGACGACCTCGGGCAGCCGCGCGGCGGATTGCTGCGGGTGCACGAGGACTACGTCGAGGCGTATGTCGAGTCCAAGCGGGCCGCGGCGATGGGCCAGGATTCGTTGTTCGGCGGGTTCGAGGACGAGATCAGCATGGACATGTCCGGCCTGCCGGCGGTGCCGGCGGTGCACTGGGACAAGCGCACCCAGCTCGCCCATGAGCGGGACATGCTCGGCCTCTATGTCTCCGACCACCCGCTCTTCGGGATCGAGCACGTCCTGCATCGCAACAGCGACACCGGGATCGCCGCACTGCTCGAGGAGGACTCGGCATACGAGGACGGGGCCCAGGTCACCGTCGCCGGGCTGATCACCGGGCTCGCGGTCAAGCGCAACAAGCGCGGAGACCCCTATGCGACGGTGACCGTCGAGGATCTCGGCGGCGCGGTCGAGGTGATGTTCTTCACCAAGACCTATCTCGCCTCCGCGCATCTGCTCGCCATGGATGCGGTGTGCTCGGTCAAGGCACGGGTGCGGCGCCGGGAGGACGGCGTGCAACTGTCCGCCGTCGACTTCTTCCTGCCCGAGATCACCGAGGGGCCGCGCGGGCCGGTGGTGCTGGCGATGGACCTGACCCGAGCGACACCACCGCGGATCGAGCAGCTGAAGTCGGTCCTCGCGTCCTATCCCGGCGCCACCGAGGTCCACCTCAAGCTCGTGCAACCGGGCCGCTCGGTCCTGCTTCGGCTCGACGACCGATTCCGGGTCGACGCCAACGAGGCGCTGATCGGCGACCTCAAGGTGTTGCTCGGGGCCCGCGCGGTCAGTTGACCCCTCGCCGGGCCGCGTAGGGTGCCCTGGTGACGAACCCGCGACTCCCGGAATCCGCCCGACCCCCCGCGCTGCCGGAGCCGCCGGTCGCGCCGATGCGGCCGAGCGTGCGGGAGGTGCACGGCATCCGGACCGAGGATCCGTATGCCTGGATGAAGGACCGCGAGGATCCGGAGTTGCTCGCCTATCTCGAGGCCGAGAACGCGTATGCCGACGCCCGCACCGCCCATCTCGCGCCGCTGCGCGCCGCGCTCTATGACGAGATCAAGGCGCGCGTCCAGGAGAGCGACCTCTCGGTGCCGATCGGGGACGGACCGTGGTGGTACTACACCCGGACCGTCGAGGGCGGCCAGTACCCGATCCACGCCCGTTGCCCGCGGCGCAAGGGTGAACCTCGACCGGACGTCGAGGGTGAAGGTCAGGTGGAGGGTGAGCAGATCCTTCTCGACGCCAACGCGGCCGCCGAGGGGCACGACTTCTTCGCCGTCGGGGCGCTCACGGTCAGCTCGGACCACACGCTCCTCGCGGCGGGGACCGACGTGACCGGGGACGAGCGATTCCACCTGGTCGTCACCGACATAGCGACCGGGCGGGTCCTCGACGACGCCGTCACGGACGTCGGCTACGGCGTGGAATTCGACGCGTCGGGACGGCACCTCTTCTATGTCGCCGTCGACGACGCCTGGCGCCCCCACCAGGTGTGGCGGCACGAGATCGCCACCCCTCGCGAGCAGGACGTCCTCGTCTATCAGGAGGACGACGAGCGGTTCTGGATGGGCCTGGGCGGGTCCCGCGACGAGCGCTTCCTCATGATCGGGGTCGGGTCCAAGACGACGAGCGAGACCTGGCTGCTTCCGGCCGACGACCCCACCGGCACCTGGCGGTGCGTCGCCCCGCGCCGCGAGGGGATCGAGTATGAGGTCGAGCCCGACGGCGACCGGCTCCTGATCCTCCACAACACCGACAACCCCGAGGCCGATCTCGCCTGTGCACCGCTGGAATCCACCTCACCCGGGCAGTGGCGGCCGATCCTCCGCTCCGGGCCCGGCGAGCGCTTCCTCGACATCGACGCCTTCGAGTCGTATGCCGTGCTCTCCCTCCGCGCCGAAGGCCTGCCGACGCTGCGGGTCCTGCCCCGCGACCCGGGGTCGCCGACCGGCTTCGGCGCGCCGCTGCCGTGGCCGAGGGCCGGAGCGCTGACCACCATCGGTCTCGCCGAGAATCCGGAACTCGACACCACCACGCTCCTGGTCGTCGAGGAGAGTTTCGTGACGCCCCGGGCGTTCTTCGACGTCGACCCGCTCTCCGGGGAGCGGCGGCTCGTCAAGCGTCAACCGGTCCTCGGGGACTTCGACCCCGCGGCATACGCCGAGAGCCGGGAGTGGGTCACCGCCGCGGACGGGGTGGCGGTCCCGGTGTCCGTCGTGCGTCGCGCCGACGTGCGCCCGAACGCGAGCGCGCCGGGGTTGATCACCGGCTACGGCGCCTACGAGATCGCCGACGACCCCTACTTCTCGGTCGCCCGCCTGAGCCTGCTCGACCGGGGAGTCGTGTTCGTCGTCGCCCACGTCCGCGGAGGCGGGGAGATGGGCCGGACCTGGTACGACCAGGGCAAGCTGGCCCGCAAGGAGACGACCTTCAGCGACTTCGTCGCCGTCGCCGACGCGATCCGCGGTCGTTGGGTCGACCCGGCTCGGCTCGGCTGCGAGGGGGGGTCGGCCGGGGGGCTGCTCATCGGTGCCGTCCTCAACGCCGCACCCGACCGGTTCCGGGTCGCCATCGCCAAGGTGCCCTTCGTCGACGCCCTCACCTCGATGCTCGACCCGGACCTCCCGCTGACGGCGGGGGAGTGGGAGGAGTGGGGCAATCCGCTCGAGGACCCCGCGGCATACGGGTGGATGGCGGCCTATGCCCCCTATGACAACGTCGGGGTCCACGACTACCCCGCAATCCTCGCGGCGACCTCGCTCAACGACACCCGCGTGCTCGTCACCGAGCCGGCGAAGTGGGTGGCGAAGCTGCGCAGGCACGCGACCAACGACCCGGAGTCCGCCCCGATCCTGCTGCACACGCAGATGTCCGCCGGGCACGGGGGGCGCTCGGGCCGTTATGACGCATGGCACGAGATCGCGTGGGACTGGGCCTTTCTCCTCGACCGGTTGGGGGTCCCCACGACCGGGTCCTGAGCGGACCCGGCGCGCTCCCGACGTCGCCTGTTCACGAAGTCGTGCGGTGCCAGCCCGCGCGCGGGCCCGGTCGAGCCGGTAGCGTCCCACGCAGGTGCGCCGGAGGGGTGCGCTCATTTCGCCAGTCTGGGAGGACGACACAGTGCGACGCAGAACAACCGGAATCGCGGCGCTCGGCGCCGCGGCGGCCGTGACGACGGCCCTCGCCGCGGCCCCGGGCGCCAGTGCGGACGGCAACGCAGCGGCGGGCAACACCGTCACCGTGCAGTTGCTGTCCTTCAACGACTACCACGGGCACCTGGAGGCGACCGACAAGCCGATGGCACAGGACCCGTCGCAGACCCCCGCTGGTGGGGTCGAATACCTCTCGGCGAAGCTGACCCAGCTGCGCGCCAAGATGGGCGGCGCCAAGGGCAACACGATCACCGCAGCGGCGGGTGACCTCATCGGTGGGTCGACCTTCCTGTCGGGGATGTTCCACGACGAGCCGTCGATCGAGTCGATGAACACCCTCGGGCTGGGCGTGTCGAGCGTCGGCAACCACGAGTTCGACGAGGGCACCGCGGAACTGCTGCGGATGCAGAAGGGTGGCTGCCACCCCGTCGCCGGCTGCTACTTCCCCGACCAGCCGTATGCCGGGGCGAAGTTCCCCTACCTGGCCGCCAATGTCATCAAGAAGTCGACCGGGACGCCCCTGCTGCCCGGATCGGTCGTCAAGACCGTGGCCGGTCAGAAGATCGGGTTCATCGGAATGACCCTCAAAGGGACCCCGAGTCTCGTCGACCCGGCCGGTGTCGCGAGTGTCACCTTCCAGAGCGAGATCACCGCGGCCAACCGCGAGGCGAACAAGCTGACCAAGGCCGGCGTTCGGGCGATCGTCCTGCTCATCCACGAGGGCGGCTATCAGACCGGCGGCCTGAGCGACTGCACGGATGCCTCCGGTCCGATCCTCGACATCGCGACCAAGGTCAATCCCGCCATCGACATCGTCGTCTCCGGGCACACGCACCAGCCCTATGTCTGCAAGATCACCGACCCGCTCGGGCGACCTCGCCTGCTGACGTCGGCCGCGTCATACGGGCAGCTCGTCACCGAGACGTATTTCACGATCAACAAGACAACGCACGACATCGTCCGGGCCAGCCTCCGCGCCCAGAACGTCATCGTCGACCGGGCCTCGACGCCCGACCCGGCCGAGACCGCCGTCCTCGACAAATGGCGCTCGCTGGCCGGCCCGATCGCGGGCAAGGTCGTCGGGACCGTCGCCCAGGACGTCACCGGTGACTCCAATGGCGACCGCGGCATCGAGACGCCGATGGCCGACCTCATGGCCGACGTCATCAAGTGGGGCACCCAGAGCGGCGGCTCGCAGATCGCGTTCATGAACGTCGGCGGTGTCCGCGCCAGCTTCCTCGTCGACCAGATCAGCAATGGCGAGGCAAAGGGCGAGATCACCTACACCGAGGCCTACAACACCTCGCCGTTCGGCAACCTCCTGGTCACCATGGACATGACGGGTCAGCAGATCAAGGACACCCTCGAGCAGCAGTACATCGCGGGTCGTCCCGGTGGTCGCGACAACCTCGGTCTCGGTGTGTCCGACGGGTTCGGCTACACCTGGGACGCGACCCAGCCGCAGGGCAGCCGGGTCGTCCCCGGGTCGATGACCCTCAACGGGGTGCCGATGGACATGGCGGCGACCTACCGTGTCGGGACGCTCAACTTCCTGGCCAATGGTGGCGACTCGTTCACCGGTTTCATGGCGGGCACCAACCTGCTCGGGGGCAAGGAGGACCTGGCGAACCTCGTCGACTACCTCGGCACGCACCCGGGGCTGACACCGCCGCCGGACCGGGTCGCCGGCCTCTGACGGCTCGATCGGCCCTCGGGCGTCCGGGACGCGTGTCGTCCCGGACGCCCGAACGGGTCAGGGGGTGATGACGACCTTGTGCGCGCTCGGATCGTGGCGCACGGCGTCGAGCGCGTCGGCATACCGATCGAGGCCGAACCGGTGGGTGATGAGTCCGTCGGTGCGGATGCGGCCCGAGCGCAGCGCCGCCAGGGCCGCGGGCACGGTGTCGATCTCGGAGAACGAGCCACGGATCGTCAATTCCCGACGGAAGACGTCGTATGGCGACACGCTCACCCGGTCGCTCTCGCGCGCCACGCCGTACCAGAGGACGGTCGCGCCCGGCCGGGTCAGCGCCACCGTCGCCTCCTGGACACTGGCGACGCCGGTCGCGTCGACGACGTAGTCGTAACCCCCGCCCGAGGCGCGCGTCAGGGCCGCGACGTCGTCCGCGAGCCGACCGACCGTCATCAGGTGGGTGGCATCGAGCCCGAGCGCCTCGGCGGTGGCGAGCTGAGCGGCGACGATCCCGGCGACCGTCACGTGCGCCGCCCCCGACCGGGCGAGCAACTGGGCGAGCAACAGGCCGGTCGCCCCGGACCCGATGACGAGGGCGGACGTCCCAGGCCGGGGCTGGAGGATCTCGATGCCGTGGATGGCGCAGGCGGCCGGTTCGGCGAAGACGGCCACGTCGGGATCGAGTCCCCCGGCGGCGAAGACCTGCTCCTGCGGAGCGAGCAGGTATTCGGCGAAGCCGCCCGGCAGCAGCGTCCCGAGCCCACCGAACTGCGCGCAGTAGAGGGGATGTCCGGAGCGGCACTCGGCACAGCGGCCGCAGGTGCGGTTCGGATTGATGACGACCTGGTCTCCGACGGCGTGGCCGCTCACCCCGTCACCGAGGGCGTCGACGATGCCCACCGTCTCGTGGCCGGGCGTCAGCGGGTAGGTCGTGATGAACCCGCCGGTGTGCAGGTGCAGATCGGTGCCGCACACGCCGCTCTGGATGACCCGGAGGCGGATCTCGCCCGGCCCGGGGTCGCGCAGCGGCACCTCCCTCACCGTGATCTCGCCGGGCCGGTCATAGACCACCGCACGCATCGTCGCGCCACCTCCGTCGTCTGGGTCCGAACCACCCACAGCATGCCGTATGCCGACCCCCTCACCTCGTCCGGGGCCTAGCCTGGTGCCGGGTCGAGCGAGAGGCTGGGACATGGCGGACGGCACCGGGTTGCGTTGGCTGGCCTGCGGTGAGGACATGGTCCCGGCCGGGGAGGCGTGGCTCGTGCCGCGCGAGCGCGAGCGGCTCAGCCGGATGCGCTTCACCAAGCGCCGTACCGAATACCTCCTGCGCCGGTGCGCGGGCAAACGCGCGGTGGCGGCGGCCCTCGGACTCGCGACGGACGAGACGAGCCTCGCCGGCATCGCCATGCTCAACGCGCCCGGTGGCGCGCCCTATGTCGAGATCGCCGGCGTGCGGGCGGACTTCGACATCTCGCTGACCGACCGGGCGGGTCAGGCGGTCGCCCTCGTCGGTCCGTCCGGGTCGATGGCGGCGGGGACGCTCGGGATCGACCTCGAGATCGTCGAGCCCCGCTCCGCCGGGTTCGTCGCCGATTTCCTCACCCCGCCGGAGCGGGCGTGGGTGGCAGACCAGCGCGCGGCCCAGGGCGCGGACGGCTGGGACGCCGCCGCCAACCTCATCTGGTCGGCCAAGGAGGCGGCGCTGAAGGTCCTGCGCGTGGGCTTGCGGGCCGACACCCGCAGTGTCGTGGTCACCGTCCTCCCGGTGGCGCGGGCCGACGGGTGGGGCGAGCTGGTCGTCGACGGCGGGGGGCAGGCGCGCTTCCCGGGGTGGTGGCGGCGGGACGGGGCCTACCTGCTCACGCTGGCGACCCGCGTGCTCACCGAACCACCGGCGATCCTGCCGGGGAGCGGGGACCTGCGTGGCGCCATACCGGTGCACTCGTGGATGGCGAACCCGGTGCATCACTGACGCACCGGGTCCGCCGCTCGGTTGTGCGGGCCGGGTCAGCGGGCCAGGTAGGCGGCCATCCCTCGCTCGAGCGCGTCGATGATGTAGGGCCGGATGTCGACGGCCTTGATGATCGTGTCGACCGAGCCGACCCGCTGGGCCCGCTCGATCGTGTGGATCCCGTCGAATTCGTCGGCGACCTCGCGCAGCTTCTCCGACCGGACCTCGGCGCTGGTCCGGGCGAGCGCGGCCCGGGCCGTGGCCGCCTCGGCTCCGGTGGCACTCGCCGCCGCCGCGCGCGCGGCCTTGACCCGCTTGTCGCCCTCGGTGCGCACCTTGACCTCGCGCGCGAACACCGTCGCCGCCGCGGGCGCACCGCCGATGACGGAGGCGAACGAGCCCTCGACGGCCGCGATCTCCATCGTCTCGGTCAGGGCCTTGGAGAAGACGACGAATGCGCCGCCGTGGTAGCGGGAGACGACGACGAAGACGATCGGGCCCCGGAAGTTCGTCACCGCCCGGCCGATCTCCGCGCCGTACTCGAGCTGCCAGTTGCGCATCGACTCGGGTGAACCGTCGAAGCCGGAGAGGTTGGCCAGGACGACCAGCGGCCGGTTGCCGCTGGCGGCGTTGACCGCCCGGGCCGTCTTGCGCGAGCTCTGCGGGAACAGCGTCCCGGAGGTCCACGCCGGCGGCCCGTAGGACGGGACGAACCCGCGCCGAGGCACGGTGTGCGACTCGAGCCCGAGCAGACACACCGGTATGCCGCCGATGGTCGCGTCCCAGACGATCGAGGTGTCCGCGTCCTGCCAGGCTCGCCACCGCTCCAGGGGCGCGGAGTCGACGTCGGTGACCGACCGCATGACCGACCGCATGTCGAACGGCTGCTTGCGTTCGGGGTTGGTCGCGCTGTCGAAGACGTCGCCGACCCGGGTGAACCCGGATCCGGGGATCGCCGCGTGCGGGGACGGCCGAACGTCTCGATCGATCGGGTCCGTCGTCGGCCGGCGCCGAGGGAAGCGTTCTCCGGGAACGACATACGTGTAGTCGTAGTGTTGGAGCAGGAGCGCGCACGCCTCGGGGAAGCTCGGCGCCCAGTACTGCGCCTGGCCGTTGGGGCCCATGACCCGGTCGAAGCCGCCGATGCCGGAGTTGTCGTCGGCCGACACGGCGCCGGAGAAGTCGAGGGCCTGCTTGCCGGTGAGCACCATCGCCGACGCCGGGGTCATCACGAGGATGCCCTTGGTGTGCATGAGCATCGTCGCCTCGGCGTTCCAGTAGGGCTGCCCGCCGACGTTGATGCCGGTGACGATGATGTTGACCTCCCCGCCGGCCTGGGTGTACTCGATCAACCGGCGCAGCGTCAGGGCGATCCAGTCCATGTTCTCGGTCCCGGAGTCCATGGCGATCAGCGCGCCGGAGGACACGGCATACCACTCGACCGGGATCTTGTGCGCGAGTGCGTAGTCGAGCACGGCGTTGATCCGGCGGCACTCCGGCTCGGCGAGGTTGCCCAGGCCCTGGGTGGGGTCGGACAACAGCGCGATCCGGGTCATGCCCTCGGGGTGGACGTGGGTGTAGTTCGTCATCAGCCCGACGACGAGGTGGGCGGAGTTGTTGCCCGGTGCCCGGTCGACCGGGACGAGTTCGTCGTTGTCGCCGAGGTCGAGTTCGACGAAGGACCCGGGCGGGAACGGTGAGGCGTCGCCCGGGTTCGGCGTGAGCATGCGGGCGATCTCGTAGGGGTAGGGCGACTTGAAGCGCGCCGCGGTGAGCACCTTCTGGGCGTACTTCGTCAGCGGCCGCACCGGGTTTGGCCCCGGCTCGTCCATCCGGATGGTCAACCCGCCGGCGCCGAGGCCGTCGAGGACGAGGATCCGGTCGCGCAGCATCCGCTTGCCGACCGGGTCGGTCTCGGGGACGTTGACGTGGAGGACGATCTTCTCCAGGCCAGCCCCGCGGGCGAGGTCCTCGTAGGTTCGGGCCAGGGGGTACCAATCGGTCGCCGGGATGGTCCAGGTCGGGCGGATCGCCATGACGAGCCGGTTGGCGACCGGACGCTCCCGCGCGGGGTAGGCCGACAGGGCCGAGCGCATCGCGGCGAGCGCGGCGAGGCCCATCCGGCCGAGGAGGGGGTAGGCCGTGGTGCCGGACGACTCGTCATACACCGGGGTCAGGTCACGCACCTCGGCGAGGGCGAAGAGCCGGTGGTCCTTCGGGTTGTCCTTGGCGACACCGTCGAAGAGATAGACGTCCTCCGGCGAGGGCAGCCGGGAGAGCGTGAAGTTCGACAGCCGCCACAGGTCGAGGCGCTTGCCGAGCATGGGGTGGAGGTTGCGATAGATCGGCTCCTCGACGAACCCGCCCGCGTCGTCCTGCCGGAAGGTGACGTGCTGCGTGCGCAGCCGGCTCGCCCCGCGGTCGCCGCCCATGGTCGTCACGGTCAGGTCGAGGCGATGGAGCGGGCGACCGAAGTCGCAGTCGGCGAGGATGTCGGCGAGGTCCGTGGCGAGCTGGTCGATGTCCTCCCAGGCGCCCTCCCGCCAGGTCACGAGGTCGAGGACCGCCTCCCGCTGGAAGGCATGCGTGCTCAGGTGCGTCGCGATCGCCCGCGAGGCCCGGGGCAGGTCGGCCAGCGGCAGGTAGGCGGTGACGACGTGGATGTCCTGGTTCTCGTGGACGTAGTGGGCGAAGGCGAGTTCGATCCCGTCGACGACGTCGACGTCGAGGCCGCGCAGGTCACGGATGCGATAGAAGCGTCGCAGGTAAGTCTCGAGGATGGCCGCGCGGTAGGCCCGGCCGAGCGCCGGGTCGACATCGTCACCGGCGAGACTGCCGCGCCACGAGTCGAGCAGGAGGGAGCGCATCGGCTGCGGCGACCAGACGAGGCGATTGATCCAGTCCGAGCGCTCGGGGGCTCGCGGCGTCGCGGCGAGGGCCCCCATCAGCGCGGTCATCTCGCGGGTGTTCTCATCGACGACGCGTTCGATGGCGGGTTGCTCGAAGGTCTGGAAGTGGACGTCGCGGGCGAGGTCGGTGACCGCCTCGTGGCGTCCCTCGGTCGCCGACACGAGCCGGTCGAGGCGCGCCCGCCAGGCCGGGGTCGGACCCTCGACGGTCGTGTGCCGCAGCCGCCGGTCGAGGATGGCGACGACGACGGGGACCAGCTCCGGCACGCGGCTGAAGGACCGGAACATCCACAGGGTCGCGCTCTCCAGGCCGTCGCGGTCGTCCAGGGAGATCACGCCATACCGCGCGAGGGCGGTCGTCAGGCGGGCCCGATACCCCGCGGGCAGGCCGGCGCGGTCCGGATCGAGCCACTGGAGGAAGGCGAGGAAGAACTCCTGGGTGTTGTCGGTGTTCTCCATGTCGGGGTCGGCACCGGAATCGGCCTCGACCCGCGGGCGATAGAGCGAGCCGATCTCGGCGAACAGGTCGAGGAAGGCGTCCTCCTGGTCGCGCAGGACGGTGTCACCGGGATCGCTCGACCCGGCGAGCCGGGTGTAGGTGCCGACGAGCCCCTTGACCGCGCCCGGGTCGAGGTCGTAGCCGAGGAGGTAGTCGGACAGGGCGCCGAAGACTCGCGTGGCCGTATGGGTGTGCCGCCCGACCTGCTCGGCCGCGGCGGTGGCGAGCGGCTTGAGCGAGAGCGCCTCCTGGTCCGCCGACTCGGCGGCGTCGTCGGCGTCGGCCGCGCGGATGCGCAGCAGCGGCATCCCCTTCTCGACCTGGGCGTTGGGCAGCACGGCGACCGAGGTGACCTCCCCGGCGAACGGGGCCGTCACGGTCGTGACCATCTTCATCGACTCGAGCACGGCGATCGGCTCGCCCTGCTCGACCTTGTCGCCGCGGGAGACGAGGATCGACCCGATGAGGGCCGGCCATCCGGTCCGGACGACGACACCGTCCTCCCGGTTCACCTCGTGGGCGACGCTGTCGATCTCGAGGTCGACCGACTCCTCCCGCGCCAGGACCACGACGCTGGCCTTGCGGCCGCCGGCGACCAGCCGCAGCTCCTGCGGGCTGCGCCGATCCACGGTGACCTCGACGGGGGCGTCGGCGTGGACTCGATAGCGGTCGGCGGCGATCCGGTCGACCCGGAGGCGATACGAGCGGCCGCGATACGCGAGCTGGAGGTTGGTGCCGACCTGCTCGGGGTGCTCCGGTCGGCCCCGGGCCGCGCTCGCCCGGAAGCTCGCCTCGACGAGCGCCTGGTCGGCCTCGTAGAACTCGACGGCCGCCGCGATGAGGGCCATCGGGTCGGCGGGCGCGTCCAGTGCACCGTCGGCCCGGCGCCGGTCGAGCCAGCCCGCCGGCACCGGCCCGGCCTGGAACTCGGGGTCGGCGAGCGCCGCGAGGAGCTCGGTCCGGTTGGTCAGCCCGTCGCCGAGGACGACGCCGGTCCGGTCGAGGGCGCGGCGCAGACGAGCGATCGCCTCGGTGCGGTCGCGGCCCCACGCGGTGACCGTGGCGACGAGGGGATCGGCGGTCGCGTCGACGACGTCGCCGTCGCGCAGACTCGCGTCGACCCGGACCCCGGTGCCGACCGGCAGCGACAGCAGCCGGACCGGACCACCGGTCGGGCCGTCGCCGTGGAGCGGGTCGACGGCGAGGAGACGGGCCTCGACCGTGGCTCCGCTGCCGACGGGACGCTCCTGCGGGAGGGCGTCCCCGGCATCGACCCGCAACTGGAGGTCGACGAAGCTCGCGCCCGTCGTCTCCTCGACCCCACTGTGACCGGGGCGGCCCGCGGAGGCGCAGCACACGGCATACGTCATCTCGTCGTCGGCGAGGGTGAAGCCGACGGTGACGGCCCCGCGCGCCCCGGCGGCGGCGACGAGCGCACCGGCCGTCGCCTCCATGCCGGAGGCGACCTCGTCGGCCAGCACGGCGGGGTACTCGGCGAGGACGAGACGCCCGCCGGCGCGCACGGTCACCTCGCGGACACCGAGCGCCCACGTCGTCCCGTGGTCGTCGGTGAGCGTGTCGACCTCGAACTCGCGATAGTTCGAGGCGCCCGGGTCGACCGTCACCCCGGCCTCGGCGCCGACCGTGGCGAGGGCGGCCGGGTCGCCGAGCCGGGCCAGGGCCTCGGCCCCGCTGCCGACGACGTGGATGCCACCCTGCTCGGCCGCGGCGACGAGGTCCACCACCGGTCCGTATGCCGAGGGGTCACCGCACACGAGGGCCGTCACCCCGGCGTCGCGGAGGGCGGCGACGACGCCGTCCGCCCCCGTCCCCGCCGGGACGAACAGCGCCTCGTCCGCCTCGCGGGCATACCACGGGGTGCTCGCCTGGGGATGCACCACGATCGTCGTGTAGGCGAACCGCGGGTCGCGCCCCAGGGTGCCGATGGCGGCGAGGAACCGGACCACGGGCTCGCCATGGTCGATGATCGCCAGCCGGGTTGTCGCTCCCACGGTGGTTGTGCCCCTTCGTCAGTCTGTGCGGTGGGTGGTGTGGATCGGGTCGGGTCAGCCGAAGGTCCGGCCGAGGGCCTCGGCGACGTCGGCGCTGAGGTCGCCGGGCAGTTGGACGGTCTGGTAGCCGTCGAGGACGACGACGACCGAGCCCGAACCGTCGGTGACGACGACGTCGAACCCGCCCTCGCGGGGCGTGGCCTTCGCGAACAACGGCCCCTCGACCCCGGCCGGGTCGCGCAGGACGCTGGTGCGCCCGACGCGCATCGGCAGGGCGAGGCGTCCGTCGGTCCCGGCCTCCCACAGCCCGGCGGTCTGGAACGACAGCTCGACCAGCCGCGGCGCGGTGATCAGCGGTGCGTCCACCGGGACGTGGTTGTCGGGGAGGTCGCCGGTCATCCGGGCGGTCGCCCCGTCGCCGTCGCGCCACGCCTGCTCGACGACCTGGTAGGCCGGGCCGTGGAAGTAGAACGTGTAGACGAGGCCCTGGTCGACGGCGCCCTCGGGAGCCTCGGCCGTGACGTCGGCCTGCACGGCCTCGGGTTCGGCGTCGGTCAGGCGGACGGTGCCGGTGAAGTGGGTCGTCGTCGTCGGCGCGGCCTGGCCGGGCAGCTGGCGGCTGGCGGTCAGGGTGCAGCGGGCGATCAGGTCCCGTCCCTCCGGGGCCGGCGAGACGACGGCGCTGATCGTCAGCGTGCGCGGCTCGTCGCGGAAGAACTTGACCGGCGCGGCGAAGGCGACATCCTCGACGGCGGCCACCCGGTATCCGGGCGGGGCGACGAGGGCGGCGACCTCGGCGAAGGACTCCATCCCCATGACGCCGGGGAGGACGGGGGTGCCGTCGATCCGGTGGTCGTGGAGGAAGGCCTGCTGGGCCGGGTCGAGCGTCGTCCGCGAGGTGATGCCGGTGTGGACGCTCGCGTTGACCTCGCCGATCATCGGGCCGTGGGCGCCGACGGCGTCGGGGGACAGGCCGCCGCTCTCGTGGTACTCCGCGGCCATGGCGCCGAGGACACCGGCGACGATGACCTCACCGCTGTATGCCGAGGACTCCAGTTCCCGGCGCACCCAGGCGACGCCCGCGTCCGGCGGGAGCATCTGGACCCCGGCCATCTCCATGATCTTGGGGATGGAGCCGCGGGTCGCCATGCCGATCCCGCCCCAGGCCGTCCAGTCCGTGGCGATGCCACGGGTCTGCGGACGGGTCCGGCGCAGGTTGGAGACGACCTTGCAGAGCAGATCGTTCGCCGCCGAATAGTCGGTCTGACCCTGGTTGCCGAAGCGCCCGGCGACCGAGGAGAAGACGACGACCGCGCCGACCTCGAGGTCCTTGGCGCTGTGCCAGACGTTGAACCAGCCGGAGGTCTTGACGTCGAACACGAGGTTGTATTCGCGCGGCTCCTTCTCCGGGAGGTTGCGGCTGATCTCGAGGCCCGCCGCGTGCAACAGGACATCGATCCGGCCGGACCGCTCGCGCACCTGGTCGAGCACCGCCGCGACCGCGGCCGGGTCGGTGAGGTCGACGCTGTAGTAGTACGCGGTGCCTCCGGCGTCGTTGACCGCCTCGATCGCCGTGAGGGCGGCCTCGAGGCGTTCGAGGCGCGCGATCTCGCGGTCGATGGCGACCGGGGTCGCCTTCTGCCCGGACTCCTTCAGCCGGGCCGCGATGGTCGCCTTGAGCGCGTTCTTGTCGGCCCGGAAGGTCGCCAGGTCGGCGTCGTCGGGGTCGGGCGTCGGGGTCAGGTCGAGCAGGTGGAAGGTCCCGCCGCTCGCCTTGGCCAGGTCGGCCGTGATCGCCGAGACGATGCTGCCGGCGGCGCCGGTGACGAGGAAGACCGAGTCCGAGGTCAGCGGCATACCGCCCTCGTGCCACGGTGAACCGTCCTCGCCCAGGGGAGCGAAGGGCACCTCGACGAAGGCGACGCCGAAGCGCTGCCCGTCCACGCGCCCGATCTCGACGCAGCCCGGGTCACGGAGGGTCTCCTCGATGAGCAGGTCGGCGATCGCGGCGGTCTTGCGGCTCGGCGGGATGTCGACCGCCTTGACGAGGGCGTCCGGGCGTTCCTTCTTGTAGGACTTGGTGAACCCGGTCACCGAGCCGCCGAGGACGCTGGCCGCGCCGGCGGCGTCATAGCCGTGGTAGCCGCCGAGCCGGGTCGCCGAGACGAGGAACGGGCTGGCCTCCCAGAGGGCGCGCATCGTCGCATAGAGCCCCTTGACCCGGCGCTGGAGCGCGCCCTGCCATTCGTGGAGTTCGTATGCCGTGACGTCGCCTTCGTCGTCGAGGGCGGGCAGCCAGTAGACACCGGCGATCGGTCCCTCCTGCTGCCATTCGGCGAGGCGGGCGGCGAACTCGTCGTCGCTGACCTCGGCCGGGCCGAAGAGGACGGTCGCACCGGCCTTCTCCAGTCGCTTGACGAGGGCGTCGGCGACACCGCCGCCGTCGCCGCGGACGACGACCCGGGCGCCGTCCAGGCTCACGCCGGTCTCGACGCAGCGGTCGATGGCCGGGCGCAGGGACGGGACCGGGATGCGGCGGGGGAGGGCGTCGATGGCGTGGAGGTCGCCGACGATCGTCACCCCGTGCGGGTGCGCCGGTGCGGCGGCCTCGGCCGGCGCTGCGGGGGCGGCGTCGGATCCGGCGCTGGGTGCGGCGTCACCGAGGCGGCCGTGGACCCAACCGGCGACGTGCCGGAGGGTGGGGAAGTCGCGCAGCTTGAGGTTCTCGTCGCGTTCGAGGGTCCACGCGGAGCGGACGGCGGCGAAGACCTCGGCCTGCTTGACGGTGTCGACGCCGAGGTCGGCCTCGAGGTCGAGGTCGGGGTCGA
>JBDIAJ010000050.1:0-25363 GCA_039812345.1 Nostocoides sp. | reverse complement strand
TCCTCGTCACCCGGGCGAGCTGTCACCTGTGCGAGGTGGTCCGCCCCGTGCTCGCCGAGGAGGCCCGCTCAGCCGGGCTCGCCTGGGCCGAGATCACCCTCGACGACCGCCCCGATCTGGAGGCGCGCTACGGCGAACTGGTCCCGGTCACCCTCATCGACGGGGTGGTCCACGACTACTGGCGACTGGACCGTGACCGGTTCCGGAAGGCCCTCGCCGACCGGACGTGAGCCGCACCACCCGGCCCGGTTCGACTTTGTGCGGTTGTTCACAAGCGCGTAACGTGGCTGTCCGTCGCACGAACCGCCCGGGTCACCTTCGTGGATGGCCGAAGCCCGTTCTCGAGAGGGGTCCTCCGGCATGTCGACCGCGCTGCCGCGCCGGGGAATCCCCGATGCCACCGTCGCGCGACTGCCCGACTACCTCCGGTTGCTCACCGCGATGGCGGCCCGCGGCATACCCTCGACGTCGTCACAGCAGCTGGCCAGCGCGGCCGGAGTGCGCTCGGCCAAGGTCCGCAAGGACCTCTCCTACCTCGGAACCCACGGCGTGCGCGGCGTCGGCTACGACGTCGAGCACCTCGCCTTCGAGATCGCCACCGAACTCGGCCTCGCGCAGGAATGGCCCGTGGTCATCGTCGGGATGGGCAACCTCGGGCGGGCGCTGGCGGCATACGGGGGGCTGTCGCGGCGCGGGTTCCGGATCGTCGGACTCTTCGACCACGACCCCGCGATGGTCGGGCAGATCGTCGCCGGGATCGCCGTATCGCGCATGGCCGACCTGCCCGCGGCCGTCGCCGAGGACGTCCTCGCCGTCATCGCCACTCCGGCCGATTCGGCCCAGGAGGTCGCGGACGCCCTCGTCGCCGCAGGGGTCACGTCGATCCTCAACTTCGCCCCGGGATCCCCGGCCGTACCCCCTCACGTCGAGTTGCGCAAGGTCGATCTCGCCACCGAGCTGCAGATCCTCGCGTTCCATAAACAGCGCCGCGCCGCCGGGCCGGAATGGGCGAGGGTGGCCCCATGAGTCTGCTCGTCATCGGGGTCTCCCACCACAACGCGGGTGTCGACCTGCTCGAGCGGCTCGCCCTCGACACCGCCGCCCGCGAGGATCTCCTCGGCGCCCTCTGCGCGCGCGAGAACATCGCCGAGGCGATCGTGGTGTCCACGTGCAATCGCACGGAGGTCTATGTCGAGGCCCTGACCTTCCACGGTGCGGTCAGCGAGGTCACCGACCTGATGCTCGATCATGCCGGCGCCGACCGCCAGGACCTGCACGAACGCCTGTATCTCCACTTCGAGGACCGGGCGATCGCGCACGCCTTCCGGGTGGCCAGCGGATTGGACTCGATGGCGATCGGCGAGAGCCAGATCCGGGCCCAGCTGCGCGCCGCGCTGCGGGAGGCCCAGGAGGCCCGGCGGGTCGGTCCGGCCCTGAACACCCTGTTCCAGCGGGCCCTGCGCGTCGGCAAGCGGGTGCACACCGCGACCGGCATCGGCGCGGTCGGCCACTCTCTCGTCGACGCCGGGCTGCGCCTGACCGAGCCGGTCGTCGGCCCCACCGCGGGCGCCCGGGTGCTCGTCGTCGGGGCCGGGGCGATGGCCGCCCTCGCCGCGACCTCCGCGACCCGGGCCGGGGCCGACGTCACCGTGGCCAACCGGACCCTCGCCCGCGGGCAGGCGCTCGCCGACCGGATCGGCGGGCGCGCCATCCGGCTGAGCCACCTCGACGACGCGCTGCTCGACGCCGACATCGTCCTCGCCTGCGCCGGCTCGCCCGGTGTCCTCGTGACGCGGGCGGCGGTCGAGCGGGCGGCGGCGGCCCGCGGCGGGCGGGCGGCGGCATACGTCGATCTCGCCATGCCGCACGACGTCGCCCACGATGTCGGCGACGTCCCCGGCGCGACCCGCTTCGGTCTCGACGCGATCGGAAGCGGCCTGCACGACCAGGGAGCGCTGCCCGCAGTCCGGGCCGCCGAGGACATCGTCATCGCGGAGGTCGCCGGATACCTCACCGCGCGCGCCTCGGAGGCCGCCGCCCCGACGATCGCCGCCCTGCGCGCCCGCGCCAACGACGTCCTCACCGGCGAACTCGCCCGGCTCGAGGGCCGCACGCCCGGCCTCGATCCGCAGCAGCGGCATGAGGTCGAGGTCGCCATGGGCCGCCTCGTCGACAAACTCCTCCACGCCCCGACGGTGCGCTTCAAGGAACTCGCCGCCCGCGGCAGCCTCGCGGCGTATGCCGAGGCGATCGAGGCGCTGTTCGCCCTCGATCCGCACGCGCTCGCCTCCGTGGAGTCGCCGGTGACCCTCCCCGAGGATCCGAGCGGGGGCCGCCGATGACCGTCCTGCGGCTCGGCACCCGCCGCTCGCGCCTCGCCCTCACCCAGTCGGGCCTCGTCGCCGACCGGTTGCGCACCCTCGGCCATGACGTCGCCCTCGTCGAGATCGTCACCGAGGGGGACCGCAACCGGGCCGCGCTCGACCAGATCGGCGGCACCGGGGTGTTCGCCGCGGCGCTGCGGGAGGCCCTGCGCGCCGGCGCGGTCGATCTCGCCGTCCACTCCCTCAAGGACCTCCCCACCGCCCCGGCCGACGGGCTGGTCGTCGCGGCCATCCCCGCACGGGCCGACGCCAGAGACGCGCTGGTCGGCCGAGACGGGCTCACCCTCGGTGAGCTCCCGCCCGGCTCCCGGATCGGCACCGGGGCACCACGCCGGGCCGCTCAGCTCGCCGCGCTCGGCCTCGGACACGAGTGCGTCGCCATCCGGGGCAATGTCGAGACCCGGCTCGGGCGCGTCGCCGAGGGTGACCTCGACGCCGTGGTCCTCGCCAAGGCCGGCCTCGACCGGCTCGGCCTGACCGAGCGGATCACCGAGATTCTCGACCCCATCCAGGTCCTCCCCGCGGCCGGCCAGGGGGCGCTCGCGATCGAGTGCCGTGTCACCGACACCTCCCTCGTGGCCGTCCTCGCCGCGCTCGACGATCCGGACACCCGGGCCTCCGTCACCGCGGAACGGGCCGTCCTCGCCACCCTCGAGGCCGGCTGCACCGCCCCCGTCGGGGTCCTCGGTGAGGTCGTCGACGAGGGGGACCGGCTCGGGCTGTTCCTCCGGGCGTTCGTCGGCACCACCGACGGCGCGGTCGAGCTGCGCCGGTCGCACTCCGGCCCCGCGGACGACCCCGCCCGGGTCGGCCGGGAACTGGCCGCCCGACTCCTCGACGACCTGGGCGACGATGCCGACCTGATCGACGGCCGACCACCGGGGCAGACGAGGGCGGAATCGTCATACGGACCGAGCAGCATCGAACGACAGCCGGAAGGGAGCGCGCAGTGAGCCCGACCTCCTCGCCCGCGCGAACGCGCGGCGTCCCGGCCTCCGTGGCCTTCGTCGGGACCGGGCCCGGTGACCCCTCGCTGCTGACCCTCGCCGCGGTCGACGCGCTGCAACGCGCGGACGTGGTCGTCACCGACCAGCTCACCCCGCTCGACGTCGTCGCCGTCCACGCCCGTGCGGGGGTCGAGATCATCGACGCCTCCCACGGCGACCACGGCCAGGAACTGACCCACGCCTCCCGCGCCAAGCGCGTCGTCCAGGCCGCCTGCGAGCACCCCGGGGGGCTCATCGTCCGGCTCATGGACGGCGACCCGGCGACCTTCAACGGCCTCGCCGAGGAGGCCCAGGCGTGCCGTCGCGCGGGGATCGCCATCGATGTCGTCCCCGGTGTCTCGGCGGTCACGGCGGTTCCGGCGTATGCCGGGGTGCCCCTGACGAGCCCGGCCTCGACGAGCGTCGTGATCATCTCCGCGGGCAGTCCCGCGGTCGACTACCAGCACGCGGTCGCCGACTCCGTGAGCGTGGTCCTGCTCGGCGGCGCCCGGGAACTCGCGATCGGCCTCGCCGGCCTCGCCGAGGCGGGGCGCGCGGCGGCGACACCGGTCGCCCTCATCGAGCGGGGGACGACGACCGAGCAGCACACCGTCATCACCACGCTCGAGCGGTCGGCCACCGTCGTGACCGGCCTCGGACACCCCTCACTCGCGATCATCGGCCCGACCGTGGCGTTGCACGACCAACTCGCCTGGTTCGAGTCCAAGCCGCTGTTCGGGTGGAAGGTCCTCGTCCCGCGCACCAAGGACCAGGCGGGCCCGGTGACGAACGCGCTCGCGGCCCACGGCGCGTGCGGGGTCGTCGTCCCGACGATCAGCGTCGAGCCACCACGCTCGCGCCACCAGATGGACAAGGCGATCCGGGGCCTGGTGACCGGACGCTACGAGTGGGTCGGCTTCACCTCGGTCAACGCTGTCCGGGCGGTCCGGGAGCGCTTCGAGGAGTTCGGCCTCGACGCCCGGGCCTTCGCCGGCCTCAAGATCGCGGCCGTGGGCGGCGCCACCGCCGAGGCCCTGCGCAACTGGGGGATCAACCCCGATCTCGTCCCGTCCGGCGAGCACTCGGCCCGGGGGCTGCTCGAGGACTGGCCCGAGTATGACGATCTCCTCGACCCGATCAACCGGGTCTTCCTCCCGCGGGCCGACATCGCGACCGACACGCTGGTCGCCGGCCTCCAGGGTCTCGGGTGGGAGGTCGAGGACGCGACCGCCTATCGGACGGTGCGGGCGGCCCCGCCGCCGGCCGAGACCCGCGAGGCGATCAAGGGCGGCGACTTCGACGCGGTCATGTTCACCTCCTCCTCGACGGTGCGCAATCTCGTCGGGATCGCCGGCAAGCCGCACGCGGCGACGATTGTCGCGTGCATCGGCCCGGCGACGGCCCGGACGGCTGAGGAGCACGGGCTGCGGGTCGACGTCCTCGCCCCCGAGGCGTCCGTGCCCGCCCTCGTCGAGGCCCTCGCCGAGTTCGGCCGGGCCCGCGCCCGACAGGCCGCCGAGACCGGCACGGCACCGGTGCGACCGAGTGTGCAGCGGCGGATGACCGCCCGCCGGAGGGCGCGATGACCGGGTTGCTCCCGGTGGGCGCCTTCCCGGCCGTCCGGCCCCGCCGATTGCGGACGACACCGGCCATGCGGCGGCTCGTCGCGGCCACCCGCCTGCACCCCGCGGATCTCGTCCTTCCGGTCTTCGTCCGCGAGGGCATCACCGCCCCGGTGCCCATCGGCGCGATGCCGGGGGTCGCGCAGCATACGGTCGACTCGCTGATCGCGGAGGCGCACCGATGCGTCGAAGCCGGCCTCGGCGGGATCATGCTCTTCGGCGTGCCGGTCGCCAAGGACGCGCGGGGGAGCGGCGCCGACGACCCGGACGGGATCCTCAACGTCGCGACGCGGGCGGTCGCCGACGCCGTCGGGACCCGGCTGGTCGTGATGACCGACCTGTGTCTCGATGAGTTCACCGACCACGGGCACTGTGGGGTGCTCGATGCCGCCGGGCGCGTCGACAACGACGCGACGCTCGAGCGGTATGCCGCGATGGCCCTCGCCCAGGCCGACGCCGGATCCGCGGTCCTCGGGTTGTCGGGGATGATGGACGGCCAGGTCGGGCACGTGCGCGCCGCGCTCGACGCCGAGGGTCACACCGACGTCGCCCTTCTCGCGTATGCCGCGAAATACACCTCCGGTCTCTACGGCCCCTTCCGGGAGGCCGTGGCCAGTTCGCTGGTCGGCGACCGCGCGGCCTACCAGCAGGACCCGGCGGGGGGCGTGGCGGAGGCACTGCGGGAGCTCGCCCTCGACGTCGCGGAAGGGGCCGACATCGTCATGGTCAAGCCGGCCGGACCGCATCTCGACATCGTCGCCGCGGTGGCGGCCGTGTCACCGGTCCCGGTTGCGGCATACCAGATCTCGGGGGAGTTCAGTCAGATCGTCGCGGCCGCGGACCGGGGGTGGATCGACCGTGATCGGGTGGTGGCCGAGTCCCTGATCGGCATTCGTCGGGCCGGGGCGCAGGTCATCCTCAGCTATTTCGCGCTCGAGGCGGCGGAACGACTGTGAGCCGGCGCCGCGCACCCATGACATTTGTCACGGGTGAGCGGCGGTGGATCGCGACAGACTGCGCTTCGGGTGCCGACCGGCCCCCTCTCCCGAGCCAGTGAAGGGTGTCGAACCGATCCATGTATCGAGCCACCACCAAACGCCTCGCCATCACCGCCGCCGCGGTCGCCATCCTGGGATGCGCTCCCGCGGCCATGGCGAGCACCGCCGCATCGGGGCGTCACATCGTCACGCCCGTGCCGAGTTGGACCTCGGGCGCGCGCGCCACCGGGGCACCCGCCAGCGGCGATCGTCACGATGTCTATGTCGTCCTCAACCTGCGGGACGCCGCCGGTGCCGAGGCGTTGGCCGCCGCGGTGTCCACGCCGGGTGACCCCCAGTTCCGCAAGTTCGTCTCGGCGGCGCAGTGGCGAGAGCGGTTCGCGCCGACGAGCGCGACCACCGATGCGGTCGCGAAGTGGCTGCGGGGCAGCGGCTTCTCGATCGAGGAGATCCCGTCCAACCACCGCTATGTCCTTGCGAGCGCGACGACGAGCGACATCGAGCGGGCCTTCGGGACCACGCTGGCGACCTTCACCCGCAACGGGCGCACCGTCATGGCCCCCACGGCCGGCCTGTCGGTCCCGGGCGCGCTCGCCGGGAGCGTCGCCGCGATCACCGGACTCGACACGTCGGCGATGGCGACGCCGGACAACGCCGGCGCCGACCGCACGACGACGGCTCGGGGCGGCGGCGCTCCGGTCCCGCCCGGGCAGCTCCCACCGCCCGAGGCGGTCTTCCGCAACGCCGGACCCTGCTCCCCCTACTACGGGGCGAAGACCGCCACCTCGGCGCCCTCCTGGAAGTCGGCGAAGCGCCCCTACGCCCCCTGCGGCTACACCCCGCCTCAGATGCGCGGGGCCTACGGCGTCGGCACGGGTGCCGCGACCGGGCGAGGCGCGACGATCGCGATCACCGACGCGTTCGCGTGGAAGGGCATGCCCGCCGACGCCCGGACGTATGCCGCCAAGAACGACCCCGGGCATCAGTGGAAGCCGGGCCAACTGACCCAGCTCCTGCCCAAGAGCTACCACTACATCGACGAGTGCGGTGGAGCGGGCTGGTACGGCGAGGAGGTGCTCGACGTCGAGTCCGCCCACGCGACGGCCCCCGACGCCAAGGTCCTCTATGTCGGGGCGCGAAGCTGCATGGACAACGACCTCGATGCCGCGATCGACAAGGTCGTCAACGGCAGCCTCGCCGACGTCGTCACCAACTCGTGGGGCGAGCCCGAGGCCGACGGCGCCCCTGTCATGGCGATGACCCACCAGACCGCGCTGCAGGCCGCCGCGCAGGGAATCTCGCTCCTGGTCTCCTCCGGTGACAACGGCGACGAGATCGCCAACACCGGGATGCGGCAGGTCGACGCCCCGTCGAACGACCCGCTGTTCACCGCGGTCGGCGGGACCTCCCTCTCGGTGACCAAGGGCAACGGCTACGGTTTCGAGCAGGGCTGGGGCACCGGCAAGACCATCGCCACGAGCGGGGCCTGGTCGCCGATGCCGCCGGCCTACGTCTACGGCGCCGGTGGTGGAACGAGCCGGCTCGTCGCCCAACCGGCCTACCAGCGCAGTGTCGTCCCCGGTGCCATCGCCAACTACTTCGGCTCGCCGAAGCGTGCGGTGCCCGATATCGCCATGGACGGCGACCCCAACACCGGGTTCCTCATGGGGATGACGCAGACCTTCCCCGACGGATCGCTGAAGTACTCGCAGTACCGGATCGGCGGCACCTCCTTGTCGTCGCCGCTCTTCGCCGGCGTCGTCGCCGACGCGATCTCGGCGTCCGGCAAGGGCAGCCTCGGCTTCCTCAACCCGACCATCTACCGGATGGCCGGCGGTCCCGCGGTGCGCGACGTCAATCACGGTTCCGCGGTCGACACGGGTGTCGTCCGGGTCGACTACGCCAACGGGTTCGACGCCAGCGACGGTTTGATCACCTCGCTGCGCACGTTCAACCAGACCGGGACGATTCACACCCGGGCCGGGTATGACGATGTGACCGGCGTCGGCAGCCCCGCCGGCTCGATCTTCGTCAAGGCGCTCGGCTGAGGTCGAGCAGCGGACGTGACGATGGCCCCGCCCGGGCGACCGGGCGGGGCCATCGCGTGCTCGGGGTGGAGGCTCAGGCGGTCTTGACGAGCTGAACGTCCAGGACGAGCTTGATCTTGTCGCTGACCAGGACGCCGCCGCCCTCGATCGCCGCGTTCCAGGTCAGGCCCCAGTCCTTGCGGTTGATCTCGCCCTCGGCCTCGAAGCCGGCCTTGGTGTTGCCCCACGGGTCGGCCTGGGTGCCGTTGAACTCGACTTCGAGGGTCACCGGGTGGGTGACGTCCTTGATGGTGAGGTCGCCGGTCAGTTCCTCGCCGTCGAAGGCGGTGGCGACGAAATGCATCGTCGGGAACTTCTCGACGTCGAAGAAGTCGGCGCTGCGCAGGTGGGTGTCGCGGTCGGCGCTGCGGGTGTCGACCGAAGCCATCTGGACGGTGACGTCGACGGTCGAGGCGCTCACCGGGTCGCCGACGACGACGGTGCCGGCGACATCGGTGAAGCTGCCGCGCACCTTCGTCACCATGAGGTGGCGGGCGACGAACCCGACCTCGGTGTGGTTCGGGTCGACGGCCCACGTGCCGGCGGGCAGGTCGGTGATCTTGGTCATGAGGACTCCTCAGGTCGTGTGATGGCTGGTCTAACAGCGCGTTATGTGTTTAATATTTCAACTATTGCGCCTTCTGTCAACTCCAGGCAAACGACCTGGCACAATTGGGTGTGCGATGACCGTCTCCCCACCTCAGGCCGTGCAGGCGCGCTGGCTCACCGACTCCGAGCAGCGTGCCTGGCGGGCGTATCTGCGCGCCTCCCGCCTGCTCGAGGTGGCCCTGGACCGGGCGTTGTCGCCCCAGGGGACCCAGTTGTCGGAATACGAGGTGATCAGCATGCTCTCCGAGGCCCCCGGCGGGCGGCTGCGGATGTCGACCCTCGCCGATCTCGTCGTCCAGTCCCGCAGCCGAATCACCCATACGGCGTCCCGGTTGGAGAAGCGGGGCTGGGTCGTGCGGGAGGCCTGCCTGGACGACCGGCGCGGGGTCGAGCTGGTCCTCACCGACGAGGGCCGGGAGGCGGTCGAGGAGATCGCCGCGCAGCATGTCGAGTCCGTGCGCGCCGCCCTCATCGACCACCTCGACCCGGAGGAGTTCCTCGCCCTCGGCCGGGCGATGCAGAAGGTTCGCGACGCCCTCGCCGAGGAGGGCCAGGCGACCGACGCGCTCGGTCTCTGACCCGCCTGCGACACTTGTCCGTATGCCGATTCCCGCCACCCCCGGTGACGCCCCCGCCTCCGCCGCGCTCTTCGAGCGGGCCCGCGCCGTCATCCCCGGCGGGGTCAACTCCCCGGTCCGCGCCTTCCGCAGCGTCGGCGGGACGCCCCGGTTCATCGCCTCCGCCCGGGGGGCGTGGCTGACCGACGTCGACGGGAACGACTACGTCGACCTCATCGGCTCGTGGGGGCCGATGATCCTCGGACACGCCCACCCGGAGGTCCTCGAGGCCGTGACCCGGGCGGCGGCGCGCGGCTTCTCCTATGGCACGCCGAGCGAGAACGAGGTCGCCCTCGCCGAGGAGATCGTCGCCCGGGTCGCACCCCTGGAGCAGGTCCGGCTGGTCTCCTCGGGCACCGAGGCGACGATGAGCGCGATCCGGCTGGCCCGCGGGGCCACCGGCCGCAGCCGGATCGTCAAGTTCGCCGGGTGTTACCACGGGCACGTCGACGCGCTCCTCGCGGCCGCCGGGTCCGGGGTCGCGACCTTCGGGCTGCCGGACTCGGCAGGCGTTCCCGCGAGCGCCGCGGCGGAGACGATCGTGTTGCCCTACAACGATATCGACGCGGTGGAGGCGGCTTTCGCCGCGGACGGCGAGCACATCGCCGCCATCATCACCGAGGCCGCCCCCGGCAACATGGGAGTCGTGCCGCCCGCGCCCGGCTTCACCGAGGCGCTGCGGCGGGTCACGCGGGAGCACGGCGCGCTGCTCATCTCCGATGAGGTCATGACCGGGTTTCGCTGCTCGCCCGCCGGGTGGTACGGCCTCGAGGGCCCGTATGCCGCCGGCGCCCCCGACCTGTTCACCTTCGGCAAGGTCATGGGCGGTGGCTTCCCGGCGGCGGCGTTCGGCGGGAGCGCCGAACTCATGGCCGGGCTCGCCCCGGACGGCCCGGTCTACCAGGCGGGCACCCTGTCGGGGAACCCGGTGGCCACGGCGGCGGGTCTCGCCACCCTGCAGCGGTGCGACGCGGCCCTCTACGACCGCCTCGACACGGTCGCGCACACCATCGCCGATGCGGCGGCGAGCGCGCTGACCGAGGCGGGCGTGCGGCATACGATCCAGTGGGCGGGGTCGATGTTCTCGATCTTCCTCTGTGACGGGCCGGTCGCGAACTATGCCGACGCGAAGCGGACCGACTCCCCGGCGTATGCCGCGTTCTTCCACGCGATGCTCGACCGCGGCGTTCACCTGCCGCCGAGCGCGTATGAGGTGTGGTTCGTCTCCGGTGCCCACGACGACGCGGCGCTCGAGCGGGTCGTCGCGGCGCTCCCGGCCGCCGCGCGGGCGGCGGCGGAGGTTGTCAGCGACGCCGGTTAGGGTCTGTCGGCGCGACCCCGGGAGGTCGCGGGTTCGGTTTCAGGAGGACGAGATGTTTCGACGAGTGGCGATGGTCGCCGCCCTGGTGACGGCGATGGCCGCCCTGGTGCCGGCATCGGCGCAGGCGCGGGCGGGCGGGGTGACGGCCGTCTCCGCGGGCAAGCTGCACACCTGCGCGATCACCGGCACCGGTGCGGTCAAGTGCTGGGGAGTCGGCCGTGACGGCCAGCTCGGCAACGGAGCGCGGGTCAACGCCGCCGGGCCGGTCCAGGTCGCCGGGTTGACGAGCGGGGTGCGGGCGGTGGCCGCCGGAGCCCGGCACACCTGCGCGCTCACCGCGGCGGGCGCGGTCACATGCTGGGGCGACAACACCAACGGCGAGCTCGGCACCGGCACCACGACGTCGACGACGCGGCCGGTCCAGGTCGCCGGCCTGAGCTCCGGAGTCAAGGCCCTCGCGGCCGGGACGGACTTCACCTGCGCCGTCCTGAAGACGGGGGCGGTGTCCTGCTGGGGCCACAACCACCGGGGCCAGCTGGGAAACGGCACGACAACCGACGCGCGCCGGCCCACTCCGGTGGTCGGCCTGACCCGCGGCGTGACGGCGCTCGCGGCCGGGGACGCGCACGCCTGCGCCATCGCCTCCGGCGCGGTGAAGTGCTGGGGCTTCAACCTCAACGGCCAACTCGGCAACGGGACCGCGGTGGCCGCGTCCTGGCCGGTCCAGGTGGTCGGGCTCACCTCCGGGATGGTGGCGGTGGCCGCCGGGTATGCGGGGACGTGCGCCGCGGCGTCCTCCGGCGCGGTCAAGTGCTGGGGCTGGGCGACGACCGTCGGCACCGGCACCACACGGGACGCCTTCGCTCCGGTCCAGGTCGCGGGCTTGACCGGCGGCGTCCGCGGGCTCGGGCTCGGCTGGTTCCACGCGTGCGCCGTCACCGGGACCGGGGCGGCGCGCTGCTGGGGCTACAACACGACGAGCCAGCTCGGGGTCACCGGCGGCACCGCCGGGACGCCGGTCCTGGCCGCGGGGTTGTCGTCCGGCATCGTCCAGGTCACCGGCGGGTGGGGGCACTCGTGCGCCCGCACCTCGACCGGCCTGGTCACGTGCTGGGGCTACAACGCCGACGGCGAGCTCGGCTCCGGGACCACCGGCGCCCCCTCGGCGACCCCCGTCACGGTCGCCGGCCTCTGACCCCTTGTCGCTGGCGTCTGACCCGGTGCCCGACCACCTGAGTTCCGGGGAATCTCGGCGACGTTTCCTTCCGGCGCAAGGGCGCACCACCCGCGAGGGTGACCCGCGAGGAGTTCATGAAGACCCAGAACGTCGTGTCGTGGTCGGCGCGCGGGGTGGACGAGACCTCGACCGGGTTCGGGGACTGCATGACGAACCCGAGCGGGTAGGAGGCCTGCCAGGACTCAGGTCGCCCTGCCACAATCGCCCCATGGCCAGTGAGCGCACCGCCGTCCACCTCGTGCGCCACGGCGAGGTCTACAACCCCGACAGGATCCTCTATGGCCGCCTGCCCGGGTACCACCTCTCCGACCGCGGCCGGGCGATGGCGACCGTCGTCGCCGACCACCTCGCCGACCACGACGTGGCGCACGTCGTCGCCTCGTCCTTGACTCGCGCGCGGGAGACGGCCGCGCCGATCGCGGCGCGGCATACGCTCTCCGTCGAGACCGACGACCGGGTCATCGAGGCGGCGAACGAGTTCGAGGGCAGCCAGGTGGCCCTCAAGACCTTCCTCGCGCCCCGGAACCTGCTGCGCTACCGCGACCCGCTGCGGCCCTCCTGGGGGGAGCCGTATGCCGATATCGCCGCCCGGATGACTGCGGCCCTGACCGCCGCCCGAGACGCCGCGCGCGGGCGGGAAGCGGTCATCGTCAGCCACCAGCTCCCGATCTGGATCACCCGGCTGGCCGCTGAAGGGCGACACCTCTGGCACGACCCGCGCTCGCGCGAATGTTCGCTCGCGTCGGTCACCTCCTTCACGTTCGCGGGTGACGAGCTGACCTCGATCGCCTATGCCGAGCCCGCCCGGTCCCTGTTGTCAGACGCGACGTCTAGCGTGGGCGCGTGAGAGTTTCTCGGGGACGCGCCGCCATCGCGCTCGTGGCGGCGCTCGGAGTGGGCGTCGGCGCGGCCGGCTGCTCCTCGTCCGACCCCAACTCGGTCGCCGGACAGGCCAAGGACGGCTCCCAGAAGAACTTCATCTCCGGCGACGGCACGGTCCAGGTGATCGCCCCGGATCGCCGGCTCGAGCCGGTCCAGTTCACCGGCACGACGCTGGACGGCAAGCCCTGGTCGACCGACTCGACCCGCGGCAAGCCGCTCGTCGTCAACATCTGGGCCTCCTGGTGCCCGCCGTGCCAGGCCGAGGCGCCGACGATCAAGGCGGTGTCCGAGAAGGCCGAGTTCACCGGGAAGGTCGGCTTCGTCGGACTCGACCAGCGCGAATCGGCCCAGACCGGCCTCGCCCAGATCCAGTCGTGGGGCTACGCCTTCCCCAACCTCGCCGACGACGGCGGGATCGCTCTTCAACACCTCCAAGGCCGCGCCCGGGCGATGCCGTCGACGGTGCTCCTGGACCGCGAGGGCCGGATCGCCGCCTTCGTCGGGGGACCGGTCACCGAGTCGACCCTCACCGGGATGATCGAGGACGTCCTCGCCGAGAGTCCCGGCACGTGAGCGGGCCGACTCACGCGGCCGGTTTCGTCACCGGCCTGTCCGACACCATCGCGACGGGGGCCTTGCCGCTGGCCGTCCTCGTCGCCGCGCTCGCCGGGCTCGTGTCGTTCGCCTCACCCTGCGTCCTTCCCCTCGTGCCCGGCTTCCTCGGCTATGTCGCGGGCGCCGGCGCCGACCCCACGCGGGCGGGCGACGCGCGCGGCGGCCCGGCCGAGCCGCCGCGGAGCCGGGTCGTCCTCGGCACCCTCCTGTTCATCGCCGGGTTCGCCGCCGTCTACATCACGACCGCGGTCGTCCTCGGCTCGATCGGGTCAGCGCTCATCGAGCACCGCCGGGTCCTGACCCGCATCGGCGGCGTCGTCGTCCTGCTGATGGCGGCCCTCTTCCTCGGGCTCGGCGACCGGTTCAGCATCGCCCCGCGCTATCGGCCACGATCGGGGCTGCTCGGCGCCCCCGCGCTCGGCGCGGTGTTCGGGCTCGGCTGGACCCCCTGCTCCGGCCCGACCCTCGGCGCCGTCCTCGCCCTCGCCAGCGCCGTCGATCCGTCGATGGGCCGCGCGGCCGTGCTCGCCGGGGCCTACTGCCTCGGCCTCGGGTTGCCCTTCCTCCTGATCGCCACCGCGTGGGAGCGGGCCGGCCGGTTCAACGCCTTCCTCCGCCGCCACCAGCGGGCGATCCACCGGTTCGGCGGGGCGTTGCTCCTCGTCGTCGGTCTCCTGCTGGTGTCCGGGGTGTGGGACCACGTCACCGTGTGGCTGCAACAGCGCATCGGCGCGACCGAGGTGATCCTCTGATGGCCGACGAGGCGATCACCCAGCCGCGCCTCGGCCCCGTGGGATTCGCCCGCTGGGCCTGGCGCCAGTTGACGAGCATGCGGACCGCCCTCTTCCTCCTGCTCCTCCTCGCGGTCGCCGCGCTCCCCGGCTCGATCTGGCCGCAGCGCTCGATCAACCCGGCCCGGACCGCCGCCTATATCGACGACCATCCGCGGCTCGGACCGTGGCTGGACCGGTTCGGGTTCTTCGAGGTCTATGCCTCGCCGTGGTTCTCGGCCGTCTATCTCCTGCTCTTCGTCAGCCTCGTCGGCTGCGTCCTCCCCCGGATGCGGGTCCACCTCCGCGCGGTCCGTATGCCGCCCCCGCGCGTCCCCGCCCGCCTCGAACGTCTCGAGCACCACACCGTCGTCGAGACGACCCGCCCGGCCCCGGAGGTTCTGGCCGCCGCCCGGACCGCCCTCGGCCGCCGCTATCGGGTCGCGGTCAAGGACGACGCGAGCCTGTCCGCGGAGACCGGCTATCTGCGCGAGACGGGCAACATCGCCTTCCACCTCGCCCTCATCGGCATCCTCGTCGGGGTCGCGGTCGGGCACGTCTACGGCTGGAAGGGCGACGTCATCGTCCCGGTCGGCACGACCTTCGCCGACACCGAGTCCCGGTTCGACACGATCCAGTACGGCCCCCGCGTCGACCCCGACACCTTCCCCCCGTTCAGCCTGACCCTCGACCAGCTCACCGTGACCTTCGAGGATCAGGTCGGGGGCCGGGGCCAGTTCGGCTCGCCGCGGGATTTCGTCGCGGAGGTGACCACGCGGGCGACCCCGGACGCGGCGCCGGAGCGGCATACGCTCAAGGTCAATCACCCCATCGAGATGGACGGGGCGACGGTCTTCCTCCTCGGCAACGGCTATGCGCCCGTCATCACGGTCAAGGACAAGGACGGCAAGGTCCTCTATTCGCAGGCGACGCCCTTCCTGGCCCGGGACAACAACTACACGTCCTCCGGCGCGATCAAGGTCCCGGCGGCCCGCCCGAAGCAACTCGGGTTCTTCGGCAACTTCCTCCCGACCGGGATCATCAGCGACACGCAGGGCCCGGTCTCGATCTTCCCCGACGCCAAGGACCCCGCGCTCGCGCTCGGGCTGTATGAGGGCGATCTCGCCCCGGGTGGCCGGCCGACGTCGGTCTACACCCTCGACACCAAGGCGATGACCCAGGTCAAGAAGGACGGCAGCGACGAGGTCCTCCGGCTGTGGATCAAGCCGGGGGAGACCGTCAAACTGCCAGGCGACCGCGGCTCGATCAGCTTCGACCGGGTCGAACGCTGGGCCGGGCTCTCGATCCGGCACGACCCGGCCAAGAACTTCACCCTGTTCAGCGCCCTGCTCGCGCTCGCCGCGCTGATCGCCCAGCTGACCATCAAACGACGCCGCGTCTTCGTCCGGGTGACCACCGACGGCGACCGGTCCCGCGTCGTCGTCGCCGCGGTGAGCAAGACCGACGACGATGGACTCGCCGCGCTCGTCGATCGGATCGGCGCCGCCCTCGGCGACCCGGGTGACCGGGGGACCATCTCCGCAGGTGAGGAGGCCGCCGCGGGGGGAGCGCGCGGCATACGGCCGTGAGAGGATCGAGACGATGAACACGACACTCGCGCTCTATGCGAACTACAGCGTCTATTCGGCCATCGCCGTCCTCACGCTGGCCATGCTCGCGTATGCCGTTCACCTCTCCCGAGCGATCCCCGCCCGAGAGACGGCGCGCGCGTCGGAGAAGGTGCTGGTCGGGGCGGGTGCGCCGGCGGCCGGCCCGGACGAAGCTGGGGCCGCCGCGGTGGCCGCTGGACGGAAGTTCGCCCTGATCGGGCGCAACTTCACGTGGCTGGCGACCATGCTCCTCGGCGTCGCGATGCTGCTGCGTGGGCTCGCCGTGCACCGCCCACCGATGGGGAATCTCTACGAGTTCGTCTGCGCGGCGTCGTTCGCGACCCTGCTCGCCTTCTGCGTCTGGAGCCTGCGGCGGGACGTCTCCTGGCTCGGGATCTTCATCGTCACCCCGGCGCTCCTGCTGCTGCTGCTGGCGATCAAGGCGTTCTACACCGAGGCGTCCTCGCTGATGCCGGCGCTGCGGTCCTATTGGCTGAGCATCCACGTCACCATGGCGATCATCTCGGTCGGCGTCTTCACCCTCGCCGCGGCGGTCGCCGGGCTCTATCTCCTGCTCGACCGGTTCGAGCGGGCCGGGCGCAGGCCGCGATGGGCCCGGGCGCTGCCGTCGGCCGGTGAGTTGGAGCGGATGAGCTACAGCCTCCACATCGTCGCCTTCCCGCTGTGGACCTTCACCGTCATCGCCGGCGCGATCTGGGCCCGGCAGGCATGGGCGTCCTACTGGAACTGGGACCCCAAGGAGGTGTGGTCGTTCATCATCTGGGTGATGTATGCCGCCTACCTCCACGCCCGCGCGACGACCGGCGTCACCCGGCAGAAGGCGACCTGGATCGCCCTCGCCGGGTTCGCCTGCGTCATCATCAACTTCACCATCGTCAACCTCTACTTCGTCGGTCAGCACAGCTACTCGGGAATGTGACATGGTCCGCTACAGCCTGCTTCGGATCCTCGTCTTCTTCGGCTGCCTCGCGCTGCTGTGGCTGGTCGGGTTGCGCAGCCACGAGCAGCGGCCGTGGCTCGTCGTGGGGGCCGGGTTGCTGTCGATGGTGATCTCCTACTTCGCTCTCCGTCCCTTCCGGGAGCAGACCGTCGAGCGGATCGCCCACCGGGTCGAGGCCCGGGTCGCCGCCAAGGCCGGCACGCGGGATGAGGACATCGAGGACGCGGCCATCGACGAGGCCGACGCCACGGTTCGTGAGGACTACCGGTGACTCCACGCTTTCGGCGGATGGCGACGATCGTCGTCCTCGTCGCCGTCGTCGCGGTCGTGCTGGTGTCCGCGCTGAGCAGCGCGTTCCAGTAGTCACCCGCGGCCGCTCGGTTCGGGCGCGGCGGGGATCGGGCGGTTCGGGCGCGGCCGGGGATCGCTCGGTTCGGGCACGGCGGGGATCGGGAGGGGTGGGGCTCGGCTACCATCCGCGCTCGGGCGCTGAGCGCCCTCGCGCTCCCCCCCCCCCCCCCCCCCCCCCCCCCCCGCCGCTGGGTCCTTGGCGCCCTCGCGCTCCCACCAGACCCAGCCAGCCTCGCCCGACCCGGCGTTCGGGTCGCGGCGGGACTCGGGAGGGGTGGGGCTCGGCTTCCATCCGCGCTCGGGCGCTGAGCGCCCTCGCGCTCCCGCCAGACCCAGCCAGCCTCGCCCCACCCCTCCCGACCCCCGCCGCTGGTCCGGCCCACCGCGCCTACCCGCTCGCCGAGTGTGGGGTTCTGCGCCGAGTGTGGGGTTCTGCGCCGAGACCGCCGGGTTGACGCCCCAATCTCGTACGTTCTCCCCACACTCGGCGAGCAGGGCGCGCGCCCAGCTCCGGTCCTCGTCGGGTCTGATCTGGAGATTCCATTAGCTGAGGTAATGAGCTAAGCTAAGTATCCGTGCCGGATCAGAACCTCGACGTCAGCGAACTCGCCACCCAGCTGCGGCTGGCGTGCATGCGGATCTCGCGTCGGGTGCGCTTCGAGAGCACGAGCGCGCTGGCGCCGCACCAGTTCTCCGTCCTCGTTCGGTTGGAGGAGGCGCAACGGACCCCGCGGGAGCTCGCCGACATCGAGAAGGTCTCGGCCCCGAGCATGACCCGCACGGTCAACGGCCTCGCCGAGCGCGGCCTGGTCGACCGGACTCCCGCTCCGCACGACGGCCGGTGCGTCATCGTCTCCCTCACCGACGCCGGGCGAGCGCTCCTCGTCGAGACCCGGGCGGCCCGGGACGGATGGATGGTCTCCCGGGTGGGGGAGCTGACGGCATACGAACAAGGGGTGCTCGCCGAGGCGGCCGCGATCCTGCGTAAGGTCGCCCAGCAGTGAGTCCGACGTTCGTCTCGCTCGGGATCCGCAACTACCGGATCTGGTTCGTCGGCGCCCTCGTCTCCAACATCGGGACGTGGATGGCGCGGGTCGCGCAGGACTGGCTCGTCCTGACCGAGCTGACCGCCCACTCCGCCAGCGCCCTCGGCATCGTCACCGGGCTGCAGTTCCTCCCCTTCCTCCTCCTCGCGCCGTGGGCCGGCGTGCTCGTCGACCGGATGCCGCGCCTGCGCCTGCTCATGATCACCCAGACCGCGCTCGGCCTGGTCTCGCTGGTCACCGGCCTGCTCGCCGTCACCGGCACCGCCCAGCTGTGGCAGATCTACCTCCTCGCGCTGGCGCAGGGGGTCGCGACCGCGTTCGACAATCCGGCGCGGCAGGTCTTCGTCTCCGAGATGGTCCCGACCGACCGGCTCGCCAACGCCGTCGCGCTCAACTCCGCCTCGTTCAACGCCGGCCGGCTCGTCGGCCCGGGTGTCGCCGGCCTGGTCATCGCGTGGTGGGGGACCGGGATCGCCCTGCTGCTCAACGCGGCGACCTTCGGTGCGGTCCTCGGCGCGCTCGCGCTGCTCGACCGCCGGGCGCTGATGCCGGCGCCGCGGGCGGCCGGGCGGGGGTCGATCCGCGAGGGGTTCGCCTACGTCCGCGGTCGGCCCGACCTGAAGCTGATCATGGGGTTGGTGTTCGTCCTCGGGACGTTCGGCATGAACTTCCAGATCACGATGGCGCTGATGGCGACGAAGGCATTCGGCAAGGGCCCCACCGAATACGGTCTCCTCGGCTCGATCATGGCGATCGGGTCACTCTCGGCGGCGCTGCTGTCGGCCCGGCGGGCCAACCCCCGGCTGCGGCACCTCGTCGGCGCCATGATCGGCTTCACGATCGCGGCGACCGCCTCCGCGCTCGCTCCGACGTATGCCGTGTTCGCCCTCACCCTCATCCCCGTCGGCCTCGCCGCGCTCACCGCGCTGACCACGGCGAACGCGATGGTCCAGTTGCGGACCGACCCGACGATGCGGGGCCGGGTGATGGCGCTCTACATGGCGATCTTCATGGGCGGCACGCCGTTCGGGGCGCCAGTGATCGGGTGGATCGGTGACACCCTCGGCCCGCGCTGGACGATCGGCATCGGCCCGCTCGCCCTCGGGATCACGCTCGCCGGCGTGGCGGCCTACCTGCGGCGCTCGGCGCGGCTGCGCGTGAGCATCGCCGTCCACGACCGCCCGCACCTTCGGATCACGACGAGCGGGGTGCGTCCGCCGGTGCCGGAGGCGGCCCGCTGACGGTCAGTCAGGAGGCCCACCCGGACCGTGTGGCGCGCGGTGGGCGCGGCAGGACGGGGTCAGGCCCCGGGACAGTCCGGGGGTCACGCCTCCGTCTTGGCGGGGCAGTTCGGGCTCGGGCAGAACTCGGTCCAGTCCAGATCGTCCAGATCGGCGCCGTCACCTGACTCGCCACCCTCGGCGCCGCGGTCGGGCGCGACCGGTTGTCCGCATTCCCGGCAGGTCTTGGACGTGATCGACAGGTAGTCCTCACCCATGCCGTTCATCGTCCCACGCGGCCTCGGCGGCCCGATGGGTGGCGCTCGTCACCTCCGCGTAGCGCCGGGTCGGGGCGGCGTCAGAGGCGTTCGGCGATGTAGTCGATCGCCGCGGTCAGACGGCTGACGTCGTCGGGGTCGACGGCGGGGAACATCGCGATCCGCAACTGGTTTCGGCCGAGCTTGCGGTAGGGCTCGGTGTCGACGATCCCGTTGGCGCGCAACACCTTCGCGATGGCCGCGGCGTCGACGCCGTCGGCGAAGTCGATCGTCCCGACGACGTGCGAGCGGGCGTCGGGGTCGGCGACGAACGGGGTCGCGATGTCGGAGCCCTCGGCCCAGGCATACAGGCGCGAGGAGGAGTCGGCGGTGCGGCCGGTGGTGAACGGCATACCCCCGTTGTCGTTCATCCAGCGCACCTGCTCGGCCATCATCGCCAGCGTGGCGACCGCGGGGGTGTTGTAGGTCTGCTCCTTGCGGGAGTTGTCGATCGCCGTCGGGAGGCTGAAGAAATCGGGCACCCAGCGGCCGCTCGCGGCGATCTCCTCGACCCGGGCGAGGGCGGCGGGGGAGAACAGCGCGAGCCACAGCCCGCCGTCGGAGGCGAAGCACTTCTGCGGGGCGAAGTAGTAGACGTCGGCCTGGCTCACGTCGACCGGCAGCCCGCCGGCGCCCGACGTGGCGTCGATGAGGACGAGCGCGTCCGCGTCGGCACCCGCGACCCGCTGGACCGGCGCCATGACGCCGGTCGAGGTCTCGTTGTGCGGCCAGGCATAGACGTCCACACCCGCTTCGGCGTATGCCGCGCTCCGGCTCCCCGGGTCGGCCTTGACGACCGTCGGGTCGCCGAGGAAGGGGGCCGCCTTGGTGACCGAGGCGAACTTGTTGCTGAACTCGCCGAAGCTCAGGTGCTGGGCCCGGTCGCGGACGAGGCCGAACGCGGCGATGTCCCAGAACGCGGTCGAGCCGCCGTTGCCGAGGATGACCTCGTAGCCCTCCGGCAGCGAGAACAGCTGCGCGAGGCCCTCGCGGACGTCCTTGACGAGGTTCTTGACGGGCGCCTGGCGGTGGGAGGTGCCGAGGACGGTGGTGCCGATGGCCGCGAGGGCGGACACCTGCTCCGGGCGGACCTTGGACGGGCCGCAGCCGAAGCGTCCGTCGGCCGGACGCAGGTCGTCGGGGAGTCGTAGGTCGGTCAGCGGTGTGGCAGTCACGTGCCTCAGTCTCCCAAAGCGACTCGGGTGACCGGCGCCACGTCCCGGCTCGCGGACGGGCCGGCCGACTCCGTGTGGTTGGCGAGCACCCAGCATACGAAATAAGCATGGAATCCAGAAAATCCAGTCATATCGGGCATTCCGCGCTTGAATCCGCGGTCCCGGGGCGCGCACACTGATGGTGGTGCCACAAGGGAGTGCAACACCGAATGCACACCGCCCCAACGAAAGAGGTGCCTCCCATGATCCGCATCAAGACCTGGCTGAAGAAGTTCGACGCGTGGACGCTCGACGTCTTCAACCCGCCGGTCCCCGGCTACCGCGGCCGCTGACCGCCCGACGAACCCACGGCGCCCCTCCCGAGACCCGGGAGGGGCGCCGTGTCACGTATGCCGCAGGGCCATCCCGCGGACGCGTCGTCAGGCCGTGTGTGGACGGTAGCCCCTGACCGCGGACAGGGGGCGCGGGCCCTCGCCGATGTACTTCGCCGAGGGCCGGATCAGGCGCCCGGTCTTCTTCTGCTCGAGGATGTGCGCGGCCCAGCCGGCGGTGCGGGCGGAGACGAACAGCGGGGTCATCATCGCGCTCGGGACGTCGGCGAAGTCGAGCAGCACGGCCGCCCAGTAGTCGACGTTGGTCTCCATCTTGCGCTCCGGGTAGCGCTCGGCGAGCGCGGCGATCGCCGCCTTCTCCAACTCCAGCGCGACCTCGTAGCGCGGCGCGCCGAGCCGCTTGCAGGTGTCACGCAGGACGGCGGCGCGGGGGTCGTAGGCGCGGTAGACGCGGTGCCCGAAGCCCATGAGTCGCTCGCCGCGATCGAAGACACCCTGGACATAGGTCTCGGCGTTCCCCGACTGCTCGACACCCTCGATCATGTGCTTGGCGCGGGAGGGGGCGCCACCGTGGAGCGGCCCGGACAGGGCACCGACGGCCCCGGACAGACACGCGGCGACGTCGGCCCCAGTGGAGGCGATCACCCGGGCGGTGAACGTCGAGGCGTTCATCCCGTGCTCGGCCGCGGAGGTGAAGTAGGCATCGATGGCCTCGACGTGCGCCGGGTCCGGCTCGCCCCGCCAGCGGATCATGAACCGCTCGACGATGGTCTTGCCCTCGTCGACCCGGCTCTGCGGGACCATCGGTGTCCCGAGGCCGTGGGCCGACTGGGCGATGAACGACATCGCCATGACCGAGGCGCGGGCGAGGTCCTCCCGGGCCTGCTCGGGGGTGATGTCGAGCAACGGCCGGAAGCCCCACAGCGGCGCGAGCTGGCACAGTGCCGACTGGACGTCGACGCGGATGTCGCCGGTGTGCACCGGGAGGGGGAACGGCTCCGCGGGCGGCAGGCCGGGCCCGAGTTCGTTGTCGACCAGCAACCCCCACACCTGGCCGAAGCTGATCTGACCGACGAGATCCTTCAGATCGACGCCGCGATAGCGCAGTGCGCCGCCCTCCTTGTCGGGCTCGGCGATCTCCGTCTCGAACGCGATGACGCCTTCGAGTCCGTGCTTGACCTCGTTGTCACTCATGGAAACCCCCGTCGGTGAGGTGGTGGGCCTGGGTGTCGGCGTGCCTATTGTGCACGGCCGCGCGACCGCACGTGACGCGGGTCTCTGTTCGTGGGCGCACCGCACGCACGAGAACGCCTCGCGTACGGCGCGACTGTCGGTGGCCGGTCCTACATTGGCCGTATGGAGCGCACGGGCGTGGAGCGAGTCGATTACACCGGGGACGGGCTCACCGAGGCGGAGGTGCCGGAGGCGCCATACGACCTGATCCTCGCGTGGCTCGAGGCCGCGTCGGGGCGGGCGCGTGTCGCCGACGATGTCCCGGAGCCGACGGCGATGGCCGTCGCGACGGTGGACGCCGACGGGCGGCCCAACGTTCGGACGGTCCTGCTGCGGGTCGTCGAGCCCGAGGGGCTCGGCTTCTATTGCCACCTCGACTCGGCCAAGGGCAGCGAGCTGGCGGCCAACGCGGTCGCCGCGCTGACGTTGACCTGGCCGGCGATGTTCCGGGCCATCCGGCTGCGCGGGCGGGCGGAGGAACTCGACCGGGGCCAGGTCGCCGATTACTTCACCACCCGTCCCTGGGGCTCGCGGATCTCCGCCTGGACATCCGAGCAGTCGCAGCCGGCCGCCGGCCGCGAGGAGCTCGAGCAGCGGTATGCCGAGCTGGCCGCCCGCTGGCCCGACACCGGGAGCGTGTCCGATGTGCCGGTGCCGCCGCGCTGGGGCGGGTTCCGGATCGTCCCGGACGAGGTCGAGTTCTGGGCGGGACGCGCGAGCCGGCTGCACGACCGGCACGTGTTCCGACGTGTCGGTGCCGGGACGATGGCCGACCCGGCGGCGTGGACACGCTTCCGCCGCCAGCCGTGACGCCGCAGGCGGACCGGGCGGTCGAGGTCGCGCCGTTCCGGCTGCGGTCGGTGGCGGTCGCGGCATACGGTCCGACGATCCTCGAGGGGCTCGGGTATGGCGCGGCCATCCCGGTCGTGCCCCTGCTCGCCCGGCAGCTCGGCGCCGGTGTCGGCGGCGCGGCGTTCGTCGTCGGCCTGCTCGGCATCGGTCAGTTGATGACGTCACTGCCCGCGGGGACGCTGATCAGCCGCTATGGCGAACGCCGGGCGATGATCGTCGCCTCCGGTTTCGGGGCGCTGGCCGCGGGCGTGGCGGGCTGGGCGCCGACTGTGGGCGTGCTCGCCGCGGCGACCCTGCTGACGGGCATGACGTGGAGCGTCTTCCTGCTCGCCCGTCAAGGGTTCATGATCGACGCCGTCCCGCCGGAGTTGCGGGCCCGGGCGCTTTCGACCCTCGGCGGATCGCATCGGATCGGGGGCTTCCTCGGGCCGGTGCTCGCGTCGCTGGTCGTCGCCCAGTGGGGTATGCGGGCGGCGTTCGTCCTCAGCCTCGTCGCGTCGCTGTGCGCGCTGGCCTTAGTCCTGCGGGTCCCCGACCTGGGGGCGGACGCCCGAGAGGCCTCCCGGGGTGACCCGGCGACGCTGTGGGCGGTGCTGGGGGCACATCGGCATACGCTCGCGACGGTGGGCCTCGGGGCGACGGCGATCTCGGCGCTTCGAGCGATCCGGATCTCGGTCGTCCCGCTGTGGGCCGACCACATCGGCCTGTCCCCGGCGCGGGTCTCGGTGCTGTTCGCCATCGGGTCGGCGGTGGAGATCCTCCTGTTCTATCCGGCCGGGTGGGTGATGGACCGGCGGGGACGGGCCCGGGTGGCGGTGCCGACGGCGCTGGCCCTGGCCGCCGGGCTCGTCGTGCTGCCGCTGGCGCACGGGTTCGGCGCGGTGCTGTGGGTCGCCATCCTGATGGCGGTGGGCAACGGCCTGGGCTCGGGCATCGTCATGACCCTCGGCGCCGACACGGCACCGGTGCTGCACCGGGCGAAGTACCTCGGCGGGTGGCGGCTGTGTGGTGACATCGGGGCCACGGGCGGACCACTCCTGGTCAGCGCCCTCGCCGCGGGCGCGTCGCTGGCCGTGGCGAGTGTGACCCTCGGGGTCGGCGGGCTCGCCGCCGCGGGGTGGGTCGCGTACTGGGTCGGCCGGCTCGACCGCCGTCGCCGGCTGGCGACCGGCGTCCGCTGACCGGCGTCCGCTGACCGGCGCCCACTGACCGGCGCCCACTGACCGGCGCCCACTGACCGGCTCCCTTGGACGGGTCCCGCTGACCGGCTCCTCGCTCGAGGGGCGGCGGATGTCGCGGGGCCGCTCGACAACAATCACCGGGCCGGGGATGCCTAGCCTGGGGCGGTGACCGAGCCGATCATGCCGAGCCGCCCCATCCCCGCCGCACCGACCGAGGTCGAGGCCCTGCTGGCGATCCTGCACCGCAACCGGCGCACCTTCGCGTGGAAGTGCTTCGGCCTCGACCAGGACGCGATGAACCGGACGCTGGCCCCGTCGACCCTGACGCTCGCCGGGCTGATCAAGCATCTCGCCCTCGTCGAGGACCACTACTTCACCCACCAGGTGCTCGGCCGCGCCTACCCTGCCGTCTGGGAGCCGTTGGCGCAGAACGACAACTGGGACTTCGAGTCGGCCGGCGAGGACACGCCGGAGCACCTGCAGGACCTGTGGCTGGCCGCCGTCGCCCGCTCGGAGGTGGCCACGGCCGAGGCGCTGGCCGACGGTGGCCTCGATCGTCTGATCGCTGACTCCGGCGGCGGGGAGCCGTTCAACCTGCGCCGCGTGATCGTCGACTGCATCGAGGAGTATGCCCGCCACACCGGGCACGCCGACCTGATCCGTGAGTCGATCGACGGGCTGGTCGGGGAGGGCGCGGCGCCGTAGGGCGGCCGGCTGGGCCGATCGCTCGCGCCGCCCCTGATCGGCGGCTGCTGTCCACGCGGCTGGTGCGACAGCCCCAATTTCCCCGCACGTGGGGCTGCGGAATGATCCAAGGCGTGAGCCGCCGAATGGTCCAAGGCGTGAGCTACCGCCTGGTAAGTGGGGTGATCACCCCACTTACCAGGCGGTAGCCGCGGACCTGACCCGCGCGTCGCCTTTCGGGGGGAACTTGGGGGGCGGAGCCCCCCGAGTGAG
>JBDIAJ010000049.1:0-25649 GCA_039812345.1 Nostocoides sp. | reverse complement strand
GCGCCCTCGGCCGGCGAGGCCCGGTGCGACGGTCGGGTCGTGCCGCCGGCGGCCGCGCTCTCGACGTCCGGACGGATGTCGATCCGCCAGCCCGTGAGCTTCGCGGCGAGCCGGGCGTTCTGGCCTTCGCGCCCGATCGCCAGCGAGAGCTGGTAATCGGGGACGATCACCCGCGCGCTGCGCTCCTTGGGGCTGACGATCGTCACCGACGCGACGCGGGCCGGGGACAGGGCGGCGGCGATGAACTCCGCCGGGTCGTCGGAGTAGTCGACGATGTCGATCTTCTCCCCGCCGAGTTCGGTCATGACCGCCCGGACCCGGGCGCCCATCGGGCCGATGCAGGCCCCCTTGGCGTTGAGCCCCGGCACCTTGGTCGCGACCGCGATCTTGGTCCGGTGGCCGGCCTCCCTGGCGAGTGAGGCGATCTCGACGGCCCCGCTCGCGACCTCGGGGACCTCGAGGGCGAAGAGCTTCTTGACGAGGTTGGGGTGGGTGCGGGACAGGTCGATCTGCGGCCCCCGTGGGCCGCGCTTCGTCGCCACGACATAGCAGCGGATCCGGTCGCCGTGCTTGTAGCTCTCGCCCGGCACCTGTTCGGCGAGCGGCAGAATCCCCTCGACCGAGCCGAAGCTCACCGTGACATAGCGCGGACTCGCGCTCTGCTGGACGACCCCGGCGACGATGTCGCCCTCCCGGCCCTTGAACTCCCCGAGGATCTGCTCGTCCTCGATCTCCCGCAGGCGCCCGACGATGACCTGCCGTGCGGTCGCCGCGGCGACCCGCCCGAAATCGTCGGGCGTGTGGTCGAACTCGGGTCCGAGTTCGGTGCGGGTACGCGGACGGTCCCCGTCGGGCCCGACCGCCTCGTCGTCCGCCGCAGGCTCCTCGACGAGGAACGCCTCCCGCGCCCAGATCGTCACCCGTCCGGTCTTGCGGTCGAGTTCCGCGCGCGCGTTCCGGTAATGCCCGTCGGTCTTGTCGTAGGCCATGACGAGGGCCTTCTCGATCGCGTCGACGAGCACCTCGACGGAGATGCCGCGTTCGTGTTCGAGCGCCCGCAGTTGTGCCGGGTCGATGTCCATCGTCAGGTCCTCTCCTGCGTCGCGTCGTCCTCGTCGGGTCCCGAACCGAACTCGACCTCGACGTGCGCGCGGGTCAGTGCGGCATACGGAAGGGTGGTCTCGGTGAGCACGCCGGCGGGGTCGGCGATCGCGACCACGACGTCGGCGGCGTTCGCCCGGACGATTCGGCCGGTGACTTCGCCGCCGTCGGTTCGCGCGGCCAGCAGCCGCCCGATGTTGCGTTGGAAGTGCCGGGGCTCGCGCAGCGGCCGCCCGACGCCGGGCGAGCTGACCTCGAGGACATACGGCGCCTCCCCAAGCGCCGATGAGCTGTCCAGGGCGGTGCCGACCTCCCGGCTGGCCTCGGCGACGTCGTCGAGGGACAGCGGCGGCGTCGGCGTCGTCGCCCAGCCGCCGGGCCCGACGTCGGGTGCCCGGTCGAGCGTGACGCGCACGAGCCGGCGCCGGCCGGCGGCCGTGATGTCGAGAGCGTCGAGGACCAGGCCGTGCGCGGCGGCGATCGGCCCCACGAGGGCCGTCACCTCCTGCTGCGTACTCATCGACCGGAGTCCTCTCTTGACGTGTGACCTCCCACTCTAAGCGCCGGACGTGGCGGCGGCGTTCCCGACGGGAGCGGCATGCCATCATCGGCGGGTGCAGTCGGGGAGCGGTCCATCGCGTCGCCGGGTCGTCGTCGGTCTCGCCGGGGTGGCGGGCCTGACGGGCTGTGGCATCCACCTCGAGGAACACGCGCCCTCGATCCCCCTGATCCCGAAGCGGACGCCGATCCCGGGCGAGAGCGGGCTGCTCGAGTTGCTCCACGGCACCCAGGTCCTCGCGGACGCCTTCGGCGCCGGGGCCGGCGGGTCCCGGTCCGCGGCCTTCGCCGCGGTGCATGCCCGGGAGGCCGCCGTCCTCGACAGTGCGTTGCGGCGCAAGGCGGTTCCCGCGGACCTCCTCGCGCGGCCGACGGGGTCCACGCCGTCCGCGACGACCCTGCCCGGGTCGGTCCTCGCGCGCGAGCAGGCGGCGATCGTCCTCGTCGGGCGGCTGTATGCCGACGCCCCCCTCGACCTGTTGCCGAGCCTCGCCGCGCTCGCCGCGGCCCGCACCGTCGTATGCCGTGCGCTCGCCTCCGTGGACTCGGGCGCGGGCACGCCGGGCACCTCGTCCGCCGCCCCGAGCGCGTCGTCGAGCGCCACGCCCGACCACGCGAGCGACACGTCGAGCACATCGCCCGACGCCCCGAGCGACACGTCGACCAGCACGCCGGACCCGGCGAGCGCATCGCCCGAGACCTCGAGCGAGGCGCCGGGCACCCCCGGAGCCGGCGGGCTGCCGCGGCTGTCCGCGCCCACGGTCGTCCTCCCCTTCCTCGCGGCCAGCCGGGCCGCCGTCTATGGCCTCGAGGTCGTCGCCGCACGGACCCACGGGCGAGTGCGCACCGCGGCCGCCGCGAGTCTCGAGTCGGTCCGGGGACTCGCCCTCACCCAGGAGAGCGCGGCCGGAGCGGCGGCACCGCCGGCGCCGTCGGCATACCGGCTGCCGTTGTCCGTCGAGGACGACGACAGCGCCCGCCGGCTCGCGGAGTATCTCGTCCGGGGGCTCGTCGCCGCGTATGCCGCCGCCCTCACCACCGCGACCGAATCCGGCACTCACGCGTCCGATGGGCAGATCGCCGCGGCGCGCGGCGACGTGGTGGTCGGCGCGGACTGGCTCGCCGAGGTGGCCCTCCTCGCCGACGACTGGGGCCTGCCCCTGGAGCCCTTCCCCGGCCTGTCCTGACCTCGCTCCGCTCCTCAGCGCTTGGCTCCACGTCGCTCGCTCCACGTCGCCACCTCGCGGCCCAAAGCCCCGGCTACCGCCTGGTAAGTCGGGTGATCACCCCACTTACCAAGCGGTAGCTCGCGAGGTGTGGCCGCGATGTGGGGCCGACATCGCGACTGACGTTTCGCTATTTCCTACTTCTCCGGTATGTTTCACCGCTGTAGCCACCTAACCCGGGAGGGATCGCACCACCATGAGCACCGTCACCCGCACGGCCACCGCCCTCGTCGGCCTCATCGCCGTCACCGGCCTGACCGCCTGCGGCTCGTCCTCGGACTCCAAGACCAGCGGCGGCACCGCCGCCACCAGCGCCTCGGCACCCAAAGACGTGCGCCTCGGCTACTTCCCCAATGTCACCCACGCCGTCCCGATCGTCGCGGACGCGGAGGGCTTCTACACCAAGCACCTCGGCGCGACCGCGCTGAAGGTCTCGACCTTCAACGCCGGCCCGGCGGCCATGGAGGCCCTCAAGTCCGGCGCCATCGACGCGACCTACGTCGGCCCGGGACCCGCCACCTCGGCCTATCTCAACTCGGGCGGCCAGGCCATCCGGGTCGTCGCCGGCGCGGCCCTCGGCGGCAGCGCGCTGGTCGTCGACAGCTCGATCACCTCGCCCGAGCAGTTGAGGGGCAAGAAGATCGCCACCCCGCAGCTCGGCAACACCCAGGACATCGCGCTGCGGTTCTACCTGAAGGAGAAGGGTTTCACCACCGATCTCCAGGGTGGCGGCGACGTCACCGTCACCCCCCAGGACAATTCGACCATTCTCGATTCGTTCGGGCAGAAGGCGATCAACGGCGCCTGGGTGCCCGAGCCCTATGTCACCCGGCTCGTCGCCCTCGGTGGCCACGTGCTCGTCGACGAGAAGACCCTCTGGCCCGGCGGGAAGTTCCCGACCACCGTCCTCGCCGTCAACCCGACATTCCTGGCCGATCACCCGGACACGGTCAAGGCGCTCCTCGAGGGGCAACTCGACGCAGAGGCGTTCATCGCCTCCTCGACCGCCAAGGCGCAGAAGGACGTCGGCGATGTCATCGCCAAGGTCTCCGGGAAGGCACTCGCCCCCGAGGTCATCGCGAGCGCGTGGAAGAACCTCGAGTTCACCAACGACCCGGCCGCGAGCGCCATCGCCACCGGCGCCGACCACGCCTTCGCCGTCGGCATCCTCACCACCAAGCCGGATCTGGCGAAACTCGTCGACCTCACCCTGCTCAACTCGGTCCTTCAGGCCGCCGGCAGACCTCAGGTCGCGTCGTGACCGCCCTCCTGTCCGACACGCCGCCCGTCGTCGCGCCCGGCGCCGATGAGTCGTATGCCGTGACCCTCCGGGGCGTGTCGAAGCGGTACGGGGGTGGCCCTCAGGGACTGGCCCTGGATCGGATCGAACTCGCCGTCCCGACGGGCCAGTTCCTCTGCATCGTCGGGGCTTCGGGGTGCGGGAAGTCCACGCTGCTCAACCTCGTCAGCGGGCTCGACTCCGCATCGGCCGGGGAGATCGGCGTGGCGTCACGACCCACGCTCATGTTCCAGGAGCACGCCCTGCTCCCGTGGCTCTCGGCCCTCGACAATGTCGCCCTGCCGCTGCGCCTCGCCGGGGTCGGGAAGGCCGAGCGCGAGGGGAAGGCCGCGGACTACCTGCACACCGTGCACCTCGGCGATGTCCTCCACAAGCGCCCGCACGAACTGTCCGGCGGCATGCGACAGCGGGTGGCGATCGCCCGGACGCTGGCCACCGAGTCCAAGGTCCTGCTCATGGACGAGCCGTTCGGCGCGCTGGACGCGATGACCCGCGACCTGCTCCACGACGAACTGGAGTCGATCTGGCAGGCGCGCGGACTGACCATCCTCTTCGTCACCCACAACGTCCGCGAGGCCGTCCGCCTCGGCGACCGGGTGATCCTGCTCTCCTCCCGTCCCGGCCGCGTGGTCGCGGACTTCCCGGTGAACCTGCCGCGCCCGCGCAGTTTCAGCGATCCCGATGTCACGGCGGCCAGCGGCGAGATCACCGCGGCCCTGCGCAAGGAGGTGGCCCGTCATGCCCGGCAGCACTGACCTCGCCCAAGCACCGTCAACAGATGAACTCCAGATCTCCGCGGCCCTCGCGGCAGACCCGACGCCGACCCTCGCCGCCGAACTCAAGGGCCTCGACGCCCTCGACACGGCCGTCACCACGACGTCGTGGCGCTCACGGCTGTGGGCCGGGACCTGGCCGAAGCTGACCGCCGTCGGCCTCTTCCTCGCCTTCTGGCAACTCGTCGTCACGCTGAAGCTCAAGCCGGAATACGTCCTGCCCTCCCCGCGCAGCGCTCTGGGTGAGTTCGCCCACCAGCTGACCCAGGCCACCTTCTGGCACGCGACGGGCATCACCGTCACTCGCGGGGTCATCGGATTCGCCATCGCGTCGGTCATCGGTCTCGCGCTCGGAGTCGCGACCTCGCGGTGGCGTCCGCTGCGCTCCGGGGTGGGCGCCCTCATCACCGGCCTGCAGACGATGCCGTCGATCGCCTGGTTCCCACTCGCGATCCTGCTGTTCCAGTTGAGCGAGAAGGCGATCCTCTTCGTCATCCTCATCGGGGCGGTCCCGTCGATCGCCAACGGCGTCATCAGCGGCGTCGACTACGTCCCGCCGCTGCTGATCCGCGCCGGTCGCAACCTCGGCGCCAACGGCCTCGCGCTCTATCGGCACGTCATCCTCCCCGCGGCCCTGCCGAGCATCGTCTCGGGCCTGAAACAGGGCTGGGCGTTCGCCTGGCGCTCCCTGCTCGCCGGCGAACTCATCGTCGCCATCGCCAACCGACCCAGCCTCGGCGCGTTCCTGTCCAACAGCCGCGAGCTCGGCCAGCCCGCCTACATGATCGCGCTGATGATCGGGATCCTCCTGATCGGTGTCCTCGTCGACACGGCGTTCACCACGGCGGACACCACCATCCGCCGACGTCGCGGGGTCTCGGCGACGACGACCTGAGGAGCGGCACGGCAGACGACCGCAAGATGACCGCTCGGGAGACAACGCACCACTCCCGACGCGGATGGGCACGGGGGTAGCGGGGGCTCCCCCGGAGCCACGGCGCGCCCGGTTCCGACCGGGCGCGCCGTTCCGCGGTCCGCGAGCGGGCCGGCGCGGCATACGGAATCCGGCGCCGCCACGAAACGTTGGGACCGGCATGTTCTCCTTCCGCAAGGCCCAGCCGATGCCCACCCGCGAGAGCGCCCTGCCGGGGCGAGCCGAGCGGACCTTCCGGGTGCCGCGGCAGCACGAGGTGCTGCATACGCCGCTGGAGGGGCCGTGGCCGGAGGGGACCGACGTCGTCCATGTCGCCATGGGCTGCTTCTGGGGTGCCGAGCGGATCATGTGGCGGCTGCCGGGCGTGGTGACGACAGCGGTCGGCTACATGGGCGGCTTCACGCCGAATCCGACGTATGAGGAGACGTGCACCGGCCGCACCGGGCACACCGAGAGCGTCCTCGTCGCCTACGACCCGGCGGCGACGACGCCGGACCTGATCCTCAAGGCGTTCTGGGAGAACCACGATCCGACGACCGCGAACCGGCAGGGCAACGACGTCGGGACGCAGTACCGCTCGGCGATCTTCTGGACCACTCCGAGCCAGGAGGCCGCCGCCCGCGCCACCCGGGCCGCCTTCCAGGGCGAACTCACCCAGAGCGGGCTGGGCGACATCACCACCCAACTCGCCTCCGCGGATGACGTGGGGCCGTTCTGGTATGCCGAGGACTACCACCAGCAGTACCTCCACAAGAACCCGGCGGGCTACTGCAACCACGGCCCCAACGGCCTGACCTGCCCCGTCGGCGTCGCGAATCTCCCGGCGCAGCAGGACATTCTGCCGCCCGCGCCCTGAGCGGCGCGAGCCGCATCCGGCTCGGTGTCGGGGTCACCAGAAGGCCGGATCGTCTTCTGCCGCATACGGCCAGGTGACCGCCCCGCCGCCCATCACCCGGCCGCGAAAGCCAGTGCCCGAGCCTGCGACAACACCGCGTCGAGCATCGGCGCGGTCAGCCGCCCGGTGAAGGTGTTCTGCTGGCTCACGTGGTAGCTCCCGACCAGCCGCACCACCACGCCATCCCCGCGGACGAGGGTCGCGACGGCACCGTGGCCGAAGCGCGGCTTCGGCCGCGGGACCGTCCACCCGAGCCGCCGGGCGGCACCGATGGCTGCGTCCCAGCCGATCCCGCCGAGCGCGACGAGCACCCGCACGCCCGTGAGCAACTCCAGTTCCCGATCCAGCCACGGCGCGCACGTATGCCGCTCCCCCGCCTCCGGCGCATTGTCCGGCGGCGCGCAGTGGACGGCGGCCGTGATCCGCACCCCGGTCAGCGTGAGGCCGTCGCCGGCGGCGACCGACGTCGGCCGGTCGGCGAACCCGGCCCGGTGGAGTGCGGCATACAGCCAGTCGCCGGAGCGGTCGCCGGTGAACATCCGTCCGGTCCGGTTCGCCCCGTGTGCGGCCGGCGCCAGTCCCACGATGAGGATGCGCGGATCCGGGTCGCCGAAGCTCGGCGCGGGTCGACCCCAATACGGCTCCTGCCCGTATGCCGCCCGCTTGCGTTCCCGCGCAACGCTTTCCCGCCACTCCACCAGCCTCGGGCAGGCCCGGCACACCGAGACCCGCGCCGCCAGCTCACTCACGGACGACGCCCCGGACGCCAGCGCGACCACCTCCGCATCCGACCGGGCCACCGGAGTCGACGCGTCCGCCGGGTCGCCCGGCCACCCGTCGCCCGGCGGCACCGGCGAGGCGAACGTCCCACCGACAACCGGGTGCGGGAGACGGGAGTCCACGGCCGCGACGGTAGCAAGCACGCGGCAGACGATCCGCGTCTGCACCCGGCGGAGCAGACCTGAGACGACGGGCGGGCGTTGCGAGCCGTGGCGAAAGGTGGTCGAGGGCACGGCATACGGAATGAAAGAATCCGGGACCATGACCACCACCCCCGCCACGCCTCGTGCCATCCCCGAGCGGCCCACGCTCGACGGCCTCGAGGAGAAGTGGGGGGTCGTATGGCAGCAGCAGGGCACCTTCGCCTTCGACCGGGCCCGCGCCCTGACCCTCCCCCGCGAGCAGATCTTCGCGATCGACACCCCGCCGCCGACCGCGAGCGGCAGCCTGCACATGGGGCACGTCTTCTCCTTCACCCACACCGACTGCATGGCCCGCTACCAGCGGATGCGGGGCAAGGAGGTGTTCTATCCGATCGGCTGGGACGACAATGGCCTGCCGACCGAGAAGCGGGTGCAGAACTTCTACGGCGTGCGCGGCGACGCGACCCTGCCGTATGCCGAGGGTTACGAGCCGCCGCACCGCGGCACCGCCCGCTCGCTGAAGTCCGCCGACGAGCAGCCGATCAGCCGGCGCAACTTCCTCGAGCTCTGCGAGGAGCGGACCATCGAGGACGAGAAGAGCTTCGAGTCGCTCTTCCGGCGCCTCGGCCTCTCCTTCGACTGGGACCAGACCTATCGCACCATCGACGACCGCTCCCGCGCGATCTGTCAGTGGGCCTTCATCCGCAACGTCCAGCGCGGCGAGGCCTACCAGTCCGAGGCGCCGGGCCTGTGGGATGTCACCTTCCAGACCGCGGTCGCCCAGGCCGAGTTGGAGGCGCGTGACTACCCCGGCCACTACCACCGGGTCGCCTTCCACGCCGCCGACGGCCCCGTCCACATCGAGACCACCCGCCCCGAGCTGATCCCGTCCGTGGTCGCCCTGATCGCCCACCCCGACGACGAGCGGTATGCCGCCCGCTTCGGCACCACGGTCACCTCACCGCTGTTCGGGGTCGAGATCCCCGTGCTCGCCCACCCGGCCGCCGAGATGGACAAGGGCGCCGGCATCGCGATGTGCTGCACCTTCGGCGACCTGACCGACGTGCTGTGGTGGCGCGAACTGCGCCTGCCCACCCGTTCGCTGATCACCCGCACCGGCCGGATGCACCACGAGAACCCCGAGTGGCTGATCGGGACGCCGGGAGAGCGGCTCTATGCCGAGCAGGTGGCGGGCAAGACGGCATACGGGGCCCGCGAGGCGATCGTCGCCGCCCTGCGCGAGTCGGGCGACCTCGACGGCGAGCCGACGCCGACCCAGCGCAAGGCGAACTTCTACGAGCGCGGCGAGAAGCCGCTCGAGATCGTCACCACCCGGCAGTGGTACATCCGCAATGGCGGCCGCGACCCGCAGCTCAACGCCGAACTCATCGCCCGCGGCGAGCAGATCGCCTTTCACCCCGGCTTCATGCGCAGCCGCTACGCCAACTGGGTGGCCGGCCTCAACGGCGACTGGCTGGTCTCACGGCAGCGCTTCTTCGGCCCGTCCATCCCCGTCTGGTATCCCCTGGACGGCGACGGAGAACCGCTGTGGGACAACTACATCCTGCCCACCGAGGAGATGCTGCCGGTCGACCCGATGGCGCAGCCGGCGCCCGGGTTCACCGAGGACCAGCGCGGCCGGCCCGGCGGCTTCGTCGGTGACCCGGACGTCTTCGACACCTGGGCGACCTCCTCACTGACCCCGCAGATCGCCCTCGGCTGGCGCTCGGACGACGAGCTGTTCGGCCACCTCTTCCCGATGGACATGCGCCCCCAGGCGCACGACATCATCCGGACCTGGCTGTTCGCGACGGTCGTGCGCGCGCACTGGGAGTTCGACTCCATCCCCTGGACGAATGCCGCGATCTCCGGCTTCATCCTCGACCCGGACCGCAAGAAGATGAGCAAGTCCAAGGGCAATGTCGTCACGCCCGAAGACACCCTCAAGGAGCACAGCTCCGACGCGGTGCGCTACTGGGCGGCCAGCGGCCGGCTCGGGACCGACGCGGCCTACGACATCGGGCAGATGAAGGTCGGCCGGCGGCTGGCGATCAAGCTGCTCAACGCGACGAAGTTCGCCCTCGGCTGGGGTGAGGTCGCCGGCGATCTCGCCGACGCCGTCACCGAGCCGCTCGACCTGGCCATGCTGGCCGGGCTGCGCGACGTCGTCACCCGCGCCAGCGCCGGCTTCGAGGCGTGGGACTTCACCCGCAGCCTGGAAGTCACCGAGTCCTTCTTCTGGACCTTCTGCGACGACTATCTCGAGCTGGTCAAGGACCGGGCCTATGGCGGCCAGGGCGACGGTCCCGCGGCGAGTGCCCGCGCCGCGCTGCGCCTCGGGCTCGACGTCCTGCTGCGGCTGCTCGCGCCGATCCTGCCCTATGCCACCGAAGAGGTCTGGTCGTGGTGGCACGACGGTTCGATCCACCGCGCGCCCTGGCCGACCGTCGACGACCTGCCCGCCGGCGGCGACCCGGCGATCCTGACCTCCGTCGGGGCCGCCCTCGCCGCGGTCCGCCGGACCAAGTCGGAGGCCAAGGTCGGCATGCGGTCGGAGATCACCGCGATCACCCTGACCGGGCCGGATGACGCGCTCGCCCACATCACGGTGGCGGCGGCGGACCTGCGCGCCGCCGGCCGGATCACCGCCGAGCCCGCGTATGCCGCGGCCGACGCCGTCGGTGCTGTCGACGTCACGCTCATCCCGGCCGAGAAGCGCGTCTGATTCCGTTGTCCGACACCCGATTCCGGCGAGTGCTGCGAACTGCGGCACTCGCCGGAGTCGTTGTCGCCGCGGCCTGCACCTCGCCGGCCGACCGCGCCACCGCACCATCGCCGACGAGCGACCCCAGCACGACCACCGACCCGGTCGACATCCGGATCGTCGCCGACGACCCGCCCGTATGGCGCCTGCCCGACCCCGAGAAGGTCAAGTCGGTCGACGAGGCCCTGCTGGTCGGCGATCACCTGATCCTGACCCCGGTCGTCAACTTCCCGATGACGGTGGTCGATCTGGCCGCGGGCAAGATCGCCTGGACGCTCGACGGATTCAGCCAGGACCTGGCGCCGGGCGTCCTGAGTCGGGCCATCCCCCGCCCCTTCGCGATCGACGACGTGGTGCCGGTCGCCTTCTTCGCCGACTGCCCCTCCGGCCATCGGCCGGAGATCTGCCAGCCGAAGGCCTCGTCGGCGGCGGGCGTCGCCGGCCTCGATCTCGCCTCCGGGCGCACCCGATGGCTGCGCGCGCTGGACGACTTGGAGCCGAAGGACGCCGTGGTGTCGATCTTCGGACTGTCCGGCGACGATGTCGAGATCGTCGGCGGGGATCGCCATACGATCGTCGCGACGGCTCGGTGGGATCGAGCGCACGCGACCACCGTCGGGCTCGACGCGACGACCGGCACGGTGCGCTGGAAGCGGGACGGGTTCTATGCCGCCGAAGCGCTCGGACCCGTCGCCGTCGGGACGAGCCTGGCCAGCGAGGGTGGCGACCGTATCGTCGGCCTCTCGACCTGGGAGGCCATCTCCCTGGCGACCGGCGAAGAGGCCTGGACCGCCGATCTCGACTCCGACCACCGTATCCAAGGGCGTTCGTCGGATCTCCTCGTCCTCCAGGGCGACTCGACCGGGCAGGTCGTCACCGTCGAGACCGCGGCCGGCGAGGTACACCGGCTCGGCAAGCCCTACTCCCACATCGAATGCCCGCGGAACGTCGTCCAGGGCCCCTTGGCCTGTTCCTTCTCCCAGCGGGACACCCCGACCGTCATCCAGGACCTGACCGACCCGTCCGCCCCGAGGTCGTCGGCGGTGCGCATCGCCGAGGGCGGGGTGACGGCACAGGCGGGCCGGACGGTGTTCGTCTCGGCGATGCCGTATGCCGCCCTGAACGGGAACGGCGCGGGCTCCTACGCGGCGACGCCGGACGGCATCCGGGTCAGCGAGATCTGGCCCGGCACCGTCCTGGCCGCCTCCCCCCGATGGGTCGTGTTGGGCGCGACCGACCCGAAGTCCGGCAGCACTCCGGTCGAGGTCCGCGCCCTCCATCCGCGCTGACCGCGGCGGCACCCGCCGGCCTCCGCGGGGCGTGGCGCGTCCGGTAACAAAGTGCCCAGGCACCTTGTCGCTCGCGAAAAGCATTGCCCGCGAGCCTGACCGAGGGAAGGCTCACTGGTGACAGCCACTCCCCCAGCGGAAAGGCACCAGCGATGACGCAGAGCGAACGCGCCCGGACCGCACCGGACGACGGCCCCGTCGCGGTGGCGGTCCACGTCGCCGGCGTCGCCAAGACGTTCGGCGCCACCACCGCCTTGCACGACGTCGACGTCACCGTCCGCACGGGCCAGGTCTATGGGATCCTCGGCCCGAACGGCGCCGGAAAGACGACCCTCCTGCGCATCATCCTCGGCCTGGTCCGGCCCGACCGGGGACGGGTCACCGTCCTCGGACAGGCCCCCGGATCGGCCGAAGCGATGAGCCGCATCGGCAGCATGATCGAGAACCCCGCCTTCGTCCCCGGGCTGACCGGCCGGGTCAACCTCACCGTTCTGGCCAAGGCCCGCGGTCTCGGAGCCGACGCGGTCGAGCGAGTCCTCGCCCAGGTCGGGCTCGCCGACGCCGCCGACCGCAAGGTCACCGGTTACTCCCTCGGCATGCGGCAGCGGCTCGGGGTCGCCGCCGCCCTCATGGCCGACCCCGAGCTCCTCATCCTCGACGAGCCCACCAACGGACTCGACCCGGGCGGTGTGGTCGCCATGCGCGCACTCATCGCCCAGATCGCCGGTCAGGGCGTCACCGTCGTCATCTCCTCGCACGTGCTCAGCGAGATCGAGCACATCTGCTCCCGGGTCATCGTCCTCGAAGGCGGACGGATGGTCGCCGACGCGGAGCTCGCCGAGCTCACCCGGGGCCATCGATCCCTCGAGGACGCCTTCTTCGCCCTCACCGCCTCGGCGCCGGCCCCCACCTGGACGGAGTGACCGCGATGTATCCCGCCCTCGCCAGCGAGACCTACCTTCTGCGCAAACGCCCCCTGCCCTACCTCATCGGCGGGACGTGGGCGTTCATGGTCATGGCCTTCGCCTTCGTCGTGCCCTACGTGATCTATCTCGCCCTCGATCCGGCGACCAACCCGGACCGCGACGACCTGCTCGCCGTCGTCCTCCCCGCGAGACTCGACCAGACCGCGCTCGGGTCCTATCCCCTCTTCGGCGGCGCCGTCCTCCTCGTCCTCGGCGCCCTGGTCACCGGATCGGAGGACCGCTGGGGCACCTGGAAGGTGCGCTTCACCCAGGGTCCCTCGCGGACGGCCGTCATCGGGGCCAAGTTCGTCGCCGCGGCCATCGCCACCGCGATCATCGCCGCGGTCGCCCTCCTCGGCGCCGTCGTGGCCTCGCTCACGATCGCGACCATCGCGGGCGAGGAGCGCGCCCTTCCCTCCGCGGGTGCGCTCCTCGCGTCGGTGGGGGCGGCCTGGCTCATCGCCCTGGCGTGGACGGCTGTCGGCATGGCCCTCGCCGTCGCCTTCAAGAGTGCGACCACGGCGATCGCCGTCGGTCTGATCTGGACGATGGCGTTCGAGCAACTGCTGTCGGGCCTGGCCGGCATGCTGAGCGGGCTGGAACCGCTGCGGTATGTCCTGCTGAGTTCGGCCAGCGGCTCGCTCGTCGGCAGCCTCGGCACCCCACTCCAATCCGCGGGCGGAACGCCCGGAGTCGTCGACTATCTCAGCGGCGCACAGGCGATCGGCGTCCTGCTCGCCTACACGGGAGTGGCCTTCGTGGTCTCGCGCCGTCTGCTCACCCGACGCGACATCGCCTGAACGACCGTCGAGCCACGCGGCCACCTGACCGGTCCGCCTCACGACTTCTCGTCATCACCTCGACTCGATTCCACCTGCCCCACACGACTGGAGTCCCGCCATGCCAACCGCGCCAGCCCGCCCGCTCCTGCGCCACGATGTCGCCTTCCTCGAGGCCCGGGACGGCCTCCTCGTCCGCCGCGACGGCGTCAACTATGTCGTCCGGGGACGCAGTGCCTATCACTATCTGTCCGCGCTGGTGCCGCATCTCGACGGGACCCACACCCTCGACGAAATCGTCGCGGGCCTCCCCCCGGCCCAGGCCGACAGCGTCGTCTCGTTGGTGTCCGCACTCGCCTCGAAGGGCGCGCTCATCGACCTGCCCCCCGTCCGGGAGGACGAGTGCGCACACCTCGCCGACACGTATGCCGATCAGCGCCTGCTCCTGCTGCATCACGGCGACGACGGGTCCGGTTTCGCCCGCGTCACCCGATGTCGGGTGCTCGTCGCCGGCCGCGACCCCGATGACGTGGGCGCGCTCGCGGCGGCCCTGCGGGACAACGGGGTCGGCGCCGCGGCCACCGGCGTCGCCGAGGCCGACCGCCTCGAGTCCGCCGACCTCGACGGCGTTGACCTGGTCATCCACACCGAGACCGCCGCTCACACCGGCGAGATCCTCCGTGTGGCCCGGTGCGCCGAGGCCGGCCGCGTGGCCGTCCTCCCGGTCGTCCGGATCGGCGACGAGATCATGATCGGGCCGTGGCAGGATCCCGCCGACCGGGGTGAGATCACCAGCGCGCTGCTGCGACTCGCCGAGAACGCCGTGCCCGGCGCCGATCAGGTCCTCATCGCGGGCACCCTCGGCCCGGCCGCCGGCCGACGTGCCGCCGTCCTTCCCCCGGCGGCCGGCCTGATCGCGAACTCTCTGGCCGCCTTCGAGGCCTTCAAGGCCATTTCCCAGACCATGGCCACGCAGGTCCGCGACGGAGCGGTCTTCCTCGATGCGACCACGCTGACCGCGCGCGCGGAGCACCACTGCCCGCACCCGGCGGTCTCGGACCGGGTCAGCGCCCTCCCGGTGCCCAGCCCCAAGACCGACGAGGCGAACGAGGCCGCCTACACCCGGTACTCCGCCCTGGTCCAGGCCCACCTCGGCATCATGACCTCCTTCGCCGATGACGACCTGCCGCAGATCCCGGTCCGGGTCGGCCTCCTCCAGGCTCCCGCCTGCGAGGACGCGGCATACGTCGAATTCGGGACGGACACGGTGCTCGACTGTCGGCTGCGAGCGCTCGAACGCGCCGCCGCGCAGCACGCCCTCGCCACCCACGACCGCGTCGACCTGCTGCCCACACCCGACCCCGGCGCCCGCCTCGCCTCGGTCGAGGGCGCCGGACCGGCTCGACCCGGCGAGGCCCTGGTCGCGGCACGCGATCACCTCGACGGCACGCCCTGGGCGCTCCCGCGGTCGGCGGTCCTGGCCGGTGACCAGCTCAGCGCCGCAGCGCTGCACACCCCGACCACGGCCGGTCTCCGGGCGGCCCCGACCCCGGCCCTGGCGGCCGCCCGCGCGGTCCTCGACGTGGCGGGACACCGGGCGATCGACCGGATCGCCGCCGGCCTCGCGCCCGTCGCGCGGGTGCCCCGCGCCGCCGCCGACGACCTGCCCGTCCTGCGCAGCCTGCTCGCGGCCGCCCGGAGCGAGGGGATCAGGGTGCAGATGTATGCCGATCTCGACCCCGTCCCGGTCGCCCTCGTCGCGCGGGGCGACGATCGTCTCGCCACGGCGGCCTTCGGCCTCACCTGGGTCGATGCGGCCGTCGCGGCCCTGGCGCAGGTCCTCGGGCGCCACCAGCTGCGGGCGACGCGCTGGGGTGCCACCAGCCGAACCGCCCACCGACACATCGGTCTCGACGACCTGCGCCTGCGGGCCGACCTCGACGACATCGCCGCCCTGACGCGCGCCACCGACGCCGACCGGATCGCCGGGGCGCTCGGCATACAGGGCCTCGCGATCGCGCTGGTCGACCTCACCACGCCCGACCTCGCGCAGGCCACGACCGTGGCCCGCGCCGTCCTCCACCGGCCCACGCCGATGCCCGCCGACCCCTGCACACCCCCGCAGACCCCCGAGAGGAGCACCGATGACCACGCTCGCTGACGAGCTGCTGACCCTCGAGAACAGCAGCTTCGAGATCGACGAGATCCCCGACCTCGCCCAGGACGCCGCCGGCTGGTGCAGTTCCAGCACGAGCACATCGAGTTGCTCCTCCTGCAGCACGTCGAGCTGCTGCGGATGCTCGAGTTGCAGCTGCTCGAGCACCAGCTGACCGGCACCGAGGCCCCCGACCCCCGCGAGACCCCGCCACGGCGACCCGTCGTGGCCCTGCCCGAAGCGATCACTGGAGAGGAGGAGAGTCGATGCGCCTGAGCGAGGAACTCCTGACCCTGGAGTCCGCGACGTTCGAGATCGACGAGATCACCGATCTCGGCGAGGACGCCGCGGCCGGCTGGTGCAGCTCGAGCTGCTCGTGTTCGAGCTGCAGCTCCTGCAGCACCTCGAGCTGCTGCTCGTGCAGCACCAGCACCGGTTGCGGTGGCGGCTGATCCGCCGTCCCCCACCGGAGACCACCACCCGCACCACAAGTCCGTGTGGTGCATCCGTGCAGGACCAAGACTGCGCGAACGCGCAGCATCCAGAAAGGACGACCGATGAACACCCATCTCGAACTCAGCGAACTCGAGGCCATGACCTTCGAGATCAGCGAGCTGGCGGACCTCGACGACGACCTCGCCCTGGCCGCGACCAGTTCGTCCTGTTCCTGCTCCAGTTGCTGCTCCTGCAGCACGTCGAGCTGCTGCTCCACCAGCACCAGCACGTCCAGCTGCGGCTGACCGGCATCAGGTGCTGCGGGCCAAACGCACTGGCCCGCAGCACCTGAGCGGTTCACCGATTCTACGCGCCGACGGTTGCGCGCTGCGTCCGTTCCGTGCCCGCCGACCAGGAAGGCCGACGTCATGACCACGACCACCACTTCGATCGCCCCCGGCCGGGAGCTGACCGCCGACCAGGTCGCCGAGGATCTCGCCCGCCGGATCCTGCGGCTGCTGCCGGACGACACGGCACCGCTCCGGCTCGACGCGGGGTCGCTCGATGTCCCTCCCAGCCGTGGACGCACCACGGTCGGCGAGGGTCGCGCCTACACCGTGCGCACGATCTCCGGCGGATTCGTCCTCGCTCGCACTCCCGGTGGCGTCGGCCCCTGCCCCGCCTGCCTCGACACGCGATGGCTCACCTGCCGCTCGGAGCAGGAACGACACCTCGCCGAGGACCCCCAGCGGGTGACGACGACGCCCGCGCGCCCCGCCGGCGCCCACGTGGTCACCACCCTCGCCGCCATCCTCGCCGCGGACGCGCGCCGCCCGGTCGAGGAGCGCGCCTGGACGCCCGTATGGCAGCTCGCCACCGTCGGGGCGACGATCTCGCGCTGGTCCCTGCTCAAGGACTCCGCGTGCCCGGAGTGCCGCACGCCGACGCAGGACACCCCCGAGGCGGCGCGGATCGAGCTCGCCCCAACACCAGTGCCGACCGGCGCCGTCCGCGCCGCCCGACCCGAGGACCTGACCCTTCCCCTCGACGCCCTCGCCAACCCCCTGTGCGGCGCGCTCGGCCCGGTGTCGATGCGGGCCTATCACGCGACGGCCACCGCCCCCACGAGCGGCCAGTTCCTCGTCCGCAGCAAATACGGCCTGCACCAGATGTGGTGGAGCGGCCACGCCGAGAGCTACGCCCGCAGCGAACTCCAGGGCCTGCTCGAGGGCCTCGAACGCACCGCCGGCCAACGCCCGAGCGCCAAGGCCGAGACGCCGCGGGCGACCGTCTGGGAGATCGATGCACCCGTCGTCGAGGTCGAGCAGTGCGGGCGGTACTCCGACGACTTCTACGCCCGGCACGGCGACAAGTACGTTCCCTGGGAGGACAACCCATCCATCCCGTGGGTCTGGGGCTGGTCCCTGCGGGACCGCCGCGCGGTGGCGGTGCCCGAGCAACTCGCCTACTACCTCGACCACCGCACCGACCACCGCAACACGGTCCAGGAATGCTCCAACGGATGCGCGTCCGGCTCCTCCCTCGTCGAGGCCACTCTCCACGGGCTGCTCGAGCTCATCGAGCGGGACGCCTTCCTCACCAGTTGGTATGCCGCCCTGACCCCTCCCGAGATCGATCTCGATTCGGTCGCCGACCCACTCGTGCAGCACATGCGCGGCCAGGTCGACCTGCTCGGCTACGACCTGCGCACCTTCGACGTGCGCACCGACCTGCCGGTCCCGGCGGTCGGCGCGGTGGCCGTCCGCCGCGACGGCGGATTCGGGCGCCTGTGTTTCGCCGGTGGCGCCGGTCTCGATCCCGTGGACGCCGTCCGCGCCGCCGTGTGCGAGGTGGCCTCGTATGTACCGGGCTTCGCCGATCGGGTCCGGGACCGCCGGGAGTTCCTCGAGGCGGCCGTCACGGACTTCCGCCTGGTCACCGAGTTGGAGCACCATGCCCTCCTCTACGGCATGCCGGAGATGGAGCGATTCGCCCGCCACTGGCTCGATCAGGCCCGACCGCTCCCCCTCTCGGTGGTGTATCAGGCCTGGCACGACGCGTACGCCCCCGCCACCGACCTCGCCGACGCCGTCCGCCGGCTCGTGTCCCTGTTCGCCGATCGCGGCATGGACACCGTGGTCGTCGACCAGACCAGCCCCGAGCAGTCCGCCCTGGGGGTGCACACGGTCGCGACGATCGTCCCGGGACTGGTCCCGATCGACTTCGGCTGGGAGCGCCAACGCTGCCTCCGTATGCCGCGCACCCGCCTGGCCCACTATCACGCCGGCCGGACGCCCCGTCCCCTCGTCACCCTGCTCCCCGCTCCGCACCCGTTCCCCTGACGGAGACTCGCCATGCCGACATCGATCGCCTCCCTCCCGACCCCGCGGCCGGCGCAGCCTCCGACCCACGACGGGCCCGCCCTTCCCGACCCCGGGCGAGTCGCCCTGGAGTACGCCGACCGGATGTTCGCCCGACAGACTCGCCCGCTGCCCCCGGCCGGCTTCACCGTCGACTGGGGGGACCAGCCGCTGCGGCACCTTCTCTTCCCCGGGCGGACCCGCCGTCCGCTGCCCCGGACCCTCGGGCCGGGTGCGGCCTCCCTCGGCCAGGTGCTCGCCGCCGCGGGTGGCCCGCCGGACCTGCCCAGCCTCGAGATCCTCGCCGCCGTGCTCGCCGGCAACACTCTCACCGACCGGAGGCTCACCGTCGACTGGAACGACGACACCCTTCGCCGCGCGGCCGCCACGGCGGCCGCCTGGTCCCGGCCCACGCCGTCCGGCGGCGGGATGTACCCGGTGGAGACCTATCTCGTCGGCGACGGCACCGGTGGCCTCCCCCGCGGCGTCCATCATTACGACACCACCCACCACGCCCTCGTGGAACTCGCCACCGGGGACCGGACCGGGGAGGTCGCCGCCGCCTCGGGCGGTCGTGCCGGCGCCTACCTGATCGCGACGATCCGCTTCTGGAAGAACGCGTTCAAGTACAACTCGTTCTGTTATCACGTGGTCTGCCAGGATGCCGGAGCCCTCCTGGCCACCTGGCGGCTGACGCTCGGCGCGCACGGGATCGGCACCCGCCCGCGGCTGTGGTTCAACCAAGGCCTGGTGAGCGACGCCCTCGGACTGGACCCGCGCGCGGAACACCCGGTCCTCCTCCTCCCCCTCGGCCCCGACCGCCCGTCGTCGGCATCCGACGACGGGTCGGCGCCGGACGTCTCCGGACGCACCCGGCTGATACCCCGTCCCTCCTCGGCCCGGCCGCGCACCTTCCCCCTCGTCGAACTCGTCGGCGCCGCGACCCATGCCGCCGGTGCCCTGCCCCACGTCGACCCGCAGGCCGTCGCGATCCGGCCCGTGCTGGCGTCGGCAGAGGAGCGGATCGTCCTCCCGCCCGTCGCCGAGGACGGCGAACCGCCGGTCGCCGCTGCTCTCATGGCCCGCCGGTCCAGTTTCGGGCGGCTGATCGCGACCCCGTCCCTGTCCGCCGCCGAACTCGGCTCCGTTCTCGCGGCCACGGCCGGTGCGACCCGGCTGCCCACCTCCCCGACCACCCCCGAATCGGCGGCGAACCCGGCCCGGGTGCGGATCTGGGTCGTCGCCGCCGCCGTCTCCGACGTGCCGGCGGGCGCCTACGCCTACGACGCGGACACCCACGCCCTCCACCCCGTCGGCGCGGCCAGCCTGCCCGATCTGCAGGCGAGGTACGCCCTCCAGAACTACAGCACCGGGCAGGCCGCCGCCCTGATCGCATTGAGCGGCCGCCTCGACGCCATGGTCGATGGTTTCGGCGCCCCCGGATACCGCTTCCTCGGAATCGAGATCGGTCAGGCCGCGCAGGCCGCCTATGTGGCCGCGGCCGCCCGCGGACTCGGCGTCGGTGCCGTCCTCGGCGTCGACAACCTCACCGTCAACGCGCTCCTCGGGCTGGACGACGGAGACGAGCAGACGATGCTCTTCCTCTTCCTCGGGAACGAACGCCGATCGAGGGCGGCCTTCAGCGCACCACTCCTCCCGCCGCACCCGCACCGCGCCGGCCCGGCCGGCCAGCCCACCGAGCCGGAAGGACCCCGCCCATGACCTCCCCGACCGCGACCCCGTCGACACAGACCCCGTCGACACAGACCCCGTCGACCGCAACGCCGCTCGGCACAGCGGTGACTCCCGGCTCGTCGTCCACGACCGGCACCTGGGCCCTCGGGGACGCCGTCCTGCTGCGGATCGCCGGCGCCGCGGCGTCCGGCGCGCACCGGTTGCGCTTCCCGCGGACCGCGGCCTGGGCGACCTCGGTGCTGGCGTCCGAAGCCGCGTGCGCCACGGTCGCCGAGGAACTGCGCGATCACCTGACCGCCCGGGTCGCCGACCTCGCCCCGGACGATCTGGCACGGCCGGCCCTGATCAACCTCCGCCGGGACGCCTTCAACGGCCGTATGCCGCGCCCCGCGACCGTGCGCGCCGCCCAGCCCGCGCTGACCCCCAGCGGCCGGCTCCTCCTCGACGAGTGGGTCGCCGCGCGCGCCGCCCTCGCCGAACGCACCGCGGACGGTGAGGCGATCCTCGGCGCCGAGCTGCCCGGCATACGGGAGGAGGCCCGGGCGTTGATCGGATCGGACGGCCTGCGCTGCGCGGTTCTGCTCCAGTCCGACGTCCTCGAACGCCAGATGGACCGCTGGCTGACCGCCACCCGGCTCGACAAACATGCCCGGCAGGCGGAGCGCACGCTCCTGGAGATGGCCTATCGGGCGACCATGAAGACCAGCCCGTTCAGCACCCTCACCTCGGTGGCCCTGGCCCAGCTCGGCGTGGACGGCGACCATGCCCTCCCCGTCCTGTCGCCGGCTCCCCGCCGTCACCTCGTCCGGCTCAACGTGGCCGTCCTCGCCCGGCTCGCCGCCGCCATCGCCGCGCGGCCCGACCTGCGGGCCGACTTCGTCGTCACCCTGGCGCCCGGCGCCCGGCTCGAGGAGGACCTCGTCCGCTACAGCCGTCGCCGCACCGCCCAGTCGGGCGACAGCGAGGCGGTCGTCGCCATCGACAGCGTCCACGAGAGCCTCTTCTTCCTCCCCTCCGGCCCGGCCCTCGCCGATGTCGCGGCCGCCGTCTCGCGGGCCCGGCTGACCGTCGCCGATGCCGCCGTCCTCGTCCAGTTCTCGGCCACCGAACCCCGGTCGCCGGAGGATGTCGACGCCCTCCTCGGCCACCTCCTGCGCCTGGGCCTGCTGCTGCTGCCCGAACTCCAGCTCGACCTGCACGCCGACGATCCGAGTGCCGCCTTCGTCGCCATCCTGGAGCGGCAGCGGCATCCGGTCCTGGCCGAGGTCGCCCGGCACCTCGCCGCCGCCCGGGCCGGCGTCGAGCGGTATGCCCGCACCCGCGCCCCCGACCGCCATCGCGTCCTCACCGCGATCCGCGCCGACCTCGACGCCGCAGCGCGCGCCGTCGGGGCGCCCGGCCTGGTCCCCCGGACGGTGATCTACGAGGACACCTTCTCGGCCCTCGCGACCGGCGACCTCGACCGGTCCGCGTGGAGCGCGCGGTTCCTGCCCGACCTGACGAGGCTCGCGGCCATCCTGCCGGCCTTCGACGCCAACCTGCCCCGCCGGCTCACCGCGCTCGGCTTCTTCCGCGCCCGCTACGGCGTCGGCGGCAGCTGCCACGATTTCGAGCGGTTCTGCCACGAGTTCCAACGGGACTTCTTCGATCCCTACACCAAGCGCCTGATGCGCCGGCGGGCCTTCTCGGAGGACAACACCTTTCAGCCCCAGGAGAACTGGTTCCACCTGCCTCAGATCGAGGCCGTCGACGCCGCCCGCGAGCGCGCCTCGCAGGTCCTGGGCGCCCTCGCCGCGCAGGCGCCCCCGGAGGCCGAGGAGATCCGGCTCGACAACCTGCTCGTCGACGCCGTCAACGAGCGACTCGGTGCGCATGCCGCCTTCGCGATCCCCTGGTCGTTCTTCGCCCAGATCACCGGCGACCCCCGGGCGGACGGGACCCGCCTGGTCCTCAACCAGGCGTATGCCGGACTGACGGTCATGTTCTCCCGCTTCGCCCACGGCCTGCGGGCCGGCGACCCCGAGGCGCAGGAGTCGCTGCGCCGGGTTCTGCGGGAGGCCGCACCCCCCGACGCCGTGGTCGCCGAACTCCGCGGCGGCTACGACACCACCAATCTCAACGTCCATCCCGTGGTCACCGACTACGAAATCGTCTGCCCTGGTGACGTCAGCACCCGGCCGGCAGCGGAACAGATCGGCCTCGACGAACTCGTCATCCTCCACGACAGCGACACCGACACGCTGCGGTTGTGGAGCACCCGGCTGCGCACTCACGTCGTGCCGGTGTATCTCGGATTCCTCATGCCGATGGCCCTGCCGGAGATCCAGCAGGTGCTGCTCTGCTTCTCCCCCTCCGGTATGGCGCAACTCGACCTCTGGGCCGGAACCGGTGTCCCGGTCCCGCCGGACCGAGTGAGCACCTACCCGCGGCTCACGATCGGATCGATCGTCCTCCAGCGGCGGATGTGGAAGGTCCCGGTGACCCTCATCCCGCAGCGGACCCCCGGTCAGAGCGACGCCGCGCACTTCCTCGCCGTCAACCGCTGGAGGCGAGCGCACGGCATACCGGATCGGGTGTTCGCCCAGGTCGACTTCACCGCCGCCGCCGCGCCCCCCGACGACGGGGACGAAGGCAGCGACGGCGCCGGCCGGCCGAAGGCCTCGCGCAAACCGCTGTCGGTCGACTTCGACAGCTGGTTCTCCGTCGCCCTCCTCGAACACCTCGTCGCGAGCGCCGAGAGTCGACTCGTCCTGACCGAGGCGCTGCCCTCCGAGGACGAGCTGTGGCTGCGCGACGACGCCGGAGAGGCGCACGTCAGTGAACTGCTCATCGAGCTCTATCCGAAGGGAATGCGGACATGACCGAGGAATTCGTCGCCCGGGATTGGCTGGCCCTGCACGTCTTCTATGCCAGTGACGCCAACCCGGTGATCGTCGAGGCCGTCCGGCCGCTCGTGCGCGACCTGCGCGAGGAGGGGCTGATCGACGGGTGGTTCTTCATCAAGTACTGGATGGAGGGGCCGCACGTCCGCGTGCGCCTCCACCCGACGTCCGTCGAGGCCTTTCCCGAGGTGCGGGCCCGGGCTCGGGCGGCGCTCGAGGGTTTCCTCGACCGCCGGCCGGCGCTCTACGAGAACGACGCCGACCTGCTCGGTGACCTCTACAAGGACATGTTCCTCGCCGAGTACTCGCAGGCCGAATGGGACGCGCAGTACGGAGCGGACGGCCGGATGCCGATGCGGGACAACAACAGCGTGGTCGAGTTCGGCTACGAGCCGGAGCTCGGGCGCTACGGCGGGCTGGTCGGGATGCGCATCGCCGAATGGCATTTCGAGCACAGCAGCGACACCGTCGCGACGCTGCTCGCGCGCTCCAACCCCCATGTCCGCCCGGTCCTGCTCGGGCTCGGCGCGCAACTGTCGCTGATCCTCGCCTACGTCTTCCTCGAGACGGACGAGGCGGTCGAACGGTTCTTCGAGGGGTATCGCTCGTTCTGGGAGACCAGCTACGCCCAGAACTCCTCTGACTACCACGGATCGTTCGACAAGAGCCTCGACTCGTGCGGCGCGCTGCTGGCCGACCGGATCGGCCGCATCCGCCGCGCCGCGGCCGGCGAGTTCGACCAGCTGCCGCCCTTCGAGCGCGACTGGGTCCGGCACGCCCGCGAGGTGCGGGACCGGGTCGACCGAGCCGCCGACGCCGGGCTGCTCGCCTTCCCCGGACGATCCGGCGGCGACGCGGTCGCGGCCGACCGGGCGGCCGTCCACGCCGTGCTGCTCAGCTCCTATGTGCACATGACCAACAACCGGCTCGGCGTGGCCATCCTCGATGAGATCTATCTGTCCTATCTCATCGCCCGGTCGCTTCACCCCGTCGAGGCGGTGCCGGCATGACGACGCCGGTGATCGCCCGGGAGGCCGCGTGGCTCGACGAGGCCAGTCCCGCGCTCCGCCCGGGCGTGCGGGTGGGGCCGCCGTTGCTGGATGGTGCCGGGACCGTCCACATCATCAGCGACCCGCTCACCGGCGCCTATCTGCGGGTCGGTGAGCGCGAGGCCTTCCTCGTCGGCCGCCTCGACGGGCACGCCAGCCTGACGACGATCGGGCGGGCGTATGCCGACCGCTTCGGCCGCGCGCTCGGGCCCGCCAACTGGACCCAGTTGCTCGGCCTCCTCCATTCGCACGCGCTGCTCGACCCCGCCGACGACGAGCGGATCGGGGAACTGCGCGAGCGGACCGAGACCCGGCGGCGACAGGCCGCCCGGTCGTGGTTGCACTACCGGCTCCCGGTGCCCGGGCTCGCCGCGTCGATCGTCCCGGTGGCCCGGTGGACCGGTTGGCTGTTTCATCCCGTGGTCGTCGTCGTGGGCACGCTCGCGGGCCTGTTCGCCTCCCTCGTCCTCCTGCGTGATCTCGGCAGCCTCGGCGCCGCCCTGACCGGGCCGCGGTCCTGGTCGAGCACGCTCGTCGGCGGACTGCTCGCCTGGCTCGTCGTCATGGGCCATGAGTACGGCCACGGCGTCGCCGCCCTGCGTCATGGCGCTCGCCCGTCCGAGATGGGGCTGATGTGGCGGTTCCCGCTCGTCGCGCCCTACTGCAAGGCCGACGACACCGTCACCCTGCCGCGCGCCCGCGACCGGGTGATGACCGCGTTCGCCGGCATCTATGTCAACCTGTGCGCGCAGGTCGTCATCGCCGCGGCCTGGCTGACGGCGACGCCCGGCGGCTGGGCCGCCGATACGATCGCGACCCTCGCCGCGATCAACGGGTTCTCCATCGTCGTCAACCTCGTCCCGGTCCTGCACCTGGACGGCTATCACATGCTCGAGCACGCCCTGTCGTGCCTTCGGCTACAGAGCCAGAGCCTCGCCTTCGTCCGCGCGGCGCTGGGCCGAGACCGGGCGGCGCTGGCGGCCTACGACGCGCGGGCCCGCCGGATCCACGGGGGGTATGCCGTGCTCTGGCTCGCGATCGTCGTCCCGTCCGGCGCGGCAGTGGTCACGCTCTGGTATCGCACGCTGGCCGTCCACGTCGGCGCGCTCGGCGCGATCGGCATCCTCGTCGCCGAGGCGATCGTGCTCATGGCGTTCCTGTCCTGGGCCATCCGGCGCCGGATGGCCGCCGCGCTCCCCTGAGGGGAGTCGCCGCAGAAGGCGCCCCTGAGGGGAATCGCCGCAGAACGACCGCCGGGGGCGAGTTGCGTCGAACGCCTCGCCCCCGGCCGGTGTCTCGCCCACTCGGTCAGCGGCGCCGGTGGGTCACCCGGGTCCCGGTGAGGAGATCGGCATACGTCCGGCGGGCCGCGATGACCGCGGCCCCCTGCAGGAGGATCAGCCCCTGGGCGAGGAGGCCGAGGGCCGCGCCCGACCGGTCTCGTCCGAAGGCGAACCGGATGACGCTCTGGTGGCCGAGTTCCCAGGGGAGGGCGAACTTGACCAGGGACCGTGCGACGCACTGACCCGTCGTGGCCGGCCCGCCGTCGCGCGCCTCGACGACCAG
>JBDIAJ010000048.1:0-25834 GCA_039812345.1 Nostocoides sp. | reverse complement strand
GTGGAGCCAAGGGGACTCGAACCCCTAACCCCCTGCTTGCAAAGCAGGTGCGCTACCAATTGCGCCATGGCCCCGGGGCGCGCCGAAGGTCGGCGCGCGGGTGTCACCCGCCAGTGGCGATGCTCAGCTCGCGGGTGTGGTGGGCGTCAGGGAGCCCTCGCCCGAGTCGGCCTTGGGCGTGGTGGCCTCGGCCCAGAGGTCCTTGTCGGTCTTGGACTTGTCCATGTTCTTCTTCAGGATGCTCGCGCCGAGTGCGGCGGCGACAACCAGGAGCAGCTTCTTCATCGTCTCTCCTCGGATGGGGAGGGGACCCGGCCGCCGAGTTGCGGCATACGGGTGCTGGGTGGGCCTAACAGGACTTGAACCTGTGGCCTCTTCCTTATCAGGGAAGCGCTCTAACCGTCTGAGCTATAGGCCCCAGCGGGCACGGTGGGACACACCGGGCGCGCCGGACGAGGGTACCTCACCCCCGAGCGGCCCGCCAAAACGAGTCAGTCGTCCGTCAGCGTCATCTGGATGCCCCCGACGAGGGAGGCGCAGATGTTGTAGAGGAACGCGGCGAGCGTCGCCATCGCGGTCATGAGCAGGACGTTGACGACCGCGAACACGACCGACAGCGACACCACTCGGCCGAAGCCGACGAAGTCGAGGATGTCGAACTTCGTCGAGGTGTCCCCGATGATCTTGTTGACCATGCTGTTGACCTGGTCGAACACACCCATACCGGACAACAGCATCCACAGGACCGTGACCATGATGACCGCGGCGATACCGAGGCCGACCGCGACGAGAAAGGAGATCTTCATCGCCGACCACGGGTCGATCCGCGCGGCGGTCAGCCGAACCCGGCGCCCGCTCGATCGTCCTGCGGAGGCGGGAGCACCCGCGGGGACCGGCGGGGTCACCACCGGCTCGACCTCTTTCACGGTCACTCTTCACCTCCGGACTCGCCCGCGTCGGCGGGGGACGTGTCGGGGCCGGCCGGCTCCTGGTCCACGTCAGAAACTACCTCGTCCACCCGAGAATCCCCTGACGGGACCGGATCGGGCGCACTCGTGGCGTCTGCGGGAGTCCCGTCGACGCCGTCCTCGGCCTCGTCGTCATCCCCGGCACGCTCGCTTCGGGCGACCGCGACGATCGCGTCGCCCGGTCGAGGGGTCGCGAAGCTGACACCCATCGTGTTGCGCCCAGTCAGACGGACCTCGTCGACCCGTGATCGGACGATATTGCCCCGCTCCATGACGACGAGCACCTCGTCGTCGGGGGAGACGGTCAACGCGCCGACGAGATCACCGCCGCGCTCGCTGAACTTCGCGACCGCGACCCCATAGATGCCGCGGCCCTTGCGCGACCACTCGGACGCCTTCGACCGCTTCGCCAGGCCGGACTCGAAGACCACGAACACATCCGGGTCGGTCCCGGCCCGGATGACGCTCATCGACAGCAGGGAGTCGTCCTCGCGGAACTTCATCCCGGTGACCCCCGAGGTCGCCCGCCCCATCGGACGCAACTGCGTGTCGTCGGCGGCGAACCGGACGGACGAGCCCTTGCGGGAGGCCAGCAGCAGGTCATCGACATTGTCGACGAGGCCGGCGCCGACGAGTTCGTCGCCGTCGCGGAGGTTGACGGCGATGACGCCACCGCTGCGGGGTGAGTCGAACTCGGCGAGGCGGGTCTTCTTGACCAGGCCCTTCTTCGTCGCGAGCACGAGATAGGGCGCCGCACCATAGTCGCGGATCGCCAGCACCGCGGCGATCGTCTCCTCGGGCTGGAAGGCGAGCAGGTTGGCCACATGCTGACCCTTGGCATCCCGTCCCGCGTCGGGCAGCTCGTAGGCCTTGGCGCGATAGACCCGGCCGAGGTTGGTGAAGAAGAGCAGCCAGTGGTGTGACGTCGTGGTGAAGAAGTGTGAGACGACGTCCTCGCCGCGCAGTTGCGCGCCCCGCACGCCCTTGCCGCCGCGCCGCTGCGAGCGATATTCCGAGACCCGGGTCCGCTTGGCATACCCGCCCCGGGTGATCGTGACGACCACGTCCTCCTCGGGGATCAGATCCTCCATCGACATGTCACCGTCGGAGGGGACGATGACCGTGCGGCGGTCGTCGCCGAACTTGCGGACGATCTCGCCGAGCTCCTCGGAGATGATCGTCCGCTGCCGGGCCGGCGTCGCGAGAATGTCCTGGTAGTCGAGGATCTCGGCCTCGATCTCGTCGTGCTGCTCGACGATCCTCTGCCGCTCGAGGGCGGCCAGGCGCCGCAGCGGCATCTCGAGGATCGCCTCGGCCTGCGGCTCGTCGATCTCGAGCATCGCCATCAGCCCCGCCCGGGCCTCATCGACCGTCCGCGACGCCCGGATGAGCGCGATCACCTCGTCGAGGCGGTCCAGCGCCTTGAGCAGCCCGCGCAGGATGTGGATCCGCTCCTCCGCCTTCCGGAGGCGGTATGCCGTGCGCCTCTGGATGACGTCGACCTGGTGGTCGACCCAGTGCCGGATGAACGCGTCGATCGGCAGCGTCCGCGGAACCCCGTCGACGAGGGCGAGCATGTTGGCGCCGAAGGTCGTCTGCAGCGGGGTGTGCTTGTAGAGGTTGTTGAGGACGACCTTGGCGATCGCGTCCCGCTTGAGGACGATGACCAGCCGCTGCCCGGTCCGCCCCGAGGTCTCGTCGCGGATGTCGGCGATCCCCTGCAGGCGCCCGTCCCTGACCTGCTCGGCGATCTTCTGGGCGAGCGAGTCGGGGTTGACCTGGTAGGGCAGCTCGGTGACGACCAGGCAGGTGCGGTTCTGGATCTCGGCGACCTCGACGACCGCCCGCATGGTGATCAGTCCGCGGCCGGTGCGGTAGGCGTCCTCGATGCCGCGACGGCCCATGATCAGGGCGGCTGTCGGGAAGTCCGGCCCGGAGATCCGCGCCATGACGGCGACGAGCGCCTCGTCGCGGGTGGCGTCCGGGTTGGCCAGCATCCACAGCGCCGCGTCGGCGACCTCGCGCAGGTTGTGCGGCGGGATCTGGGTCGCCATACCGACGGCGATGCCCGCGGACCCGTTGACGAGAAGGTTGGGGAAGCGCGCCGGCAGGACCTCCGGCTCGGACTCCTTGCCGTCGTAGTTGGGCCGGAAGTCGACCGTCTCCTGGTCGATGTCGCGGACCATCTCCACCGACAGCGGCGCGAGTCGGCACTCCGTATAACGCGCGGCCGCGGCGGGGTCGTCGCCCGGGCTGCCGAAGTTGCCCTGTCCCGAGACGAGGGGATAACGCATCGACCAGTCCTGGACCAGCCGCACGAGCGCGTCATAGATCGCGCTGTCGCCGTGCGGGTGGTACTTGCCCATGACGTCGCCGACGACCCGGCTGCACTTGTTGAAGCCGCGGTCCGGGCGATAGCCGCCGTCCCACATCGCATAGAGCACGCGCCGGTGCACCGGCTTGAGGCCGTCTCGGACGTCCGGCAATGCCCGGCTGACGATGACCGACATCGCGTACTCGATGTAGGACCGCTGCATCTCGGTGTTGAGGTCGATCGGCTCGACGGCGTCGGCGCCCTCTGGGGGAAGTTCAGTCATGGGTTGTCCTTTGACACGAAGACGTGGCGGTCACGCAGTTGCGAGGCGAGGCGGGTAGCCACGAGCCGATGAGGAGACCAATGAAGAAAACATCAGATGTCCAGAAAGCGGACGTCGCGGGCGTTGCGCTGGATGAAGCCGCGGCGGGACTCGACGTCCTCGCCCATGAGGATGGAGAAGATCTCATCGGCGGCGGCGGCGTTCTGGAGGGTGACCTGGAGCAGGGTGCGGTGGGCCGGGTCCATCGTCGTCTCCCACAGCTCGGAGTAGTCCATCTCGCCGAGACCCTTGTAACGCTGGATCGGGTTGTCCTTGGGCAGCCGCAGGCCGCGGGACTGGCCCTCGGCGACAAGGCCGTCGCGCTCGCGGTCGGTGTAGGCGAACTGGTGCTCGGCGTTGCTCCACCGGATCCGATACAGCGGAGGCTGGGCGAGGTAGACGTAGCCGGCCTCGATCAGCGGCTGCATGAATCGGAAGAGAAGGGTCAGCAGCAGGGTCCGGATGTGCATGCCGTCGACATCGGCGTCGGCCATGAGGACGATCTTGTGATAGCGCGCTCGCTCGATGTCGAAGTCCTCACCGACCCCGGTGCCGAAGGCGGAGATCAGCGCCTGGACCTCGGTGTTGGCGAGGATCTTGTCCAACCGCGCCTTCTCGACGTTGAGGATCTTGCCGCGGATCGGGAGGATCGCCTGGTTATAGGGATTGCGCCCGCGCACGGCGGAGCCGCCGGCGGAGTCACCCTCGACGATGAACACCTCGGAGATCGCCGGGTCCTTGGCCTGGCAGTCGCGCAGCTTGCCGGGCAGGCCGCCGGACTCCAGGACCCGCTTGCGGGTCGCCTCGCGCGCCTTGCGGGCGGCGACCCGGGCGGCCGCCGCCTGGACGGCCTTGCGGACGATGTCCTTTCCGGCTCCCGGATTGCGCTCCAGCCAGGCCCCGAACTCGTCGGTCATCGCCCGCTGGACGAACCCCTTGACCTCGGAATTGCCGAGCTTGGTCTTGGTCTGCCCCTCGAACTGCGGCTCGCCGAGCTTGACCGAGATGACGGCGGTCAGGCCCTCCCGGACGTCGTCGCCGGTGAGGTTCTCGTCCTTCTCCTTCAGCAGGTTCTGCCGGCGGGCGAAGTCGTTGACGAGCTTGGTCAGGGCCGCCCGGAAGCCCTCCTCGTGGGTGCCGCCCTCATGGGTGTTGATCGTGTTGGCGTAGGTGTGGACCGACTCGCTGTAGGCCGTCGTCCACTGCATCGCCAACTCGAGCGACAAGCTGCGGTCGGCGTCCTCGACCTCGATCGAGATGATCTCGGGGTTGACCGGCTCGGCCTTCTTGGAGGCCACCAGATGGGTCACATAGTCGACCAGGCCGTTGTCGTAGCGGTAGGAGATCTTCTTGGCCTTGACCTTCTTGGCCGCGGCCCCGAGGGCCTCCGCCTCGGTGTCGACGACCTCCTCGACGTCGTCCTCGAGGTTGTCGAGATCGACGTCCGGGTCGGCGTCCTCCGGGATGCGCTCGTCGAGGAGGTTGATCTGCAGGCCCTTGTTGAGGAATGCGTATTGCTGGAAGCGGGCCCGGATCGTCTCGTAGTCGTAGGTGACGCTCTCGAAGATCTCCGGATTGGCCCAGAAGGTGATCGTCGTCCCGGTCGCGCTGGTCTCCTCCATCTGCGTGAGCGGGCCGGTCGGGACGCCGTGGTCGAAGCTCATCCGGAAGGCGTGCCCCTTCTGCCGGACACACACATCGAGCCGTGACGACAGGGCGTTGACGACGGAGGAGCCGACACCGTGCAGACCGCCGGACACCTTGTATCCGCCCCCGCCGAACTTTCCACCCGCGTGCAGCTGGGTGAGGACTAGTTCGACCGCGCTGACCCCCTCGGTCGGGTGGATGTCCGTCGGTATGCCGCGCCCGTTGTCCTTGACCCGGACCGCGCCGTCCGCCATAAGCGTCACGTCGATCGTGTCGGCAGACCCCGCGAGCGCCTCATCGACCGCGTTGTCGACGATCTCCCAGACGAGGTGGTGCAGCCCCCGCTCGCCGGTCGACCCGATATACATCCCCGGCCGCTTGCGGACGGCCTCCAGGCCCTCGAGGACGGTGATCGCGCTCGCGTCATACGTGACCGGGTCGGCGGGGGCGGCCCCGGCGACGGGCGCAGGGGTGACGTCAGGGCTGTCGGCCACGGTGCTCCTCGAGGATGACTGGCGATCAGCCGCCAGAGATCCGCGGCAGTGATCGAGCAACACTCGATTCTACCTGTCCAGCGCCGACAACGATGCATTCTCCGGCCCGTGGGGGCCGGTTCGGCGCCGTGTCGCCCCCGGATCCGAGGGGGATCACGGGATCACGCACGGTGGCCCGTCAGCGGCCGTATGGCGCCCTCAGCTGAGCCGGAAGGAGCTCAGGTCGTTGTCCCAGGAGCCGAGCTTCGCCGCCTGATCGGTGTAGGCGGTGAAGTGGCCGCCGCCGTAGTCGCGGTGGCGGTACCCCATGACGTCGCACCCGTTCATCGTGATGAACGAGCCGACCCGGTTGTCCCAGCCATAGGGCATCGACGGATTGCCGTAGTCGACGTCGCCCTTGGTCGCGCTGCAGTTGCGGAAGCCGCCGAGTTCCTTCTTGGCGCCCCGGAAGTCGGCGCCGTCGAAGAAGAGGACCAGGACCCGCCACCCGGGGTTGGCGGCCTTCCACGCGGCCACGTCGCCCTCGGAGGCGAAACAGACCGACCGGCCCGTCTCCACAGTGGCGAGGCAGTGCTCGGCGCGCCCCCCGGTGTCCTCCCGCGCGTGGGCTGGTGACGCCGTCACGGCGCCGGCGAGAACCGTGGTCAGGGCGAGAACGGTGCGGGCGAGTTTCGGCATACGGATTGGACTCGTTCGGTGTCGGGGCGGGGTGCGCCCCACTGTACGGTCCCGGCCAGCTCAGGACACGTCTGACTCGTCGCCCGAAATGAGTCCCTGCTTCATCGCGATCATCCCGAGCTGGAATCGGGTGTCGACACCGAAGGTCTCGAGCATGGAGGAGAGGTAGCGCCGCAATGTGCGGGAGGAGATGCCGAGCCGGCGGGAGATCGCCTCGTCGGTGCGGCCCTCGGCGAGTTCGCGAAGGATCGCCATCTCGATCTCCTGGGGGACTCGGTCCCCGTGGTCCTCGGCGGCCGCCAGCACCTGCGCACGCTCCCAGAGGAAGTCGAAGAACTCGTGAAGATAGGTGATGACCGGCGGGTCACGCACGATCGCGGCGACCGCATCGCCCCCGCCGACCGGGACGATGGCGTATTCGTCGTCGAGCAGGATCATCCGACTCGGGATCAGTGCCGCGGTGCGGACCTGGCCGCCAGCGGCCTGCAGGGCGCGAAGGTGCGCCACCGACATGTGGTAGCGACGGGCGGTGTGGGTGAAGAGCGAGCGCATGGCGATCCCCCGCGCGAGCAGGGTGCGATCCAGGCGCAGTGCCGCCTCGAGGATCTCGGGCGAACCGAGGGTGGGCTGGGCGGCGTCCACCCGGTGCCGGACGCCGGGGAGCAATTCCCCGATGCGGGTGTTGACCTCCGCGCTGCTGCGGAGGATTTCCGTCGAGGAACTGGCCATCTGCAGGCCTCGGGTGGCCGACCGATAGACGGGTGCCAGGTCGCGCAGTGTCCGCCGGACCGCGGCCGCGTCCGCGAGGGCCTCGTATGCCGCGGTCTCACGCGGTCCGGCCACCTCTTCGGCTGCCTCGCTCGGGCTGACCGGAAGATACTGATCCTCGCCCGCCGAGCGGTGCAGCAGCCGAAGGCGGCAGAGGACCTCGATCGCCGCGTCGATGTCGGTGTCCGGGCCGGCCTTGGCCCGGACCGCCGCAAGATCCCCGTCCTCCTCGATCAGGGCGGCGTAGACCAGACGCGAATCGGGACCCAGCCCCGAAAGGCTGGGTCCCGACGGCGTTGCTCTGTGGTGCGTCCGATCCTGCATGTCCCGCATCTCCCCTCCTCACTAGCGGGAGAGGGTAGCGCGAGATCGGATTGTCAGGGCGGAGGTCAGACATTCCGCCCGGCGCAGATCACGGCCAGAAGTTGGAGTCGCCCGACGGGCAGGTCGTCGTCGGCGTGGCGATGCAGGTCTCGTGCTTCGGCGTGTCGGCGTTGGCCGGCGCGGCCAGGCCGACGAGAGCGGCGAGCGTGGCGAGGACGAGCGTGAACTTCTTGGCCATTGCAGTGATGTCCCTTCATGGACGGAAGTGGTTGAGATCCGCGTCGATCAATTCGGTTGTGTCGCGCCTCGGTGTTCCGCCGCGTCATGCGGTTTCCCTCGGCCCGACATGCATTCAAGATCCACCGTGACCCCCCTCACAAGCACCCCGAGGTGTCCGCCGTCGGCCACGGGATGACCCCTTTCGGACACGGCCACCGGACCACTCCACGATCGAGACATCGGTCCGCTCAGGGCATACACCCCTGGGGGACAACGGAGTTCAAAATCTGACCGTTCAAGAGTCCGGAATCCGAGACGATCGCCCCTCCCTAGTCCCGCGTGCGCGCGGGCGACCGGCTCGACTCGTGGCGACGGTCGGGGCTGCCCCCGGCCATGGTGGGCACCGGGGGTGTCCGCATCCGGACGCGCCCTCGACCGCCGGTGCCGGTCATCCCCGCAGCGAACGTCACGCCGACCCCAGGGGATCTTCCCGGCGAATCACGCTCCACCTGCCCATCGAGAGAGGCACCGACATGACCGACGCGAACCGCCCGATCCCCCCGGGCCAGCCCGCCGCGCTGGCGATCCCGATCCCCACCGCCGCGACCCGGGAGTGGCTGGTCTCGCGGATCGCCGAGATCATCGGCGTGGACCTCGACCGGATCGACCCCGACGCGGACGTCACCGACTTCGACCTCGACTCGACCGAGGTCCTCATCCTCGTCGCCGAGCTCGAGGGCCGCCTCGGTGTCCGGATCGACGCCGGCCTGCTCTGGACCGCCCGCAGCCTCTCCGCCCTCGGGACGTATGCCGATTCCGTCGCCGCCGCGCGCCGCGCCGAACCCCGCCGGCGGCTCGCGGCCGTGGCCGCACCCCTGGCCGCCTGAGGCCCACGACGCGCTGCCCGCCACACCGGTGAGCGCGCGGCATACGCCCGTCTCGACCCGCTCGCCCGAACCGAAGGGACTGTCGTGGACCACACCCGCCCCCCTGGGGGCCAGCTCTCGGCCACGCTCGGCGCCCTGCCGACCATCCTCTTCCCGCCCGCCGTCGGCGGCTCGCTCGCCTCGCTCGAACGTGGGCAGCACGCCCTGCGCCGCGCCCAGGCCGATGAGGCCAGTGCCCTTGACAGCCTGCCCGCGCACCTGACGGCGGCGCTGCTCGGCACGTCGTGGCAGTGCGCCCCCCTGGCCCAGGAGGCCGTCGACGGGCGCCCGGTGGCCTTCTATGTCGGCAAGACCCTGTGCGCGCCGCACGGGTCGGCGTTGCCGGAGGTGTCCCGCGCCGCCAGTGGCTGGTCCCTGACCGGCGTCGCGACGCCCGTCGTCGGTGTCGACGGCGCCCGGTGCGCGATCGTCCTCGCCCACACCGGCCAGGGCACCCGGCAGGCGGTCCTCCTCGATCTCGACGAGGATGCGACCGATCCGATCGTCTCGACCGACCGGCCGATCGACGGCGAGGCCCTGCTGGGCGGCCCGGACAGCGGCTTCGACGTCGCCGTCACGGCTCTGGAGATCACCACCGTCCTCGCCGGCGGACGTCACCTCGCCGCGATGGACGCCTCCCTGCGGCACGCCTTCGAGACCGAGCCGACCCACCCCGACGCCGACTGGGAACTCGCCGCCGCGACGACGGAGACCGTCGTCCTCGACCTGCTGTCGCGGACCGTCTCACGCCTCGTCGCGCTCGACCCGTCGACCCTCGGCATGGCCTGCGCGATTCTCGCCCGCTCCGCCACCGACCTCTCCACCCGCCACAACGCCCGGGTCGCCAGTGTCCTCGGGCCGCGGGAACTGCTCACCTCCCCCGCGGGCGCGGAGGTCCGCCGCATCACCCTCGACCACCTCGCCGCCGACCTCCTCGGCGGGGATCTCCTCGCCGACCCGCGGACGATCGCCCTGCACGTCGGCGCCTACGCCCGGATCATCGACGACGACGGTCTCGAACTCGGCCGGGCGGTGGACCCGCGGGCCCGGGTGATCTTCGACCTCACCGCCACGCTGCCCGATCTCGACCTTCCGGCGCTCGCCGCCGCCCAGGCGGGCCGCCGCATCCCGACGAGCGATCCGGTGGTGACCGACGCCCCGCGCACGCTGTCGCTGGTCCTCGAGCGCCTCGACGCCGACGCAACCCCCGGCGCGGACGCCGTCGCTCGGCTGGCCGAGCAGGTCGTCGACCGCCTCCGGGACACGGTCGTCACCATGGGTGAACTCGCCTCCCCCGGAACGAATCCCGGCCCGCCGGCGACCTGGGGTGAGCGGATCGGCCTCGCCGACCGGTTCTCCTGGCTGTATGCCGCGGCCGCCGCCCTCCACCTCTATCACCACAGCCACGGGGCGCCCCTGTTCGGGGAGTCACCGGGCTCGACCCGGTGGCTCCGAGCGACGCTGGCCTATCTCCTCGCCCGGGCCGACGCTCGCGACCCGGTGACCGCCCGCGCCGACATCACCCCCGTGCTCGCGACCGGCCGCGCGTTCATCGCGGCCCGGCGGTCGGTGACCATCGGGTCCCGGCAGCTCCTCGACGCCGACCCGGGCGGGGGCGGCGCCACGTGAGCCGGAGCGCCCCGCCCGGGACCGAGCTGTGGATCCTCGCCGAGGAGGACGTCGACGTGGTCGCCGACCGCCTCGACGCCCACGCGGCCCTCTCGCCCGACGAGCTGGCCCGACTGGGCCGCCTGGTCCGTCCGGGCAGTCAACGCCGCCACGTCGGGGCGCGGCTGCTCGCCCGGTGGGCGTTGGCTCGGCATACGGGCACCGCACCCGCGGAGGTCGAGTTCACGCACGGCAGCTTCGGCCGACCGCAGCTCGCCGGAGCCAACCCACCGGTCGACTTCAACCTGACCCACACCGACGGGCTGATCGCCTGCGCGATCAGCCCATACGGCCGGATCGGGCTCGACGCCGAGAGCTTCCCGGCGCGCGAGGCGGCCCTGTCGCTCGTCCCGACCGTCCTGACCGTACGCGAGCAGGCCCGACTCGGCAGTATGCCGCCGCACGCCCGCGCCGGGGCTCTCGCCGAGCACTGGGTGCTCAAGGAGGCCTACACCAAGGCGCTCGGGCTCGGGCTGCACCGGCGGTTCGACTCCTTCGACATCCGCGACGACGGCGAGCGCCTCGGCGTCCACGATCCGCACGTGGACGCCGCGCCCCTGCCGGACTGGCAGTTGCGACTCCTGAGGTGCGGCGAGGGCCATGTCATGGCCCTCGCGGCGCAGCACGACGAGCACGCCGTCATCGCCCGACTCGACATCATCGACGCGGCGTGGGTGCTCGCCGGGCACGTCGGGGCGACCGCCCTCGCGCTGCCCCGCCCGCAGCCGCGGATGAGCGGGATCGCCGCGTGACGACGGGTGGTGTCCGGATCGGGACAGTCCGTTTGCAGCCATCCCGACGCCCTTGTCCGCGGGTGGACACCCACCCAGGATGGACATCGGAAGGTCACCGACCGACCACGACTCGAGGCCTCGAGTCCTTCACCGCCGGGCAGTTCCGGAGGCGGGCGGCCAGCCAGGCCGGCCCCGCCGGGACGGACCGGACGAACGACCGCTCCTCATCGCGTCCCCACCAGGGGGCCGGGACCGACCAGAAGGACTCGAACAATGACCGCCATCGCCGCTGACCTGACCCCGACCGAACTCCTCGCCCGCTGCCACGACGGCGACCAGCGCGCCTGGGACCAGATGATCTCCCGCTACGGCCGGCTCGTCTACAGCGTGGCGCGACGCCACCGTCTCTCCAGCGCCGAGTGCGACGACGTCGCGCAGGCCACCTGGGTGCGCCTGGTGCAGCGGACCGGGACCATCCGCAACCCCGAGAGCCTCGCCGACTGGCTCGCCACGGTGGCGCGCAACGAGTCCCTCCGGATCATCACCCGCGAGCGCCGGGCGATGCCGCTGGCCGAGCCCCTCGAGGGCCAGGCCGCGGACGTCGACGTCAGCTCCGACCCGGCCGCGATCGCGCTGCGCAATGAGGACCTGCGGCTCGTCGCGCAGGCCATGACCCAGCTGCCCGATCAGCAGCGGGAGCTGCTCAGCCTCGTTCTCCAGGATCCGCCACCGTCCTATACGGAGATCGGCGAACGGCTCGGCATGCCGCCCAGCTCGGTCGGCCCGACCCGCACCCGGTGCCTGCGCAAGCTGCGGGCGATCCTCGCGGACCTGATGAACGAGGACGGTCCGGATCGCGCCGCCGCGGGATCTCCTCGACAGGCGGCCCGCGGCCCGGTCCGGACCGTGGCGGCACCGAAGCCCAGCGCGTCCCCGCGCCCACAGCCCGACACGGAGAGGACCCCCGCCATGACCGATGCGTTCGCGATCGTCCGGGACGCCGTGGCCGAGACGCTCGATCTCCCCTTGGAGATCGTCACGCCCCAGGCCACACTCATCGACGACCTCGGGGCGGCGAGCCTCGACATCGTCGAGATCCTCTTCCGGATCGAGATGGCGACGGACGTCCTGTTGCCCTTCGAGGACCTCGTGACCTTCGTCCGGGGCGACCTCGCCGCCGACCACTTCACCACCCCCGACGGACGGGTCACCGACCTCGGCCGGCGCCAGTTGCTGCGGGCTCTCCCGCAGTGGACCGATGCCTCGCTCCCGAACCCCCTCCACGCGGGCGACATCGTCGGTCTGGTGTCGATCGGCAATATCGCCGACCGGCTCGGCTGCCGGCTGCAGGCGCGGGCGAAGGTCGCTGCTTGAGCCCCGCCCCCGCCGCCGCAGGCGCCGTGCGCATCCGCACGGCGCCTGTGGCGCGCACCGACGAACTGCCGCAGCTCGTCGCCCAGCTGACGATCGCCGCCCTCGACCCGCCACTGGCCCTGCGCTTCGCCGGACTGGTCGACGTCGTCGCGGTCGCCCACGAGATCGTCATCGAGTTGCGAGAGCCACTGGCGGCCTTCGCGCGGGAGTGCGGCTGCCGACGGGTGGTGGCCCATCGGCATGCGGTCGACGGCGACGACGTCGTCACCGTCGTCCTGGTCCGCCACTGACGATCCCGACCCCCAGACCAAACGACTGCGAAGGAGCCGTCCCGCGATGGGTGCGATCGACGCCCTGCCGAGTTCGGAGTGGATCCGCTGCCCCGGGTGCGCCGAACCGGTGTACCTGCGTCGGTTGCGCCGTGACCTGCTGATCTGCTCGGCCTGCCAGTACCACCTCCCCCTGTCCGTGCGGGAGCGGCTCGACGTGCTCGTCGACCCGGGCAGCTTCGTCGCGGACCCCGACGACCTCGCGCCCGAGGACTTCCTCGGCTTCGTCGACCGGATGCCGTATGCCGACCGGCTCGCCCGCGCGCAGGAGCGCACCGGCCGCCGCGATGCCCTGGTGACCGGGACGGCGACCATCGAGGGGGTGCCGGTCGTCCTGACCCTCCTCGACTTCGCCTTCCTCGGCGGGAGCATGGGCTCCGTCGTCGGCGAGGCGTTCGAACGCGCCGCCCGCCAGGCGCTCGAGCAGGCCCGGCCGCTGGTCATGGTGACCGCGTCGGGCGGCGCGCGGATGCAGGAGGGCTGCACCTCGCTGATGCAGCTCGCCAAGACGGCGCAGGCGATCGCAGTGTTGCGGGAGAACGGCATACCGACGATCAATCTCAACACGAACCCGACGTATGGCGGGGCCACGGCGTCCTTCGCCATGCTCGGCGACGTCATCGTCGCCGAACCGGGGGCGATGATCGGGTTCGCCGGCAAGGGCGTCATCGCCAACACGATCCGGCAGGAGTTGCCGCAGGGCTTCCAGACGGCGGAGTTCCTCCTCGAGCACGGGATGATCGACCTCATCGCGCCGCGGGCGGCGCAGCGCGCGACGATCGGGCGGCTGCTGAAGTGCCTGCGCCCCGGGAGCGGACCCAGGTTGGTCGCCGTCCCCCGGGTGACACCGGCGATCGGCGGCGCCGACGCCGCCGATGTCGTCGCGCTCGCCCGGCACATCGACCGGCCGACCGTCATGGACCACCTCGGTCAGCTGTGCGACGACCTCGTCGTCCTCGCCGGAGACCGGTGTTTCGCCGACGACCCGGCGCTGATCGGCGGGGTCGGACGCATCGGGGAGCGGGGCATCGTCTTCCTCGGGCATCACAAGGGGCACACGACGGCGGAGCTGGTCGCCCACAACTTCGGGATGCCGCGGCCGGAGGGGTATCGCAAGGCGGTCCGGCTCATGCGCCTGGCCGAGCGGCTCGGGCTGCCGTTGGTCACGATCATCGACACCCCTGGGGCCTATCCGGGCATCGACGCGGAGGAGCGCGGACAGGGCACGGCGATCGCCGAGGCGATCATGACGATGTCGGCCCTGCGGACCCCGACCGTGTGCGTCGTGACCGGCGAGGGCGGGTCCGGGGGCGCGCTGGCGCTCGGCGTGGCCGACCGGGTGCTCATGCTCGCCAATGCCTACTACTCGGTCATCTCGCCCGAGGGATGCTCGACCATCCTCTTCGGCTCGGCGGCCAGCGCGGGCCAGGCCGCTGCGGCGCTCGCGCTGCGCGCCGGCGACCTGCTGCGCCTCGGTATCGTGGACGAGATCGTGCCCGAGCCCTCGGGCGGGGCGCACATCGATCCGTATGCCGCGGCGAGCCTCGTCGCGACCCGCATCGGTGCCGCTCTGGTCGCCCTCGCCGGCCATGATCCGCAGGAGTTGGTGGAGCGCCGGCGGGCCCGGTTCTCCGCCCTGGGGCGGTTCCGCGAGGTGTCCAGCGCCGACGGCGTCGGCATGAACGGGGAGGACGGGGCATGAGTCCAGCGAGCAGGGAGCATGGGGGCCCGGGTTCAAGCGGGGGCTCGGCCGGCGCGGGCCCGGCGGGCGGGAGCCCGGCCGGCGGGAGCCCGGCGACCGAGGGTGGCGGGGGCCAGGGCAGCGATCTCGACGAGCTGCGGGCGGCGGCGAAGGCGCTGACCACCGATCTGCCCGGCCCGCTCGCCCGCATCCGGCTCAGCCGCGGGGAGGCGACCCTGGAGGTCGAGTGGCAGACGCCGCCGGCGCCGGTCGTCGTCGCCGCCCCGATGGCCGGCCACACGCCGGGCCTGGGCGGGGTGAGCACCGCGCCGGCGAGCGCGGGCGCCCAGGTGGGCGGGGGTGCCCAGGTGGGCGTCCCGGGAGGCGAGGCGGACGCCGGGGGGGCGGGATCGGCATACGGCATGGGGGTGGGTCCGGCCCTGTCGATCGTCCCCGACCTGCCCCGAGGCACGCCGGTGGAGGCACCGCTGGTCGGGACGTTCTATCGGTCCGCGACGCCGGACGCCGCGCCGTTCGTCGAGATCGGGGACCGGGTCGAGGCCGGGCAGCAGGTCGCGATCCTCGAGGCGATGAAGCTGCTCAACAGCATCGAGGCCCCGGTGTCGGGCGAGGTCGCCGACATCGTCGTGGGCGATGGCGAGATGGTCGAGTTCGGGCAGGTCCTGCTCTACATCAAGGAGGGCTGAGCCGTGGTGCCGCCGTTCGAGAAGGTGCTGATCGCCAACCGCGGGGAGATCGCCCTGCGGGTGATCCGCGCCTGCCGGGAACTCGGGATCGCGTCGGTCGCCGTCTATTCCGAGGCCGACGCCGGGCAGCCGTTCGTCGCCGCGGCGGACGAGTCGGTCCAGATCGGGCCCGCGGCGGCCAAGTCGAGCTATCTCAGCATGCCCAACATCATCGGCGCCGCGCTCAAGACCGGGGCGCAGGCGATCCACCCCGGCTACGGCTTCCTCTCCGAGGACCCCGACTTCGCCATGGTGTGCGCCGAGAACGATCTCGTCTTCGTCGGCCCGCCGCCGGCGGTCATGGGCGACGTCGGCAACAAGGCGATCGCCCGCCGGCTCATGGACGAGGCGGGGCTGCCGCTGCTGCCCGGGACGGTCGCGCCGCTGACGTCGCTGGACGAGGCGGTCCGGGTCGCCTCCGAGATCGGCTATCCGGTCATCCTCAAGGCGGCCGCGGGCGGTGGTGGGCGCGGCATCACCGTCGTCCACTCCCCCGCGGAACTGCCCGGCGCGTATGCCGCGACCCGCGCCACCGCGCTCGCGGTCTTCCGGGACTCGTCGATCTATCTGGAGCGCTACCTCGGGCGGGCGCGGCACATCGAGGTCCAGGTCATGTGCGACCGGCGCGGTGGCGCGGTGCACCTCGGGGAGCGGGACTGCTCGATCCAGCGCCGCCACCAGAAGCTCATCGAGGAGGCGACGTCGCCGGCGGTGTCGCCGCGGTTGCGGGCGGAGCTCGGCGCGAGTGCGCTGGCCGGGGCGCGGGCCGTGGGCTACGAGGGCGCCGGCACCGTCGAGTTCCTCCTCGACGACGAGGGCCGGTTCTGGTTCATGGAGATGAACGCGCGGATCCAGGTCGAGCACCCCGTCACCGAGCTGGTGACCGGGGTCGACCTGATCCAAGAACAGCTCCGGGTCGCCGCCGGGCTGCCGTTGTCGGTGGCGCAGGAGGACATCCGGTTCACCGGGCACGCCATCGAATGCCGCATCAATGCGGAGGACCCGGCGCGCGGATTCGCGCCGACGCCGGGGGCGATCACCGAGCTGCGCTGGCCCCTCGGGCCGGGCGTGCGCATCGATGCCGCCTGTGACCTCGGGACCGTGGTGTCGCCCTATTACGACTCGATGATCGGCAAGCTCATCGTCTGGGGACCCTCGCGTGCGGCGGCCATCGCCCGCACCCAGCGCGCTCTCGCCGAGATCCGCATCGACGGGCGCGGCCTGAAGTCGACCGTCGCCTTCCACCAGGAGGTCCTCGCCCACGGGGCCTTCCGCGACGGTGACATCCAGACCGACTTCCTCACGCGGCATACACTCCTCGCCGCCTGAGTCGTCCGGGCGGGAGTGCGCTTTTCCGCCCAATCCCACAAAGTCCTGCGCGCAACGGAAATCCTCCGTTGCGCGCAGGACTTTTCCGTTGCGCGGTCGCACGATCGGTATGCCGTGCTGCTCCCGCGAAATCGCCCGCCGGTCGAGGCACGGCACCGGTCGGCCGGTCGCGAGCGGGCAGCCGTGGGCGGCCTGCCGCGGTGACACACCCTCCAAGTGACACGTTGCGCGAGCGGCCCCTCCTCGGCGCGCCTCGTCGACGGTGACCGTGATGCCGTCGCTCACGCTCAGAGGCCCGTGCTGCGCCGTGATCGACTGCCGGACGACGCTGCGGCCAGCTGTCAGGTCCGGCCAAGCCGCCCGTAGCCACGTCGACGCCGGCCGGTCACAGCCGGCCGCGAGAGTGTCGACGTCGTCGTTCGGCCAACCGGTCCCGCAACCAGGTCGACGGCGGCGCCCGATCGTCACGCACCGGGCATGGATGGAACACGGACAGTGCCACGGCCAGCCGCCGATGCGGCTCGATGGGCGAACGCGGTCAGGGCCGTGCGACGGACCGCCTCGGCCAGCCCGTCGAGCAGGACCGCCGACCGCCCGACTCGTTGGTCCGAGGCGGCAGGTCGAGCGATCGGCGGACGGCCTCGACGTGGAGAGAGGCAGAGCGGTCCGCACCCGCGGCCACGCGTCCTCGCGGCCTGCCGCCGGGGCTGATCGGTGAGTGAAAGTGCGGCCGGGGCCACACTTTCACTCACCGATGACGGACCTGCCCCGGCGCGGCGGAAAACGGGCCGGCGCCCGGGACCGTGTGCGGTCCCGGGCGCCGGGGGGAGGAGTCGCGGATGTATGCCGCGTGAGGGGGTGCGTCCTCGGGTCAGGCCTCGAGCGCCTCGAGTCGCGCGTCGCGGGCCTGCATGAGCTTCAGGCCGACGGCGAACAGGACGACGCCGACGACGCCCATGATGATCCCCGACACCGGCTGGGACGAGCCCATCCAGTTGGTGAGGACGGTGTCGATGCCGAGCTTGGTCCGCGCGAACGCAGACCCGAAGCCCAGGATGATGAGGAAGGTGCCGAGGCCGCGGATGATGCGAGGGTTCACGGTGTTCTCCTTGGTGGGGGATGAGGACAGGACGGGTGAGCAACAGCGAGCAACAGCGAGCGAAGCGAGCGATGCGTTGCTCGCAACAGAGGGAACAGGGCGAGCGCAGCGAGCACGCCGCAGTTGGGGGGATCGCGGGGGGCGAAGCCCCCCGCGGGTGCGATGCGTTGCTCGCAACAGAGGGAACAGGGCGAGCGCAGCGAGCTCCCCGCCTTTCTGGGGGATCGCGGGGGGGCGAAGTCCCCCGCGGGCGGGTGCTCACCCGTCGGGCGGTAGCCCGACGGCGAGCAACAGCGAGCGAAGCGAGCGATGCGTTGCTCGCAACAGAAGAAGTGGCGCTCGCGCAGCGAGCTCCCCGCAGTGGGGGGGACTTGGGGGGCGCAGCCCCCCGAGGGGGTTAGATCTTCTCGGAGTTGATCCGGCTCAGCACCACGAACATCACGCACGCCATCCCGACCAGCAGCCCGATCGGCCGGGCGAGCGCCCAGACGTCGAGGCTGAAGCCGGAGAACAGCGAGGCGTTCAGGTTGGTGACCCACGTCGTCGGCAACACCTGGGCGACCGACTGCATCCAGCCGGGCATGATCGACAGCGGCCAGAGAGCGCCGCCGAGCATGGCCATGGGCAGCGTGACCGCCGTGATCAGCAGGCGCCCGACCGACTCCTGTGTCGTGCGGCTGACCAGCAGCATCCCGAGCCCGATCGCGAACACATTGAACAACGCGAACGCCCCGACCAGCAGCCCACCACGCACCGGCGTCAGCCCGAGCGGCACGTGGAAGATCCACGTCATCGCCGCCAGCATGACCCCGAACTCGAAGACCGCGAGGGAGGCGAACAGCGCCACCAGCTGCACGTAGTAGTCCAGCTTGCTGCGGGCCGCCAGCAGGATCCGCTGCGTCGTCATGTGCGTCTTGTCCTTGATGAACATGACCAGGTTCGACATCGTCAACAGGAGCATGACGAAGACGATCATGTTGAACGACGAGACCAGGACGGTGGAGTTCGTGTTGCCGATCACCCGCGTGGTCGTCGACAGCGGCGCCGCCTCCTTCTCGTATGCCGTGAGCTCCCGTCCCAGCGCCGCCTCCGTGGGGGCGTTCTGGGCGAGGTACGCGAGCGTCGAGGCGATGCCGTTCATCCGGGTGGCGAGGAGGACGTTGTTGGCGTTGAGCCGCCCGTAGCTGACCTTCGCCGCGAGCTTCTCCGGGTGTCCGGCGACCTCGGCGGCGGTGCCGTCGACCGCCAGCAGCACGCCACCGGTCGAGGACCGCTCCGCGACCGGGACCGAGGTGTACTTCAACCCGGCCTGGTCCAGCTCGTCCGTGACGAACCCACGAAGCGTGGTGTCCGGCACGGAGATCGTCACCTGGAGGGCGGTGGCGGACTTGTACTGAAGGACGACACCCTGGACGAGGACGATCGGCATGACCACGGCGATGATCAGCGCCATCGGCCGCTTGAGCAGTCGTCGCCCATAGAGCAGGAAGACACTCATCAGCGGTTCCCCGTTCCCTTGACCAGCACGGCCGCGGCGGCGAGCGCGGCGCCGGTGAGCGCGACGCACATCGACAGCGAGTTCCACTGGGTGGTGAACCCGGCGATCTCGCGGAAGAGCGCGGCCTGGAAGAAGTTGTTGATGGACAGCTTCTGCAGCCCACCGAAGTCGAGCTTGACGAAGCCGCCGCCGAAGAACGTCATCACCGGGATGAGCAGCGACATCGCGGGGTCGAGCCACGCACGGGTCCGCCCGAGGAGGCCGAGGACGAGCCCGAGGGCGTTGAACAGCGCGGCGGCGATGACGATGATGACGCCGGCGACGAGCGGATCCTTGCCGATGTCGGCGTTGAAGGCGAAGCGGGCCGTCAGGACGATGACCGCGGCCTGGAACACCGACGTCAGCGTGCCCGAGATCACCTGGGCGCCCACGAGGCTGAACTTGCTTGTCGGGGAGGCGAGATAGCGGTCGCCGAGCGGCCCGTCATACTCCTCCTTGACGAAGTTCATCGTGTTGGACAGCCCATAGATGAGGATCAGCACGATCATCGTCACCGTGTAGTAGGTGATCCCGTTCAGGCCGGCGGCCGGGTCCGCGGCGGTCGAGGTCCCGTGGCCGACATAACTGCCCATGGCGTATGCCGAGGGCGTTTTCGTCACGCTGCCCGCGGCCACCTGCGCACGAGTCGCGTCGCCGAGGCTGTCGATCGCCAGTTGCGAGGCCCGCAGGTGGTCGATGTTGGCATCGACCGCGGCGACCTGGACCTGGGGGTGGGCGCCGGAGGTGAGCTGAGCGCCATACCCCCGGGGAATGGTCGCGAGCACGTCGATCTTGTCGGCCGCGAGCTGGTTCTCGCCGACACTCGGGCTCGACAGGGACGTGATCGTGAACGCGTCGGTGCTCTGGAGGAAGGCGACGAGGTCGGCGCTCGCGGTGCTGCGGTCGAGGTCGACGACCCCGAGGCTGCTGGTGCCCGCGTGGGCGGCGGCGCTGGACCCGCTGTCCTTGAACGTCGAGGACAGGGCGTTGCCGAGGATGACGATCAGGAGCAGCGGCATGACGATGAGGTTCACCATGATCTGCGGGCTGGTGAACTTCCGCTTCAGAGACGTCAGAACGATGGCGATCATGATCAGTCCCGCAGGGCCTTTCGGGTCAGCCGGAAGAAGACCTGCTCGAGGTTCGGGGGGATGTAGGTGAACTGGGCGACCCGGTTGTCGAGCTGCTTGGCGAGCCGACCCATGATGTCGAGATCGCCGCCCGGAACGCTGATGCTCACCGTGTCGGCGGTCTGCTGGATGACCTCGAGGCCGGCGAAGTCGGCCGAGTTGACGTGCGCGTCCTTCGCCAACTGGAGGTTGACGATCGCCTCCGGGGCATAGGCGTCGAGCAGCTCGGTCAGGGTGCCACCACACAGATAGGTGCCCTCGTCGATGACCCCGATCCGGGTGCAGAGGCGCTCCACCTCCTCCATGTAGTGGGAGATGTAGACGACCGTCGTGCCCTCGTCGCGAAGCTGCTCGATCGACTCCATGATCCGGTTGCGCGACTGCGGGTCCACACCCACGGTCGGCTCGTCCATGATGACGACGTCGGGGTCGTGGACGATCCCGCAGGCGATGTTGAGCCGGCGCTTCATCCCTCCGGAATACTCGCCGGGGTTCTTCTTGCGCTCGTCCCACAGCCCGACGAAGTCGAGGACCCGCTTGGTCTGCGCCTCGAGCCGGTCGCCGGACAACCCGTTGAGCCGGCCGAAGAACTTGACATTGTCGACGGCGGAGAGGTCGTAGAGGAGGGCGAGGTCCTGGGGAACGTAGCCGATCCGGCGGCGCGTCTGCGCCGTCAACGGCTGGCCGAACCAGCGCACCTCACCGGAACTGGGCTGGTTGAGGCCGAGCAGGATCTTGACCAGGGTGGACTTGCCCGCGCCATTGGGGCCGAGCAGGCCATAGATGCTGCCCTGCTCGATCTGGAAGCTGACCCCCTTGAGGACCGGCTTCTTCTTGTCGTAGCGGAACGAGATATTCGCGCAGTCCAGCGCAACCGTCATCTCATGCCCTTCCATCGTGGAGAGGAGTGGTCGGGAAAGGAGATCCCGTCACGCCTCGATCCGGACACCGGCGGCGGAGATTTCCTGGGCCTCGCTGGCGTAGGCCTTGACGAGGCTGTCGACGACATACGCCTCGATCTTGCGTCCGAGCAGGGGGATCTTGACGGTCGAGGTGCCGCGGACCCGCCAGTTCGCCCCGGTCGCGGTCGGGGTGATGTCGTATGTCGCGGCCACCACTCCCCCGTTGCTCAGCGACTCGATGGTCACATCGGCGTGGAGGGTGTCGGCGCCGATCGTCCAGTCCTCGGTGCGGTGGTTCTCCGGGCCGTGGTCGGTGAAGCGGGTCGCCATCCACCCCGGCATCTCATCGACCCGGGCGAAGTAGCGCGCCTTGATCCGGACCTTGTCGGCGGAGGCGGCGTGGCTGATCAGCTGCGGGTCCTGACGACCGGCCGCGTGGAGGCGGGCGACGGCGAACTGCGGACTGCGCAGGGCCTCCGCGAGCTGGGCGGGGCTCAGGGTCAGGGCGTAGGTCTGGTCGAAGGACTGGCTCATCGGGTTCTCCTGGGCTGGTTGTGGACAAGATGCACTCTCGACGCGTCTTACTTGCACTCTCGACGCGGTTTATTTGTGCTCTCGACGCGGTTTATTTGTGCTATCGACGGGGGGGCGGGCGTCAGGCGGCGCGGGGGGTGACGAGGGCCTCGAGGGTCGAGATGGCCGGGTCGCCGAGGACGTCGAACAGGGTCAGGCGCGCGCCGAAGGCGTCGTTGACGGCATTGACGAGCTTCCACAGGCGGATGGAGTCGTAGCCGAGCTCGAAGAGGTTGTCGACCCCGTCGACGAGGTCCTCGCCGAGCTGGTCGGCGACGATCGAGCGGACGGTGACCACCGGCGCGGGGGCGGCCACCGGCGCGGCCGGCTGACCCACTGCGACGGCCGCGCCCGCGGCCACCGGCGCGGCCGGCTGTCCCACTGCGGTCGCCGCCGCGACGGGCGCGGCGGCGGGGCCGGTCGGCATACCGAGGAGGGCCTTGACGTCGGCCTTCCCGTTGGCGGTCATCGGGATCGCGGCGACGAGGAGGATCTGGCGCGGCTGCATGTAGGCCGGCAGGTAGTCGGCGATCGCGGCACGCAGCGACTCCCCGCCCGCGGTGACCGCGGCGAGGATGCGGCCGTCGTCGACGAACGCCTTCGCCGTGCCGGCGCCGCATTCGAGCAGGGCGTTCTCGACCTCCTGAAGGTCGATGCGGTAGCCGTTGACCTTCACCTGGGAGTCGATCCGGCCGTGGAAGTCGAGCCGGCCGTCGGGCCGGACGGCGACCATGTCGCCGGTCCGGTACGCCCGGCGGCCCTCGAAGTCGACGAACGCCGCGGCGGTCTTCTCGGGGTCGTTGATGTAGCCGAGGGCGAGCCCGTCACCGAAGGCGAGCAGTTCCCCTTCGGTGGCGCGGGCCCCGTCGGCGCCGCGGACGGCGAGCTCGGTGCCGGCCACCGCCGTGCCGATGCTGATGTGGTCGACGCTCGGGCCGGTCATGACGTCGAGGGTGGTGAACACCGTGTTCTCGGTCGGCCCGTAGCCGTTGACGACCGTGACATACGGGAGCGCCTTGTTGACGTGGTGCAGGCTCAACGCCTCACCGCCGACGACGACCCGATCCAGCCCGGCGAACGCCTGCGGCCGCTTGTCGACGAAGAAGTTGAACAGCGACGTCGTCAGCCACATGATGTCGGCCCCACGCTCGATGAGGTCGAACATGACGAACGGGTCGATGACCTGCTTCGTCGACACGGCGACGACCGTCATCCCGGACAGCAGGCCACCCCACAGCTCGACGACGGAGGCGTCGAACTCGATCGGGGAGACGTGCGTGATCCGCTTGCCCGGCGCGAGACCGAGCCGCGGCTCGTCGAGGAGCCGCAGGACGGCCCGGTCGGGGACGCCGACGGCCTTGGGCACCGACGTCGTCCCGGAGGTGAAGATGACATACATCAGCGACTCCGGCCCGCGGGCGACATCGCCGTCCGTGTCGGCACCGCCCTGTCGCGGAACGAACTCCGTGTCGATGGTGAAGGCGACGTCGAGCGCGGCGAACATCGCCTCGAGCCGCTGCGGCGGGTAGTTGTCGCCGATCACGGTGTAGGCGCCGCCGGCCAGGAGGATGCCGATCATCGCCGCGGTCGCCTCGATGCCCCGCTCCCGGCGCAGGACGACGACCTGACCGGGCCGTATGCCGCGAGCCAGGCACGCGTCCCGGTACCCGTTCGCGAGGACGGCCAGATCGGCATACGTCACCTCGCGGACGCCCTCGCGCATCGCGACGGATCCGGGGTAGCGCGCGACGACGGCGCGGAAGGCGGTGGTGAAGTCGTTCATGACGCTGCGGCCAACCTTTCGACGGACAGGACGGACAGGACCGCCTCGACGACCTCGTCGCGGCGTTCGTTGAGGAAGAAGTGACCCCCGTCGAAGGCGTATGCCGCGGGCTCACCCGCGCAGATGTCGCGCCAGTGCTCGGCATACTGGACGGTCGCGTCCTGCCGCCCGGTGAACACGGCCACCTCGGTGCCCGGGTCGAGGACGCGGGTGCCGCGGGCGGCGCCGGGATAGCGGTCGACGGCCTGGATGTCGCGGCGCAGGGCGGGCAGGAAGAGCGCCCGCAACTGGGGGGAGGGGAAGTCGGCAGGCGAGATCAGGCCGTACTGCACGCAGTGCTCGAGCAGCTCGTCGTCGGACTCGATCTGCAGGTCGGTGCCCTTGACCTTCGGCGGCGGGGTGCTCGCCATGAAGATCACCGTCGGCACCTCGATCCCGCTGGCGCGCAACAGGAAATAGAGCTCGTAGGCGACCAGGCAGCCCATGCTGTAGCCGAGGAGGACGACCTCGCGCGGGCCGCGGGCCTGTCGCGCGAGGACGACGTCGAGGGCGTCGGCGGCGACATCGGGGATGCTCGCCAGCGCCGGCTCGCCGATTCGCTTCCCGTGCCCGGGATAGGTCACGGTCGTCGAGGTCAGGCCGGGCAGGTGGTCCTCCGCCCGCCGCCGCAGCGCCAGGAAGGGATCCATGTGGCTGCCGGCGAATGGAAGCGCGACGAGGTCGAGGCCGCTCACGCCGCCGCCATCCCGATGACCGGCGCGGCCGGCCGGACCCCGACGGCGCCGTCGGTGAGGTCGAGGACGAATGCGACGACGCTGCCGTGGACCGAGTACCCGAGGAACACGACGTGCTCGTATGCCGCGGGGTCGGCCGCGAGGTGCGCGACCGGGCGCCCGTCGAGGAGCCCGCTGCGCGGGTGGGCGGCCAGCGGGCTGACCGGTGCGCCGCTCGCCCGCGCCTCGAGCAGCCGGACCAACCCCTGGAGGCCGTGGCTGCCGACCACGTAGTGCCGGTCGCCCTTGAGGTAGGCGGTCGCGAGGTTGGGATGGCGCTCGCGGACCTTCTCCATCGCCGCCAGTTCGGCGCCGTCGTCGATCCGGTTGCCCCGGCCGTAGAGGTCGACCAGGACGGGAGTGTCCGGGTCGAGCCCGGCCGCGGCGAGCGCGCGGAGGGTCACGTCGGCGACGACGAGCCGGTTGACGACCGAGCTGCCGAAGGTCCCGTAGGCGTAGCCGGCGACCCGGGCGAGGGCCGGCACGCCGTCGCGGCGCGCTGCCACCTCGTCCCGCACGACGATCCCGACGCCGCCCTCGGCGGCGAAGTGCCCGCTCGCCTCGTCCTCGAAGGGCACGGCGTGCCGGGTCGGGCCACCGCCGACGGCGACGGTCTCGAACGGCAACGGGATGAGTTTCGCGCTGCTGGACACCACGATCCCGCACTCGCTGGTCCCGTCCTCGATCCGCGCGACGGCGTCGACGAAGGCGGCGGACGCCGAGGCCGACGCCTCGACGATCCGGCTCACCGACGGCTTGCGCAGCCCCCGCACCCGGGTGAGGATGCCGATCGGGTCGTATGCCGTGCCGATCAGTTCCGGCGCCACCGGCACACCCATGGCACACAGGAAGGTCGGCTTCGAGATGTCCGCCTCCGCGTCCCCGGTCGTGATGTGGACGCCCTTGGGCATCGGTGCCCCGCGCTCGACGAGCTGCTCGACGAGGTGGAGGCTGTAGCGCTCGCCCGGGGTGACCAGTGCGGCCGGCAAGTCGTCCACCGACGTCACCGGGAAGGCCTCGGGGTCCTCGAAATAGAGCCCGGCGACCGACGGTGCCCCCTCGAGCTCGGGTCCGCCGACGGCGGCCAGGTGGGCGTTGAACCGGGCGACCCGGCCGGCCCAGATCTCGTCGCGGCGCTCGACCTGGGCCAGCGCGGCGGCCCGGGTGGCCGCCGGGTAGATCCCGGCGACGTCGGTGATGACGACCGGCATGCTCAGCCCTCCTGGAGTCCGCGGACGTGCTCGCTGAGCTCGAGGACCGACGAGTAGATGAAGATGTCGGCGACCTCGAGGTCGACGCCGAGGCGGTCGACGAGCGGGGTGTAGATGCTGAACGCCTTGAGCGAGTCGCCGCCCATGTCGGTGAAACTCGTCGCGACGTCGATCGCGTCACGCTCGAGGACCGAGGCGAAGAGGACGGCGATGAACTTCTCCAGGTCGTCCAGCTCACGGGTGGCGCCGGTGATGCTCAGGGCGTCGTAGTCCCGGATGACCATGCCGCTCGGGGCCGCGTCGGC
>JBDIAJ010000047.1:0-26358 GCA_039812345.1 Nostocoides sp. | reverse complement strand
TGATCAGCGTCCGCTCGAACTGGCCCATGTTCTCGGTGTTGATCCGGAAGTAGGCCTGCAACGGGATGTCGACGTGCACGCCCGGCGGGACGTAGATGAACGACCCACCCGACCAGACGGCGGTGTTGAGCGAGGCGAACTTGTTGTCGCCGGCGGGGATCACCGAGGTGAAGTACTCGCGGAAGAGGTCCTCGTGCTCGCGCAGGCCAGTATCGGTGTCGACGAAGATGACGCCCTTCTCCTCCAAATCCTCTCGGATTTGATGGTATACAACTTCACTTTCATACTGCGCCGCCACACCGGCGACCAGCCGCTGCTTCTCGGCCTCGGGGATGCCGAGCCGGTCGTAGGTGTTCTTGATGTCCTCGGGCAGTTCCTCCCAGGAGGTGGCCTGCTTCTCGGTGGACTTGACGAAGTACTTGATGTTCTGGAAGTCGATCCCGGTCAGGTCGCTCCCCCACGTCGGCATCGGCTTCTTCTCGAAGAGGCGCAGCGCCTTCAGGCGCAGGGCGGTCATCCACTCGGGCTCGTTCTTGCGGCGCGAGATGTCGCGGACGACCTCCTCGCTCAGGCCGCGGCGGGCGGTGGCGCCGGCGTCGTCGGAGTCGGACCAGCCGTATTCGTAGTGACCGAGGTCCTTCAGGCCGGGGTTGAGGTCTTCGATGCTCTGGGTCATCGCGAGTTCCCTTCGGTGTCGGTCTCGGCCGGCGAATCGGACGGGACGAAGGTCGTGCAGACATGGTCGCCGTGGGCGAGGGTGGCCAGGCGCTGGACGTGCACGCCGAGGAGGCGCGAGAACGCCTCGGTCTCGGCGTCGCAGAAGGCCGGGAACCGGGTCGCGACGTCCTGGACCGGGCAGTGCCCCTGGCACAGCTGGATCCCGGTGTGCGGCGCACTCCCCGGTATGCCGATCGGCCGGGCGCTCGCGTCGAATCCGTCCCGGGTCAGGGCCGCGACCAGGGCCTCCACGCGCTCGGCGTGGGTGTCGAGGAGGGCGAGCTGCGCGGCATACCGCTGCTCGAGACGGGCGATCCGCGCCTGCGCGAAGGAGGCGACCGCGGCGCTGCCGGAGGTCTCCTCGAGGAAGGCGATGGCCTCACCGGCGAGGTGGCTGTAGTCACCGGTGAGTTCCTGGTGACCGGCATCGGAGACGACATAGGTGCGGGCGGGACGCCCGCGGCCGCGGCGACCGCCGAACGACTCGCGAACCTCGATCAGGCCGGCGTCGAGCAGGCCGTCGATCTGGCGCCGGACGGCCGTGTCGCTGATCCCGAGCAACGCGGCGAGGCGGGCGGTGGTGACCGGCGCGTGGCGGCTGACGGCACGCAGCACCCGCGCTCGCGCCCCGGCCTCCGGGAGCGCGACCGCAGGGCTCGCCTGCGCCGTCGCCATGCGGGGATTAACCACACACCCATGTTAGGTATTTCCCCGGTGATTGTCGACCGTCAGGGGGAGGCGGGCGCGTCGAGGTGGTGGGGATCACCGGGCAGCAGTCCGGGACTGACCTCGGCGAGGGTCCAGCCGGCGTCGGACTCGGCGAAGACGAGCACGGTCGCGTAGTCGTCGTCGGGCCAGGCCTGGCACCGCGGGGTCACCTGGGTGATGCCGAGGTGGCCGGCGAGCGCGGTGGCCATGGCCGGAATGTGGTGGTGTTCCCAGCACACCAACGGGCTCTGACCCGACGTGTCGGCGAGGTGCCGCGCGAGCTTGTCCTCATGCCCCTCGGGCTCGGGCGCCTGGATGGGAGTGGCGAGCGCCTGGCAGGTGGGCATCAGGGTGAGATAGGCCCGCCGTTCGCGCTCGGCCCCGCCGAAGTTCGGCGCGTACAGCTCCGTTGGTCGGACGAACGGCGGGGGCAGGGTCTGGCCGGAGAAGAGGTCGGCGAGCCGACGCGCGCGAGCCCACCCGAGGCAGGTGAGCCCGTGCACCGTCGATCCGCCGAACGCGTCGACGCCGACGGGCTGACCGGTGGCGTCGGGCTTCTCGGCGTGTCGCATGACCATGATCGTGCGCCGGGTGCGCGTCGGATCTCCCATGGGTCCATCCCATCAGATGGGGTCGAGCCGCAGGAGGCGGCCGCCCGCGCCGTCCTCGAGGACATAGATGGCGCCGTCGGGGCCCTGCTCGACCTCGCGGATGCGGGCGCCCATCGGCCACTCGTCCGCCTTGGTGGCGTTGGTGCCGTCGAGGTCGACCCGGATGAGGGCCTGGCCGGACAGGGCGCCGATGAAGGCGTCGCCGTCCCACTGCGGGAAGAGCACGCCGGAGTAGATCATCAGGCTGCTCGGCGAGATCGACGGATTCCACCAGACCTTCGGGGCCTCGAAGCCGTCGCCGGGGGCGTGGTCGGGGATGTCCTCGCCGCTGTAGTGCGAGCCGTTCGAGGCCATCGGCCAGCCGTAGTCGGCGCCGGGGCGGATGAGGTTGACCTCGTCGCCGCCCTTGGGGCCCATCTCGGACTCCCAGAGATTGCCGGCGGCGTCGAAGGCGATGCCGAGCGGGTTGCGGTGGCCGTGGCTGAAGATCTCGTCGGCCGGAGAACCCCTGTCCGCGAACGGATTCCCGGGTGCGGGCCGTCCGTCGAGGGTGAGCCGGACGGTCTTGCCGAGGGTGGTGGTGAGGTCCTGCGCGGGGTCGAACTTCTGGCGCTCGCCGGAGGTGACATAGAGGAAGCCGTCCGGGCCGATGGCCAGCCGGTGACCGAAATGGCCGGAGCCGCTGGTCTTGGGTTGCTGGCGCCAGATGACGCGCAGCCCGTCCAGTCGGGCGCTCGCGTCGTCCAGCACCAGCCGGGCCCGGCCGACGACGGCGCCGGTGCCACCGGCTCCGGCCTCGACCCAGCTGAGGTAGATCGTGCCGTCCTCGGCATACGTCGGCCCGGGGATGACGTCGCCGAGGCCGCCCTGGCCGTCGGCGACCACCTCGGGCAGTCCGGTGACGGGCCGGTCGCCGCCGGCGGTGGGGTCGCGCAGCACCATCGAGCCGCCGCGCAGGGTGATCGCGGCATACGGGGTGCCGGGCAGGAAGGCCATCGCCCACGGCTCGTCGTAGGCCGCGATCTCGGTCACCCGGAACGGCAGCGCCGCCGCGATGGTCGCCGAACTCGGGTCGCCGGCGGTCGGGCCGGGCGCGTCGCACGCGGTGACCCCGAGCGCCAGGCCGGCGGCGAGCAGGAGGCGAGCGGGCGACATACGGCACGCTAACCCGTGACCCTGGGAGGACCGGGCCGGATCGGGCGGGAGGCGGCGGCATACACTCCCGGGGTGCCCGCAGTCGAGGTGAGCGACCTCCACAAGTCGTATGGCGCGACCCGCGCCCTCGACGGCGCCACCTGGACCGCGGACGCAGGGCGCGTCTGCGCGGTGCTCGGCCCGAACGGCGCCGGGAAGTCGACGACGATCGAGTGCCTCCAGGGGCTGCAGCGCCCCGATTCCGGACGGGTCCGGGTGCTCGGCGCCGATCCGTGGGGCGCGGGCGCGGAGCATCGCGCGCGGGTCGGGCTGATGCTCCAGGACGGCGGGCTGCCGACCATGGTCAAACCGCCGGTGCTGCTGGCCCACCTCGCCTCGCTGTATGCCGATCCCGCCGACCCCGCGGCCCTCGCCGCCCGGCTCGGAATCGACGCCTTCGCCGGGACGATCACCCGGCGCCTCTCCGGCGGGCAGCGCCAGCGGGTCGCGCTCGCGGCGGCCTTGATCGGGCGGCCGGACGTGCTCTTCCTGGACGAGCCGACGGCGGGGCTGGATCCGCATACGCGCCTGGAGGTGTGGGACATCGTGCGCGAACAGGCCGACGCCGGGGTCGCCGTCGTGCTGGCGACGCACTCCTTCGAGGAGGCCGACCGGGTCGCCGACGACGTCGTCATCATGAGCCACGGGCGGGTGCGGGCGGCCGGCACCCGGGCCGAGGTCGAGGGCGACGACACCCTCGAACGGGTCTACTTCAGCCTGACCTCGGGGTCGCGATGACCGCGACGACACGGCGCCCCGATCACCGGGCGGCACCGGCGGGGCAGCGGATCCGGCGGCAGGCCGGCTTCGAAACGGGCATCCTGCTGCGCAACGGCGAGCAGTTGCTGGTCGCGATCGTGCTGCCGGCGCTGGCCCTGGTCGGGCTGCACCTGGCCTCCGTTCCCGATCTGGGCACCGACCGGATCCGGCTGATCGCGCCCGGTGTGCTGGCGCTCGCGGTCGCCTCGACGGCCTTCACCGGGCAGGCGATCTCGACCGCCTTCGACCGGCGCAATGGCGTGCTCCGGCTGCTGGGGACGACTCCCCTCGGGCGCGGTGGGCTGGTCGGCGGCAAGATGATCGCGACGTCGGTGGTGCTCGCGATTCACCTGCTCGTGCTCGCCGTCATCTCCGCGGTCTTGGGCTGGCGGCCGGCGGCTTCCGGCATCCTGCCGGGGCTGGTGACGATCCTCCTCGGGGAGGCGTGCTTCGTCGCCCTCGCGTTGGCGGTGGCGGGGCGGATGCGGGCCGAAGCCGTTCTCGCGGTGGCGAATCTGCTGTGGGTGCTCTTCCTCGGGCTGGGCTTGTTGCTGCCGGTGCGGATCCTGCCGGGGGCGCTCGCCGGCGTTGCCCGGGCGTTGCCGTCGGGGGCGCTGGGCGAGGCGCTGCGGGCGGCGTTCGCCGACGGCCACTGGCCGCTCGCCCAGTGGGGTGTGCTGGTGATCTGGCTCGCGGTGGGCGCCGCGATCACCGCCCGCACCTTCCGTTGGTCCGACTGACCGGCGCCTCCCGTGCGGAGCACAGGACCCAGACCACCCTGAACCGGCCTCTCGACGACCCTGAACCGGCCTCTCGACCACCCTGAACCGGCCTCTCGACGCCCCTGAACCGGCCACTCGACGGTGGCAGACGTAAGGCCGCCGTAATCCTCTCGGGCAGGTGAGCGGCATACCCTCGTCCGTATGCCGAAGACATCCGACGCGCTCGCCGGCATCGCCGCCGTCGTCGCCGGGGTGGGCGCCGGGCACCTCGCCGCGGCGTTCGTCGCGCCCGGCGCGTCGCCGGTGCTGGCCATCGGGTCGGCGGTGGTCGACCGGGTCCCGGCCGGGCTGAAGGAGTTCGCGATCCGCTGGTTCGGGACGGCCGACAAGCCCGTGCTCGTTGCCGTCGTCGCGCTGGTCGCCGTGCTGCTCGGCGGCGTCGCCGGGCTGGCGCAGCGGCGCGGTCTGGGCGTCTGGGTGGTGGCCGCGCTGGCCGCCCTGTGCGGCTGGGCCGCCGTCACGCGCCCGTCGGTCGGGTCGTTCGGCGCCCTCCCGGCCGTCGTCGCCGGCGTCGTCGGGATGGCGACGCTGGCGTGGCTCGCGCCGCGACGCGGCATACGGCCCTCGCCACCCCAGTCGACGGGCACAGTCACGCCGTATGCCGACCCCACCCACGGCGTGTCTCTGCCCGTCGACTCGGGGTCAGTGGCCCGTCGGACGGCGGTGACGGCCGCGGTCGGTGTCGCCGGGATCGCCGCCGGGGGGCTCGGCGAGGCGCGCGTCCGCACCGGCCGGGACGCGACCCTCCCCACCGCCCTGCCGACGCCGGCCGATCCACTCCCCCCGCTCCCCGCCGGCCTGGAAGCCACGACGCCCGGCCTCACCCCGTTCCGCACCCCGGTCACCGACTTCTACCGTGTCGACACCGCCTTCGCCATCCCTCGGGTCGACTCGGGCACCTGGCGGCTGACGATCGACGGTGAGGTGGACGCGCCATACGAACTGTCCCTCGCCGACCTCCTCGCCCTCCCCGCCGTCGAGGCCGACATCACCCTCAACTGCGTCAGCAACCCGGTCGGCGGCGACTACATCGGCTCGACCCGCTGGCTCGGGATCCCGGTGCGGGATGTGCTGCAGCGCGCCCGGATTCGCCCGGGAGCCGACCAGATCCTCAGCACCTCCGTCGACGGGATGACGATCTCGACGCCGGTCGGGGCCCTCACCGACGATCGCGGCGCCCTCCTCGCCGTCGCGATGAACGGCGCGCCGCTCCCGCCCGAGCACGGCTATCCCGTCCGGATGATCACACCCGGCCTCTACGGCTACGTCGGCGCCACCAAGTGGCTGCGCCGCCTCACCGCGACGACGTATGCCGCCCAGCACGCCTACTGGACCGACCGCGGCTGGTCCGAGCGGGCCGAGGTCAAGACGCAGGCCCGGATCGACACGCCGCACGGCTCGATCCCGGCCGGCCCGACGGTCATCGCCGGCGTCGCCTGGTCCCAGGCCCGGCACGGCATCTCCCGGGTCGAGGTCCGGATCGACGACGGGCCGTGGACGCCCGCCCAATTGGGCCACGACGCCGGCGGCCACTATTGGCGCCAGTGGCGCGCACCGTGGACGGCGGCGAGCGGTCGGCATACGGTCACGGTGCGCGCGACCGACGGCCTCGGCACGGTGCAGACCAGCACGGTCGCCGACCCGGCCCCGGACGGGGCGAGCGGGCTGCATACGATCACCGTCCAGGTGACCTGACCCGGCGCGGCACCGCGGTCCGTGCGAGGCTGACCGCATGGACTCGAGCAGCCGGGCGGCGATCGCCGCGTTCTGGCGGTGGTGGGCGGACAGCGGGGCGGCGGCGGTGGCGGAGGCGCTCGCCTCCGGCGCACCCGAGCGGATCGCGGCGCCGCTGTCCGAACGCGTCCACGCCATCCACCCGGACCTCGTCTGGGAGACCGGGGCGGGTACCGGCGCGCGGCACCTTCTCACCGTGACCGCCGCCGGGGACGCCGACCTTCGCGCGACCGCGCGGCGCTGGCTCCTCGCCGCCCCCGCACCCGACCCCACCTGGTCGTATGCCGATCTCCGCCAGCCGCTTCCCGACCCGGCCTCGGCGTCGCTCACCCTCGCCGGCGTCACCATCGACCACGGCCGGGTCGTCGTCGGCGCCCGCGCGGTCGGCAACCACCTCGACGTCGCCGTCCACCATCCCGGGTTCGCCGACCTCGCCGAGGACGACCGGATGCAGGCCGCCTATCTCGTCCTCGACGCGCTGGCCGGCGAGGAACTCGTCGAATCCTGGCTCGGCGAGATCAGCGCCGCCACGATGGCGCCACTCGACGCCTTCCCGGCCGCCCACCTCGGCGCGTTCGTGCGCGGGTTCGCCCGCGAGCGGCAGGACGAGAACGGCGATCCCCAGTGGGTCCTCCTGCGCGGCGAAGGTCCGACGGGCCCGGTCATCGCCCTCGCCCTCGCCTGCCTGTCCCCCGTCCGCGCACCGCTGCTCGACACCCACGTCGCCGTCGACCTGCCGTATGCCGATCGCACCCCCGACGGCCTGCCGGGACCCGGCGGGCTCGAACTCCTGCGGGTCATGGAGGATCACCTCGCCGACCGGCTGGGGTCGGGCGGCCGGCTGGTCGCCGCCGAGACCAGCGCCGGCCTGCGCCGGCTCCACTTCTATGTCGAGGCCGGGGGCGTCGGCGAGGGCGTCCTGGCCGCGTCGGTGAGCGGCTGGGACCAAGGGAACACGCGGGTCGTCGCGGACTACGACCCCGGCTGGGGCGAGGTCGCGCACCTGCGGTCGTGATCGGCATACGGCCTGGTGGGGGGTGGTCGGCGCACGGAAGGACGGGGTATGCCGCGCCGTGGCGTACACTTGTTCCACCAGCCCGACCAGTTCTGCCGCGGGCTGATTCGCTTGTCGATGCCAGTGCTGCTGCGAACCACGGGTGTTCGCGCCGGGCAGAACGACTCGATCCGAGACTCATTGGAGTACCCCACCGGTGTCCACCGACACGACCTTCGGCACGCTCGGCGTGCCCGCATCCCTGATCACCGTCCTCGCCGAGCGCGGGATCACCACCCCCACCCCGATCCAGGCCGCCACCCTGCCCGACTCGCTCGCCGGGCGCGACGTGCTCGGCCGCGGCCGGACCGGCTCCGGCAAGACCTACGCCTTCCTGCTGCCGCTCGTCGCCCGCCTGACCGCCGCACCGACCCGGCGCCGCCCGACGCGCCCCCGCGCGCTGATCCTCGCGCCGACCCGCGAACTCGTCGCCCAGATCGAGGAGTCGCTCGCCCCGCTCGCCGCCTCCGCCGGCCTGACCACGCGCACCGTCTTCGGCGGTGTCGGGCAGGGCCCGCAGGTCGAGGCGCTGCGCCGGGGCGTCGACATCGTCCTCGCCTGCACCGGCCGCCTGGAAGACCTGATCGGCCAGGGGCACGTCAGCCTCGACGCGGTCGAGATCACCGTCCTCGACGAGGCCGACCACATGGCCGACCTCGGCTTCCTCCCCGTCGTCCGGCGGCTGCTGGATCGCACGCCCCGCGATGGTCAGCGCATGCTCTTCTCCGCCACGCTGGATGCCGGCATCGACGTGCTCGCCCGGCGCTACCTCACCAGGCCGGTCACCCATGAGGCGGATTCGGCACAGTCACCGGCCGCCGAGATGGACCATCACGTCCTGCACGTCGCTCCGGACGCACACTTCCCGGTGCTCAAAGACCTCACCGCGGCCCCGGGACGAACCATCGTCTTCACCCGCACCAAGCACCGCGCCAAGAAGCTCGCCCGCCAGCTCAACGCCTCGGGCGTCCCCACGGTGGAGTTGCACGGCAACCTCTCGCAGAACGCCCGCACCCGCACGATGGACGCCTTCCACAGCGGCGCGGCCGAGACCCTCGTCGCCACCGATATCGCCGCTCGCGGCATCCACGTCGACGACGTCGCCCTGGTCATCCACGCGGATCCGCCGGTCGAGCACAAGGCCTACCTCCACCGCTCCGGGCGCACGGCGCGCGCCGGCAACTCGGGCACGGTCGTGACGTTGATGCTCGATGAGCAGGTCCGTGAGGTTCGTGACCTGACCCGCAAGGCCGGCATCCGCCCGACCACCACGCGCGTCGACGTCTCGCACCCGCTGCTGCAGCACCTCGCCCCGGGCGAGCGCACCCATCCGGGGGCGTATGCCGCGGCGCCCGCCCCCGAGCGACCCACGCCCACCGGGTCGCCACGTCGGAGCCGGGGCAGCCAGAGCCGTCCCGCCGACGCGCGGGGAGCACGAAGCGACGCCGGCGGTCAGAGCCGGAGGAGCGGAGACGCCGGCCAGCGTCGGCGTGGTGAGCGGCATACGACCTCGGGGGCGGCAAGCCCGCGCCAGACGCGCGCCGCATCCGGGACCTCGAACGGTCGGTCCGGCGGAAGTGCGGCCGCGTTCTCGGCGAGTTCCCGTGCCGGGGGCCGGCGCGGTCGCTGACCGGATCGGTCCAAAGGCAAGGCAACAGCCAGGGTCGCTCGAAGCCGTGCCTGAGGATCCGCCCTCGGGAGACGCCCGGGATCGGTGAGTGAAACAGTGGGCAGGGCCGCTGTTTCACTCACCGATCCCGCGACGGGCCGTCGCGACCTCGGGAGGTCAGTGACGCTGGGAGCGGTAGTACTCGATCAGCCCACGAGTCGAGCCGTCCTGGGCGGCGAGCGCGGTGTCGTCCTGCGAGATCGCAGGCGCGATCTGCATCGCCAACTGCTTACCGAGCTCGACGCCCCACTGGTCGAAGGAGTCGATGCCCCAGACCACGCCCTGGACGAAGGTGATGTGCTCGTAGAGGGCGATCAGCTGCCCCACCACGGCCGGAGTCAGCGCCGGCGCCATGATCGAGGTCGTCGGCCGGTTGCCGAGGAAGACCCGCGCCGACACGATCGCCTCGGGCGTGCCCTCGGCCCGCACCTCCTCGGCCGTCTTGCCGAAGGCCAGCGCCTTGGTCTGGGCGAAGAAGTTGGCGAGGAACAGCTCGTGGACGTCCTGGCCGCCGTCCTTGCTCGGGTGGGCGGTGTTGGCCATCGCGATGAAGTCGCACGGGATCAGCTGGGTGCCCTGGTGGATCAACTGGTAGAACGCGTGCTGCCCGTTCGTCCCCGGCTCACCCCAGAAGACCTCGCCGGTCTCGGTCGTCACCGGCGCGCCGTCGGCGCGGACGCCCTTGCCGTTGGATTCCATCGTCAACTGCTGCAGGTAGGCCGCGAACCGGTGCAGATACTGCGCATACGGCAGCACCGCGTGACTCCTGGCCTTGAAGAAGTTGACGTACCAGACGTTGAGCATCCCCATGAGCACCGGGACGTTGTCGCGGAAGTCGGTCTCGGCGAAGTGCCGGTCCACCGCGTGGAAGCCGCCGAGGAAGTCGGCGAAGTTCTCCTTGCCGATCGCCACGCAGACGACCGTGCCGACGGCCGAGTCGACGGAGTAACGGCCACCGACCCAGTCCCAGAAGCCGAAGGCGTTCGCCGGGTCGATGCCGAACGCGGCGACCTTGTCCAGGGCCGTCGAGACCGCGGCGAAGTGCTTGGCGACGGCGGCCTGCTTCGCCTCGTCGGTGTCCTCGATCGCGCCCTTGGCGACGAGGGCCGCCCAGAGCCAGGCCCGCGCCATCCGGGCGTTGGTCAGCGTCTCCAAGGTGGTGAACGTCTTGGAGGCGACGATGAAGAGGGTGGTCTCGGGGTCGAGGTCGGCGACCTTCTCGGCGAGATCGGTCGGGTCGATGTTGGAGACGAACCGGCAGTGCAGGCCGGGCTTGACGTAGGGCTTGAGCGCCTCGTAGACCATGACCGGGCCGAGGTCGGACCCGCCGATGCCGATGTTGACGACCGTCTCGATCGGCCGGCCGGTCACCCCGACCCACTCGCCGTCGCGGACCTGGTCGGCGAAGGCGTAGATCTGCTCGAGGACTCCGTGAACCTCCGGGACGACGTCGGTCCCGTCGACGACCAGGGTGTCGCCCTCGGGGCGGCGCAGGGCCGTATGCAGCACCGATCGCCCCTCGGTGACGTTGATCTTCTCGCCGGCGAGCATCGCGTCCCGCCGCCCGGCCACGTCGACCTCCTCGGCGAGGGCGACGAGCGCGTCGAGCACGGCGTCGTCGAGGAGGTTCTTGGACAGGTCGACGTGGAGGTCGGCGCAGGTGCGCGTGAACCGCGCGGCCCGCTCCGGGTCGTCGGCGAACGCGCCCCGCAGATCCGGGACGTATGCCGCGTGCAGGTCGGTCAGGGTGGCCCAGGCGGGGGTCGTGGTCGGGTCGACGATCGTCATACGGCTCACCCTAGTGAGATCGCGCACGCCGCGTCAGGTGGTGGTCCCCCGCGGTCCTGTGGACAACCGGGGACACCCTGTCGGTCCGGTGCGCGACGATGGGACCATGGTCGAGAACCGAGAGGACGGGCATGATGACTGTCATGACGACGCTGCCCTGGGGCCGGGAGCTGACGCGGGATGACCTCGACGCGCTCCCCGACGACGGGCACCGGCACGAGCTGCTGGACGGGGTGCTGATCATGAGCCCGGCCCCGGGCCGGCGGCACCAGCGGGCCCTGGCGAGACTGCATCTGCTGATGGCCGCCGCGGCGCCTGCTGAGCTCGAGGTGCTGTTCGCGCCGTTCGACGTCATCCTCGCCCGGGACACCATCCTCGAGCCCGACCTGCTGATTGCCGCCCGATCTGCCTTCACCGACCGCGACCTGCCCGGCCCACCCCTGCTCGCTGTCGAGATCCTCTCCCCCAGCACCCGCCGCTTCGACCTGCTGCTCAAGAAGGCCCGCTTCGAGGCGGCCGGCTGTCCCTCCTACTGGGTCATCGACCCGGACGAGCCCTCGATCATCGCCTGGGACCTGGTCGACGGCACGTATGCCGAGACCGCCCACGTCCGCGGCGCCGACACCTTCCGCGCGCGGTCGCCGTTCGCCGTCGAGTTCCGCCCGAACGACCTGGTGGGATGAGTCACGCCCGGGCCGGCCGCGTGGAGCCCGCGGCGCGCCCGGGGTTAGCCTGAACGCCGTGACCGCGCTCGACCAGTCCGCCCCGCCGGCAGCCCCCACCGACCGTGCCGGCACCCACCGGTGGCTGCGGCCCGTGCTCTTGGCCAATGTCGTCGTCGAGGTGCTCATCGTGGTCACCGGCGGCCTGGTCCGCCTGACCGGCAGCGGCCTGGGCTGCCCATCGTGGCCGCAATGCGTGCCCGGCTCCTACACCCCGGTGGCGCACCAGGCGCAGGGCTTCCACAAGTACATCGAGTTCGGCAACCGCACCCTGACCGGAGTGGTCAGCATCGCCGCGGTCGCGGCCCTCGTCGCCGTGTACGCCTGGTCCGACCGGCGTCGGCCGCTCGTCATACCGACCTGGCTGGTCCTCGGCGGCGTGGCCGTCCAGGCGATCCTCGGTGGCATCACGGTCCGCACCGGCCTCAACCCGGCCACCGTGTCGGCGCACTTCCTCGTCTCCATGTGCCTGGTCGCGTCGGCGACCGCGGCCTACGTCGAATCCGGTATGCCGCCCGGGCCCCGCCGCCTCGCCGTCCCGCCGTTGGTGCGGCATACGGGGTGGGTCACCACCGGGGTCGCCGCGGTCGTCCTGACCCTCGGCACGATCGTCACCGGCTCCGGCCCGCACTCGGGCGACGCGACCGAGCCGGCCCGGTTCGGCTTCGACCCGCGTTCGATCTCCTGGCTCCACGCCGACGCGGTCATGCTCTTCACCGGGCTCGTCGTCGCCATGTGGCTGGCCACGCGGATCCGCGCGACGACGCCCGCCCCGCACAAGGCCTGGACCGGCGTACTCCACGTCGTGCTCACCCAGGCGGTCGTCGGCTATCTGCAGTACTTCACCGGCCTGCCGGTCGCCGTCGTGCTGGTCCACATGTTTCTCGCCAGCCTGCTGGTGGTCATGCTCGTCCGCGCCAACGCCTCCCTGCGCGAGCCGGTCGGCTGATTCGGATGAGGGCGTGGCCGGTCGCGGTGGCGCTGAGCCTCGTCTGCGCGGCCTGCGCCGGCTCGAGCCCGTCCACCACCACCTCCTCGACCTCGACGGCCAGTGCGTCGCCGTCCATGTCCTCGACATCGCCGGCCGGCTCGGCGACGAGTTCACCCGAGACTCCGACGACCTCCTCAACCACGCCGTCCACGACGACCACCTCGGCCGGTCCTCCAACGTTCGCCGCCAGGGTCCAGGAACTCACGCCCTGGCGCCGCCAGCGGATGATCGACACCGGCACGTGGAACACCGCCTGCTCGGTCCCCCTCGACGACCTCCGGCTGGTCACCCTGACCTACTGGGGGTTCGACGACACGGCCCACGACGGGCAGCTCGTCCTCAACCGGGATGCCGTCGACGCGGTCGTCACCGCGATGCGGCAGGTGTATGCCGCCCGCTTCCCGATCCGGCGCATGGTCACCGTCGAGGCGTATGGCGCGGACGACGAGTCGTCGATGCGCGCGGACAACACCTCGGCGTTCAACGGCCGCTACGTCCAGGACACGACGACGTGCTCCCAGCACGCCTACGGCCGGGCCATCGACGTCGATCCGCTGGAGAATCCGATGATCGTCGACGGCCGGGTGTCACCGTCGACCGCCGGCGCCTTCGTCGACCGATCCCAGAGCGTGGCCGGCATGATCAAGCCCGGCGACGCCGTCGTCCGCGCCTTCGCCGCGGTCGGCTGGAGCTGGGGCGGCGACTGGCACTCCCTGAAGGACTACCAGCACTTCTCCGCCAACGGACGGTGACGCCCGCCCCGTGGTCAGCGGATCGCGAGATGCAGCAGGGGGTCGAGGGCGACGGCGAGGAAGAGCACCGTCACATAGGTGATCGAGAAGTGGAAGAGGCGCATCGGCTTCAGCACCGCCATGGAGGCGCCCGCGCGGGCGGCGCGCAACAGCCGGTGGGCCTCGGCGAGGAAGACGCCGCCGACCACGACGGCCGACACGGCATACAGCCAGCCCATCGACGCGACCGGGACGAGCACGAGCGAGACGGCGACCATGACCCAGGAGTAGGCGACGATCTGCCGGCCGACGACGACATTGGTCTCGACCACCGGCAGCATCGGCACGCCCGCCTGGGCGTAGTCCTCCTTGAACCGCATCGACAGCGGCCAGTAGTGCGGCGGGGTCCAGAAGAAGATGATGAGGAAGAGGACGACCGCCGGCCAGCCCACCGTGCCGGTGACGGCCGACCAGCCGATGAGCACCGGCATACAGCCGGCGGCGCCGCCCCAGACGATGTTCTGGGCGGTGCGGCGCTTGAGGATCATCGTGTAGCCGACGGCATACAGGAGGATCGCGCCGAGCGACAGCGCGGCCGAGATCAGGTTGACCTGCCAGGCGAACCACGCCGTCGAGACCACGGTGAGCGCGGCGGCGAAGACGAGCGCCGCCCGCGGCGTCACCTCCCCGGTCACCAACGGTCGGTTCGCCGTCCGCCCCATGTGGGCGTCGATGTCGCGGTCGTAGATCATGTTGAAGGTGTTGGCGGCGCCGGCGCTGAGCGTCCCGCCGATCAGGGTCGCGACGACGAGCCACCACGACGGCACCCCCCGGGCGGCGAGGAACATCGTCGGAACCGTCGTCACCAGGAGCAGTTCGATGATCCGCGGTTTGGTCAGCGCGACGTATGCCGCGACCGTCCGCCGCCAAGGCGCCCGCCCCGACCGCATCCCGGTCGGAGTATCGAGCGTGGTCACGTTGCGTCTGCCTGCCGGTCGGGTTGCGGGGAGAGTCACTGCGGAAGTCGCGCCAGTCTATCCGGCTCCACCCTGCGACGAGCGTCACAAGCGCACTAGGCTGTTGCAGACCGCCGTCCACCTGTTCCCGCTCCACGAATGAGGTATCCGTGACCGACGTCGCCACCACGTCCCCCTCCCCGCGCGCGGCCCGCAAGCCCGCGGCGAAGCCCGCCCGCTCCGTCCCCGCGCCGCTGGCGAAGAAGGCGGGGTGGAGCGACCTGGACGTCCGTGCCGTCGACACGGTCCGCGTTCTCGCCGCGGATGCCGTGCAGAAGGTCGGCAATGGCCACCCGGGGACGGCGATGAGCCTCGCGCCGGTGGCCTACCTGCTCTATCAGAACGTCATGCGGCACGACCCGAGCGACCCCGCCTGGCTGGGGCGTGACCGGTTCGTCCTCTCATGTGGGCACTCGAGCCTCACCCAGTACATCCAGCTCTACTTCTCCGGTTATGGCCTCGAACTCGACGACCTCAAGAAGCTGCGCACGTGGGGCTCGCTCACCCCCGGCCACCCCGAGGTCCACCACACCAAGGGCGTCGAGGTGACGACCGGCCCGCTCGGTTCCGGCCTGTCGACGGCGGTCGGCCTCGCCTTCGCCCAGCGCCGAGTCCGCGGCCTCCTGGACCCGAAGGCCGCCAAGGGCACCAGCCCGTTCGACCACCACATCTGGGTGCTCGCCTCCGACGGTGACATCATGGAGGGCGTCACCCACGAGGCCAGTGCCCTGGCCGGCCACCAGGAGTTGGGCAACCTCACGGTCATCTACGACCAGAACACCATCTCCATAGAGGACAAGACCGAGATCTCCTTCTCCGAGGATGTCGGCGCGCGCTACGAGGCCTACGGCTGGAACGTCGAGCGGATCGACTGGCGCGGCGACGGCGACGGCGCCGCCTATGTCGAGGACGTCGACGCCCTCCTGGCCGCCTGCGAGCGCAGCCGCTCCAGCGCCAAGCCGACGATGATCGTCCTCCGCACGATCATCGCCTGGCCGGCACCGACCAAGCAGGACACCGGGAAGTCCCACGGGTCGGCCCTCGGAGACGCCGAGATCGCCGGCCTGAAGGAGGTGCTCGGCTTCGATCCCAAGAAGACGTTCGAGGTCTCCCGCGACGTCATCACCCACGTCCGCAAGGTCAAGGCCCGGGGCAAGGCGGCGCACAAGGCCTGGGACAAGCCGTATGCCGCCTGGCGCACCGCCAACCCCGACGGCGCCGCGCTGCTCGACCGCCTCGTCGCCCACCGTCTGCCGGACGGACTCGCCAAGGCGATTCCCTCCTTCCCGGCCGACGCCAAGGGACTCGCCACCCGAGCCGCCTCCGGCAAGGTGCTCACCGCGATCGCGCCGGTCATGCCGGAGTTGTGGGGTGGCTCCGCGGACCTCGCCGAGTCCAACAACACGACCATGGACGGCCAGCCGTCGTTCATCCCGATCGAGAAGCAGACCCGCGAGTGGAGCGGCGGGCCGTTCGGGCGGACCCTCCACTTCGGCATCCGTGAGTTCGGGATGGGGCTGATCCTCAACGGCATCGCCCTCGACGGGTTGACCCGGCCCTACGGCGGGACCTTCCTCGTCTTCTCCGACTACATGCGGGGCGCGGTCCGGCTGGCCGCGATCCAGAAGGCGCCGGTCACCTTCGTCTGGACCCATGACTCCATCGGCCTCGGCGAGGACGGCCCGACCCACCAGCCGATCGAGCACGTCGCCTCCCTGCGGGCGATCCCCGACTTCGACGTGGTCCGGCCGGCCGACGCCAATGAGACGGCGGCCGCGTGGTTCACGATCCTCCAGAACGACCGGCCCGCGGGCCTGTGCCTGTCGCGACAGGCCCTCCCCACCCAGGATCCGAAGGTCGCCGGCAAGGTCGCCAATGTCTCCAAGGGCGCCTACGTCCTTCGCGAGGCGTCGAGCGGCACGCCCGACGTCATCCTCATCGCGACCGGGTCCGAGGTCGGCCTCGCCATGACCGCCGCCGACACCCTGGAGAAGGCGAAGATCGCCACCCGGGTCGTCTCGATGCCGTGCCGCGAGTGGTTCGACCGGCAGTCGAAGAGCTACCGCGAGAAGGTCCTTCCCGCCGCCGTCAAGGCGCGGGTCTCGGTCGAGGCGGGCGTCCCGATGGGCTGGCGCGACCTGGTCGGCGACGCCGGCGAGATCATCTCCATCGACCACTTCGGGGCCTCCGCGGATGCGGCGACCCTGTTCCGCGAGTTCGGGTTCACCCCCGACAAGGTCGTCGCGGCGGCCAAGACGTCCCTGAAGGCCGCCCGGTCCTGACCACGGCACACGACACCCACACGGCATACGACAAAGGAGCACCAGCGATGACTGACAACGCCAACCTTCGGGGCCTCGTCGACGCCGACGTGTCCGTCTGGCTCGACGACCTCTCCCGCGAGCGGATCACGTCGGGCAACCTTAAGGACGTGATGGAACACAGCGGGGTCGTCGGCGTGACGACGAACCCGTCGATCTTCCAGGCCGCCCTCTCCGACGGCGACAGCTACGCCACCCAGGTCGCCGAACTGGCCGAGGCCGGGGCCTCGGTCGACGACGCCGTGTTCGCGATCACGACGCAGGACGTCCGGGACGCGTGCGACGTCTTCCGTCCGATCTACGACGCGACCGCCGGCAAGGACGGCCGGGTCTCGATCGAGGTCGACCCGCGGCTGGCGCACGACGAGGCGACGACGATCGAGCAGGCCAAGGCCCTGTATGCCGCGGTCGACCGCCCGAACGTCATGATCAAGATTCCAGCGACCGTCGAGGGTCTGCCGGCGATCACCGCGGTCATCGGCCAGGGCATCAGCGTCAACGTCACGTTGATCTTCAGCCTCGAGCGCTATCGCGCGGTGATGAATGCCTACCTCACCGGGCTCGAACAGGCCCACGAGGCCGGCATCGACCTGTCGACGATCCGTTCCGTGGCGAGCTTCTTCGTCTCTCGGGTCGACACCGAGATCGACAAGCGACTCGACGCCATCGGCACCGACGAGGCGCGCGCTCTGAAGGGCAAGGCCGCCGTCGCCAACGCGCGCCTCGCCTACCAGGCCTACCAGGAGGTCTTCTCGACGCCGCGCTGGGAGTCGCTGGCCGCGGCCGGCGCGCACGAGCAGCGCCCCCTCTGGGCCTCGACGGGCGTGAAGAACCCGGACTACTCCGACACGATGTATGTCACCGACCTGGTGGCGGCCAACACGGTCAACACGATGCCGGAGAAGACGCTCCAGGCGACCATCGACCACGGGCAGATCGCCGGGGACGCCGTCACCGGGCACTACGCGGACGCCGCCGCGGTCCTCGACGCCATCGCCGCCCAGGGCATCTCGTATGACGAGGTGACCGCGCTGCTGGAGACGGAGGGGGTCGAGAAGTTCGAGGTCGCCTGGACGAGTCTGCTGGCCGACCTCCAGGCCGCCCTGGACGCGGCGAAGTAGACCCGGCCCCGGAACCGGCCACGCATCATACGGAAAGGCAGTCGATGGCTCCCGCGCGAGTCGCTCCAGGAATCAACCCCCTTCGAGACCCGCGCGACAAACGCCTGCCGCGCATCGCCGGACCGTGCGGCATGGTCCTCTTCGGCGTCACGGGCGACCTGGCGACCAAGAAGCTCATGCCGGCGATCTATGACCTGGCCAACCGGGGGCTGCTGCCGCCGGGGTTCAGTCTCGTCGGGTTCGCCAGGCGGGACTGGGCCGACCAGGACTTCGGCAAGATCGTCCACGATTCGGTTCAGAAGTACGCCCGCACCCCCTTCCGGGAGGAGGTGTGGCGCAATCTCGCCGAGGGTTTCCGCTTCGTCCCCGGCGTCTTCGACGACGACAAGGCCTTCGACCTCCTCGCCACGACCCTGCACGACCTGGACGTCAAGCGCGGGACGGGCGGCAACCACGCGTTCTATCTGTCGATCCCGCCCGGCTTCTTCTCGACGGTCTGCGAGCAACTCGAGCGCGCCGGGCTCTCCACGCCGACTGCCGGGTCGTGGCGGCGGGTCGTCATCGAGAAGCCGTTCGGGCACGACCTGAAGAGCGCGCGGGAACTCAATGCCATCGTCGAGGGGGTCTTCCCGGCCGACTCGATCTTCCGGATCGACCACTACCTCGGCAAGGAGACGGTCCAGAACATGTTGGCGCTGCGATTCGCCAACCAGATGTTCGAGCCGATCTGGAACAGCCACTATGTCGACCACGTCCAGATCACCATGGCCGAGGACATCGGCATCGGCGGTCGGGCGGGCTACTACGACGGCATCGGCGCCGCACGCGACGTCATCCAGAACCACCTTCTCCAACTCCTCGCCCTGACGGCGATGGAGGAACCGGCGAACTTCGACGCCGCGTCGCTGCGGGCGGAGAAGGAGAAGGTCCTCTCGGCCGTGCGGGTGCCGAAGGACATCTCGCTGGCCACCGCCCGCGGTCAGTACGCCGCGGGCTGGCAGGGCGGCGACCAGGTCGTCGGCTATCTCGAGGAGAAGGGGGTCAAGCCCGATTCGACGACCGAGACGTATGCCGCGGTCCGCCTCGACATCGACACCCGCCGCTGGGCGGGGGTTCCGTTCTATCTGCGCACCGGCAAGCGGCTCGGCCGCCGGGTGACCGAGATCGCCGTCGTCTTCAAGAAGGCGCCGCACCTGCCGTTCACCGACACCGCGACCGAGGAACTCGGTCAGAACGCCGTCGTCATCCGGGTCCAGCCGGACGAGGGCATCACCATGCGGTTCGGGGCCAAGGTCCCGGGCAACCAGATGGAGGTGCGCGATGTGACCATGGACTTCGGCTACGGGCGCGCGTTCACCGAGTCCTCGCCCGAGGCCTACGAGCGGCTCATCCTCGATGTGCTGCTCGGCGACCCACCGCTCTTCCCCCGGCACGAGGAGGTCGAGTTGTCCTGGAAGATCCTCGACCCGATCGAGGCGCATTGGGCGAAGCAGAAGGTCGGGCTCGACCAGTACGAAGCCGGAACCTGGGGTCCCGCCGAGGCCGACGAGATGATGCGGCGCGACGGCCGCCACTGGAGGATCCCGTGACCTTCACCCCGATCAGTTCTGCGTCCCTCCGTCACTCCGATACTGATTGGGGTCCCCGGTGACCACCCCAATCAGTTCTGCGTTCCTCCGTCACTCCGATACTGATTGGGGTCCCCGGTGATCATCGATCTGCCGAGCACGACGACGAGCACGATCAGCAAGAAACTGGTCCAGCTCCGAGAGGAGGTCGGCTCGATGGCCCTCGGCCGGGTGCTGACGCTCCTGGTCATCTGCGACGAGGCCGACATCGACCGGGCGATCGACGTCGCCAACGACGCCAGCCGGCAGCACCCCTGCCGCGTGGTCTGCATCGTCAGCGCGAATGCCCGCGGTGCGGCCCGGATCGACGCCCAGATCCGGCTCGGCGGTGACGCGGGGGCGAGCGAGGTCGTCGTCCTGCGCCTGTATGGCCCGCTGACCAAACAGGGCAAGTCGGTCATCATCCCGCTTCTGCTGCCCGACTCGCCCATCGTCGCGTGGTGGCCGACCGAGGCACCGCTCGATCCGGGCCAGGACGCCGTGGGTGCCATGGCACAACGTCGGGTCACCGACGCCGCCGCGAGCAGACGCCCGCTCGCGGCGCTCAAGGCCCGCGGAGCGAACTATCTGCCCGGCGACACCGACCTGGCCTGGACGCGACTGACCCTCTGGCGCGCCCAGTTGGCCGCGGCGCTCGATCAACCGCCCTACGCCAATGTCACCAGCGCCGTCGTCACGGGAGCCACCGATTCCCCGTCGGCGACCCTCCTCGCCGCCTGGCTCACCTTCGCGCTCAAGTGCCCCGTGACGCTGGCCCGTTCCCGGGCCGGCTCGGGGATCATCAGCGTCCGGCTCACCCGGGCCAACGACGTCATCGACCTCGTCCGGCCGACCGGCGAGACGGCGACGCTCACGCAGAACGGCCAGCCGGACCGACGCATCGCCCTCCCCCACCGCAGCGACGCCGAGTGCCTCTCCGACGAGCTCCGTCGGCTCGACCCCGATGACATCTATGAGGAGGCCCTGCTCAAGGGGGTCCCCAAGCTGAGCACCCGCCCCGGCACGACGGCGGCGAAGGCGGAGGCCGAGGGGGAGGCGCCCAGTGTGGCGGAGGCGGCGAAGACGGTCCGCCGTCTGCGCCGAGCCAACGCCGGGGTCGCCAGCAACGCGATGGTCACGGCCGCGCCCGAGGCAGCTGGAGCCGAGGCCGCCGGCACGCCGAAGACGACCACATGACCGGCGCCGCACCCGTCGCGATCGTCCACCCCGACAAGCAGGCACTCGCCGACGCCGTCGCTGCCCGGGTCGTGACGGCGATCATCGACACCCTCGCGGTCAAGCCCGAGGCCCAGCTCGCCCTGACCGGAGGGTCGATGGGCTCGGCCGTATGGCGCTCGGTCGCCGCCTCCCCCGCCCGGACCGCCGTCGACTGGTCACGGGTGCGGGTGTGGTGGGGCGACGAGCGCTATCTCCCCGCCGGCGACCCGGACCGCAACGACACCCAGAACGACGCCGCCGGCCTGGCCGCCCTCGGTCTCGACCCGGCCAAGGTCCACCGGGTCGCGGGGCCGGACGCGAGCGCCTCACCCGAGGCGAGCGCGGCGGCATACGGCGAAACGATCCGGGCGTTCGGGCAGGGCGAGTGGGACGTCGCCCTTTTCGGCGTCGGGCCGGACGGGCACATCGCCTCCCTCTTCCCCGGCCACCCCGCGCAACTGACGACCGACGCGATCGCCATCGCCGTCCACGACTCCCCCAAGCCCCCACCGACCCGAGTCAGCCTGACCTTCGAGTGCCTCGACCGCGCCCAGCGGGTCTGGTTCCTCGTCGCCGGCGCCGACAAGGTCGAGGCGGTCCACAACGGCCTGGCCGGCGCGGGACCGGAGGTGTCGTCCGCGGCACAGTTGCACGGCAAACGCGAAACCCTCTGGCTCCTCGACCGCGAGGCCGCCGCCGACCTGTAGTTCTCGGCCCGATGCAGGACTCCCCAGTGCCCACCGGTGGGACATTGACAGCCTGACGCCTTGGGAGCACCCTGGGAATGTTCAGTTCGGCGCACCGTGTAGGGGGTCGCCTCTGCTCGCCGCAGCGGCGTGCCGAGGTCACGTCGCCCCGGGCTCGACCGAGAAGTGGCGCAATCGCTCGCGCCGCCGGAACGGTCCGCCGTCGTGCAACAGGTGCACCCGACCGAATCGGGACGCTCGGCTCCGTCGGAGCGCTCGGTTCCGGTCGCGGATGCCGATCTCGGCCGCTCCATCGCCGCCGAGTCCGCTCTGGTGGCCAAGGCGATCGGCGCCGCGAAGGCCCGGGTCGACGATGTCGTCCCGGTGACTGGCCTGCGGTCGGGTCGGGCGGTGCAGGTCGTCGGCGTCGATCTTCGGCTGGATCGCACGATCACCTTTCCCGCTGGCCTGCCCGTGCCCAGGTATCAACCGGAGGGGGCTGCGCCCCTTCCCCTCGACCAGGCGTTCATGACGAGTGTGGCCACCGGGCAACACGTCCGATCCCTCCAGGTGCTCGTCGATCTGACCGATCGGCGCGTGGTGGGATTCCTCGCGGGGGTCGACGGGTAGCCGGACATGAGCGAACACCGTCTCTCACGCACAGCGATCCTGGCCGTCGCCGGATCGGCCCTGATCCTCTCCCTGCCGTTGTCGATGCCGGGCGTCGACGCGGCGACCGCCAGTCCCGGCACGTGGTTCTTCGTCGCCTTCGCCGGTGGTGACGTGCTCGGCACCTACGACCACACCAACACCGACAACTTCAACGACCGAGGCAGTGTGGACTGGACGTTGACGATGTTCTTCATGAACAACGCCGAGATCGACAAGGTCAAGGGGATTCTGGGGTCCGCCTACCCCGAGATCGGCGGATCGATGTATGAGTATCTGTCCGATGGCAGTGGCTACTCCTGGGACTCGGATCGGGGGCGGAAGACCCCGAGCGGATGCAGCCGGGTCGACACGCATGCGCGCCTGTATGCCGATGGTGACGACCGGCTCTACAACACCACCGACGGCTATTACGTCGTCGCGTCCACGCATCGCGACTACTACGAGCGGCAACTGTGCGGCACCTACTACGGATACAGCGAAGCCGCCTCGAACCAGATCTGTACCTACATGCGGGATCACGGCTACCGTTGCGACAGCAATGCGGTGTACATCGGCAACCCCGAACCCACCCGCAACGAGGGCGGCAACCACCCCGCGAGCGGGCTCGTCCTCGACATCACGGGCACCGACGGCGTGCACGCGGCGACGCCGCGCCTGTCCCTGCCGACGGTGGACCAGGCCTGGCATGGGTCGGTCACCGTCACCATGACCAGAGCCGGTCCGCAACGCCTGATGTTCCGCCTGCTGACCGACGGGCATCGCGCCCGCGTGGCCCGCGAGGTCACCCTCGACGTCGCATCGGGGACGCGACGTCCGGTCGACATCGGAATCGTCGTCATCGCCGGGGTCCTGCTGCTCTTTGGTGGCGTGCTGGCGTTCTGGCGACCACGTCGCGCCGAGGGCGGAGACCGATCCCGTTGACCACCAACCGCTCCCGACTCATCGTCGCGTTCGCCGTCACGCTCGCGGCCCTGGCCCTCATCGCCTCGGAAGTGGTCCGCCTTCGCGGCCAGGTGGCGACCGACCACCCGAGCACCACGACGGCCCCCACCACCCAGTCAGGCTCGAGCGCCCCGACAACGACATCGACCCTGTCCGCCGGCGAAGCCGCGACCGCGAAACGGATCGTCGCCGAATCCGATCTCGTGGCACGGATCTCGGCAGGCACCGGGTGGTCGACCGGTGCGGTCATTCCTCTCGTCGGAGTCGTCACCTCCGACCCCTTCCTCGGGGCCGCCGTCGAGGTGCACTTCGATCATCCGGTCGCCTTCCCCGGCGGCATGCCCACCCTGAGGACGTTGCCCGAAGGTCAGGCGCCGCTCCCACTCTCGGAGATGGTGGTGGCCAGCACGGATCACGGGCAGCAGGTCGAGGCGATCACCGCGCTGCTCAACCTGCGTGACGACCGGGTGTTCGCCGTCCTTCCGGGGCCCTGACGCTCGACGCCGACGATCGTTCGACGAGTTTCGCCCCTCGGCGATGCTCGCCTCAGCGAATCAGGCCGCGATCGCGCAGGGTCTCGAGGGCCTCGTCGAGGATCTGGGCGCCGTCGGCGTCGGAGCGTCGCTCCTTCACATAGGCCAGGTGGGTCTTATAGGGCTCGACCTTGGGCGCGGCGGGTGGGTTGGCCTCGTCCTGGCCCGCCGGGAGGCCGCATCGTGGGCAGTCCCAGAACTCCGGTATGGCGAGCCCCGCCTCGCGCGCGAAGCTCGGCCGGGTCACGTGGCCGTTGGCGCAGAAATAGGCCATGTAGATGCGGGGCGCGACCTCACCCCGCTCGGCCTCCCCCATCGGTCCGGCGCCTACCCGGCTCCCGCGAATCGCATTGCCACCAGCCATTGACGTGCGCCATTCCTCTCGTCGGGGGAGGCTCGCCGCCCCAGTGCGGCGAGTCGAGTGGAACTACGAGAACTACGTGTTGAAGCGGTCGATCAACCCGATGCCGACAACCGCCGTCACCCAGATCAGCGCCATGAGGATGGTGATCCGGGTGAGGTTGCGCTCGGCGACCGAGGACGAACTCATGGACGTGGAGAGACCACCGCCGAACATGTCGGACAGGCCACCACCCTTGCCCTTGTGCAGGAGGATGAGCAGGGTCAGGAACAACCCCGCGATGACCAGCAGCACCTGCAGGCCGATGCGCACCGCGTCCACGATGCCCCTTTCCGTCGAGTCGCGCTGCCGGCCTCGGGGCCGGGACAGCCTTGACAGTCTAACTCTCGTGCTCAGCAACGGAAGGCCGGTCCGGGAAGGTTCCCGGACCGGCCTGTCCGGCCATGACCCGCGGGTCAGCCGGCCGTCAGGTGCGATTTGTATCGGCAGATCGCCGCGAACTCGACCGGGTCGAGCGAGGCGCCGCCGACGAGTGCCCCGTCGACATCGGCTCCGGCCATGATCTCGGCGATATTACCGGACTTGACCGAGCCGCCATACAGGATGCGGATTCCGTCCGCGGTGTCGGCGCCGTACATCTCCGCGAGCTGTGCGCGGATCGCCCCGCAGACCTCCTGCGCGTCGGCCGGGGTGGCGACCTCGCCGGTGCCGATCGCCCAGATGGGCTCGTAGGCGACGACGATGGTCTTGACCTGCTCCGGCGTGACCTGGCCGAGGCCGGCGCGGATCTGCTCGAGGACGTGCGCGACGTGATCTCCGGCCCGACGGATCTCGAGACCCTCACCGCAGCAGAAGATCGGCGTCAGACCATAGCGGTATGCCGCGACGAGCTTGTCCGCGACGACCGCGTCGGTCTCGTTGTGGTACTCCCGGCGCTCGCTGTGGCCGACGATGACGTAGGTGACGCCGAGCTTGGCGAGGAACTTGCCGCTGACCTCGCCGGTGTAGGCGCCGCTGTCGTGCACGGACAGGTCCTGTGCGCCAAGCCTGATGTCGAGCTTGTCGCCGTCGATCAGGGTCTGCACGGTGCGCAGATCGGTGAAGGGCGGGCAGACGACCACCTCGACGTCGCCGAAGTCGTGCTTGGCGTCGCGGAGGGTCCAGTCGAGCTTCTGCACCAGATGAGTCGCCTCGAGGTGGTCGAGGTTCATCTTCCAGTTGCCCGCCATGAGCGGGGTTCGGGTCATCGGGAGCCTTCCAGAATGGTGATGCCGGGCAGCGCCTTGCCCTCGAGGTATTCGAGGCTCGCGCCGCCGCCGGTGGAGATGTGGCCGAACTGGTCGTCGGCGAAGCCGAGTTGGCGCACGGCGGCCGCCGAGTCGCCACCGCCGACGACGGTCAGTGCCCCGGCCGCTGTCGCGTCGACGAGGGCCTGAGCGACGGCCAGGGTGCCGGCCGCGAACGGCGCCATCTCGAAGGCCCCCATCGGGCCGTTCCAGAAGACCGTCCGGGCATCGGCCAGCTTGCCGGCATAGAGCGCGGCGGACTTCGGCCCGATGTCGAGCCCCATCATGTCGGCGGGGATCGCGTCGGCGTCGACGACCACCGTCTCGGTGTCGGCGGAGAACTCGCGGCCGCACACGATGTCGACGGGGAGGACGAGGTCGACGCCCGTCTCGGCGGCCCGGGCGAGATAGCCCTTGCACGCCTCCACGCTCGCCTCGTCGAAGAGGCTCGTCCCGATCTCATGCCCCTGGGCCGCGAGGAAGGTGAAGAGCATCCCGCCGCCGATCAGCAGACGGTCGGCCTTGCCGAGGAGGTTGTCGATGACCGCGAGCTTGTCGGCGACCTTCGCGCCGCCGAGCACCACGGCATACGGCCGCGCGGGGTCCTCGGTGAGGCGCTTCAGGACGTCGACCTCGGTCTTGACCAGGCCGCCCATGGCCGACGGCAGCCGGGTGGCGACGTCGTAGACGCTGGCCTGCTTGCGGTGGACGACACCGAAACCGTCGGAGACATAGGCATCGGCGAGGCCGGCGAGGGCATCGGCGAACTCGGCCCGGTCGGCGTCGACCTTGGCGGTCTCGCCCGGGTTGAACCGGAGGTTCTCCAGGAGGACGACACCGCCGTCGGCGAGGCCGTCGACCGCCGCCTGGGCGGACGGTCCGACGGTGTCCTCGGCGAAGGTCACCGGCTGGCCGAGCAACTCGGACAGGCGCGCGGCGACCGGCGCGAGGGAGTACCTGGCCTCCGGGGCGCCCTTGGGCCGCCCGAGGTGGGCGCACACGATGACGCGCGCGCCCGCCTCGGTCAGGGTCTTGATCGTGGGGATCGAGGCCCGGATGCGGCCGTCGTCGGTGATCGTCGTGCCGTCGAGCGGCACGTTGAGGTCGGACCGGACGAGCACGCGCTTGCCGCGCA
>JBDIAJ010000046.1:0-26507 GCA_039812345.1 Nostocoides sp. | reverse complement strand
GCCGTGGCTGCGGCGGCGAGGCCGGCGCCGCGGGGCCTGGTCGCCTCCTCGACGTCCCCGGAACCGTCTGGCTCCCGGACCGGAGTCTCCACGGGAACCGGCCTGTCCGGCGAGGGGCCGGCGATCGTGCTCGGGCCCACCGGGAGAGCCTGGGTCGGCTCCGCGCTCGTCGGCTCGGGCCGCACGGGCTCGGGCTGGGGACGGTCGGCGGAGACCGGCGCGCCGGCAGTCGAGCCCCCAGCCACGACGTGGCCGGCGGAGGCGCCCTCCTCGGCGACGGTGACCTCGTCCTCGGACGGGGCGTTGAGGGCGAGGCCGCTGACCGGCATGCCCGCCCAGGGGGCGACCTGCGCGGCGAAGTCGGCGGGGCTGGACGGCCCGAGGCCCTCGCTGAGTGACTGGTGGCAGATCGTGTCCAGATCAGCGGGCACCCCCACGGCGATCTCCGCGGGCCGCGGCACGCCGCCGAACACCCGCGGCGCCGGTTCGAGCGAGGTGGTCGCCCCGTGCGGCCAGCGGCCGGTCAACCCGGCATACGTCAGCGCGACGAGGCCCTGGGCGTCCCGGCGCAGGGCCCGGGGACCGCCGATGTGATCCTGTCCAGCCAGAGCCGCCTGCGTGGCGAGTCCGGCGACGCGGACGGAACCATCCGGCATACGGACGAGGCTGTCCGGGGTCAGCGAGAGGTGATGGAGACCGCGGACCTGGCCCGCGTCGAGGGCCAGCGCGGCCTCGCCGACCATCCGGCGCACCTCGGCGGCGTCCAGACCGCCTCGGGCGGCCAGTTGGCTGAGGGAGGCACCGCCCTCGAGGGCCTCCTCCGCGAAATAGACGACGCCGCCGTCACGGCCGACGTCGACGATGCGGACCAGCCGGGAGTTGTCGACCCCCCGGGCCCGGTTGGCCGCGTCGAGGACGGCGAGCGCCTGCGGATGCGACTCGGGCACGGTGACGAGGACGACCGCCGGGCCGCGCTCCCCGTCGGTGGCGACCCAGGACTGGGCGCCCGCGTGCTCGCCGAGCAGACGATGGGCGGTGTAGCGACCGCCGACGACCGCTCCAGGGGCAAGGCCAGGCACGTGAACTCCTCGATCCATCGGATACGGGCCGCGGTCATCCTAGTTCGGCCGGGCTGTGTCTCTCCTGGGGCCACGCGGGCGGACATCCCCCAGGCGCCGAACGGGGTGGGGCGGGGCGCGGGACCGGCCGGGTCTCGGGTGCCCTCACCGACGGATCCGGCGCAGCACCGGATCGACGAGATCGGACACCTCGCGGACCCGCATCCGGTGGGCGATCGCCCAGGTCAGCGCCAGGTAGCCGGCGCCCGCCACCGCCAGCACGGCCAACTGGAGGAGCCGGGAACCGGCGAGGTGGGCGCGCAGCACCCAGACCGGGGCCACGGCGACGGTCGCGGCGATCAGGCTCGCCACGGTCAGCCGGACGTAGGTGCGGATCGTCAGGGCGAGGGACAGCCGGCCGAGGGCGCGGCGCAGGAGGACCAGGCCCAGGACGGCGGCGGCCAGATTGCTGACCGTCTGGCCGATACCCACCCAGATACCGGTCTGGCGGACGGGGGCGGTCGCGCCATACAGGTTGATGGCGGTCGCGACGAGCGTGACGACGACCTGGAGCTGGAAGGGGGTCCGGGCATCCTCGTAGGCGTAGAACGCCCGGTTGACGAGGTACAGCCACCCGAACGGGACGAGCCCGACGAGCATCGCGACGAGGATCCCGGCGACCGCATTGGTCTGGGCGAGGGCGGCGCGGGGGAAGAAGATCGCCGTCACCATGGGGGCGAAGACGAACCCGGCGACGCTGATCGGGACGAGGATCGGGGCGGGCATCCGCAGGCCGCGGTTGAAGTCGGCGATGACCTCGCGCGTCGCGCGGGCGTGGGCCGAGGTCGCCATCCGGGTGAACAGGGCCGTCGCGAGCGAGACCGTCACGAGCGAGTGCGGGAGCATGAACAACAGAAAGGCATAGTCGTATGACGCCTTGCCCGCCGCGACGACGTGCGCGCGCTCGGCGAGATCGCTGGCCCGGTTCAACACCTTGCTCGTGACGACGAACCCGACCTGGGACAGGGCGACGGCGCAGAAGGACCAGAACGCGACCCGGGAGGCCGACCCCAGCCCCACGCCGCGGAAGCCCCACCGGGGTCGGTAGCGGTAGCCGCTGCGCCAGAGGGGCACGACCAGGCACACCCCCTGGACGACGATCGACAGGGTCGTCGTCCCGGCCAGCATCCAGATCATCCCCGGCGACCAGTGGCCCGGCGGTGCCTCACGCTCGTAGCCCGCCATCCGGAACGCGACGAGCCCGCCGATGGCGACGACGTTGGCGAGGACCGGGGCCCACATGTAGGCGGCGAACCGCCCTCGGGCGTTGAGGATGTTGCCGAGAAGCGTGTAGAGCCCGTAGAAGAAGATCTGCGGCAGGCAGAGGAAGGCGAAGGCGACCGCGAGCTTCCGGGCCGCCGGATCGGAGTTCTCGCTCATCACCCAGACGAGGGCCGGGGCCGCCGCGGTGGCCACGACGGTCAGGGCGCCCATGAGGACGAGGGAGAGGGTGACGAGGCGATCGACATACTCCTCGCCAGCGCGCCCCTGGGTGGCGGCCTTGACGATCTGCGGCACCAGGACGGACTGGAGGATCCCGCCGGCGACGAGGAGGTTGATGTTGTTGGGGAGGGTGTTGGCGATCGAGAACGCGTCCGCCGACAGCCCGGTGACACCGACGACATACCCGAGTTGCGAGGTCCGGATGAGGCCGAGCACCCGCGAGACGAGCGTGCCGGACGCCATGACGGCGCTGGACCGGGCGACTCCGTCCCCGCTCACGACGCGGCCTCCGCGGCCGGTGCCCGACGCCGGGAACGGCGGGTGCGCCATACGCCGGACACGAGAAGAACGCCTGCCACGCTGCCCATCGCCCAATAGATCCAATCTCCGGTCGGTCGCACCCGGACCGTGACCGTCGTTCCGCTCGCGACCTCCGACCCATCGGGGGCCGTGAGGCGGGCGCGAATGGGCACGCTACCGGCCGCGAGGGCGGTCGCTCGAACGACGACCACGGCCTTGGAGTGCGGGCCGATGTCGACTGGGGCGGGTTGGTCGTCCAGGCGCAGCCAACCCGACATCGCCATCAGCTCGACCCCGATGTGCGCGAGCCCGACATCGAGGTTGTTGGTGACCGTGATCTGCAGGCGTCCGGTGTCGGCGAAGAAGTTGATCGTCTCCGGAGTGACCGTCACGGCATGCTGCGCCGTGGTGCCCGCGTCGCGCAGCCGCCGCATGGCGCCCTGGAAGGCGGCCGGATCGGCTCGCCACCGGGCGGAGCAGAGTTGGGTGAGCGACTGCGACCACAGGGCGACCTGCTCGGGCCCGTCCACGCGGATCTTCGCCGTGGTCTGCACCGCGCCGAGGGCGAGCTCGAGATACCGAAGTCGACCGGCCGTCAGCGCGGGCGTCGCGGATGTGCTCGGGTCGGTGGGGATCGTCGGGGACAGGCCGACGCTCGCCGGGGTCTGGTCGGCGACGAGCGGTCCGGTCGCCGCGGCGGCGGTCAGCTCGGCGAGCGAGCCACTCGTGGCCCACGGGCCGGCGGCCCACCGGTTGAGCGCGGTGCGCAGCCCGCTGCCGTGGAAGTCGACCTCGCGAGGCACGGCGATCAGGACCTGCCGCTCGATGTTGGGCGCCTGGAGGAAGAGGGCGAGCGAGTCGGCGAGCAGGCGTTGCCCGGTGACGATCCCGGTGGTGTCGGTGTCGAGCGACACGAGGGCGTTGCTCAGCGCGTCGTCATAGGCGAGGACCGGTGTTTCGTCGGCTGTGTGCCAGGCGGGTCCCCGAGTGCCGTCCGGGGCGGGTGTGCTGCCCCCGCGACCGAGCAGGGCCCCGATCCGCCCGCCGGGGACGTATGCCGCGAGCTCGCGTTCCCGCTGCGTGCTCACCAGGCCGTCCGCGGGCCAGACGAGGTCGGTGCGGCACTGCGCGGCCTGGCTGGCGCCGACGGCGGCGCCCTGGGTGACCAGGTCGCGCAGCCGGGACGTGGCCGCGGGAATGCCGGCGCCCGCCGCGAGATCGGCGTCCGCCGCGGGGAGGATGGCGCAGTCGCCGCCGGCGAGCGCCGCGACGAGGGTGTCCCGGAAGGTGCGTCGCGCGGCGACCTCGGCCCGCTGGTCGGGGCCGATCCGGTCCCAGGCCGCCCCCTGGGCGGGGTCGACGGGTCGTTTGTCGGCGACCGCGGCCGGGGCGTCGAGCAGGGTCGGGTCGACGGCCCAGATCACCGGGAGGTCCTTCGCAGCGGCGACCAGCCGGGTGAGGCGGCCGTCGGTGCCGACCTCGGCGAGCCATGCGCTGCGGCGGGATGCGCCATACGACCCGAAGAGTGAGCGATCCGGGCGCAGGGTGACCGGGAGGACGAGCGACTCGCGAAGTCGCGGATAGTCGCTGGACCCGGCGGACACGACGAAGGTCGGCACCCGCGACCCCGGGATGAGCAGTTCGACGGGATAGGCGCTGGTGGCGGATGCGGGCTTCTTGGGGAGCCGCTCGCGGAGGAGGAAGTCCTTCGTCGCGCCCGGACCGAGGTTCCCCGAGATCCGGCTCGTGTCCCAGGTCGCGAGCGGGGCGTCGATGTCGCCCCCGCTGGCCCAGGTGCGGACCTCGTCCCGGGTCGTCAGTCCGGTCCGGCTGCCCCGCAGGGTGACGACGGGTCCGGCGATGGTCCGGGTGGTGTCATTGACGATCGTGCCCTGGATGACGACCTCGGTGCCGGCGCGGGCGACGGTCGGCGTGATCGAGTCGATCCGGATGGTGAGCCCGGTCTCGGCCACGCCCGCCTGTCCCGGGCCGGGCGTCGCGCCGAAGGCGGCCGGGCCCGAGAACCACCCGGCGAGGGCGGCGAGCGTGGCGAGGACGGCCAGCGCCGCCGGCCGGTGCCCCGGCGTCATCACTCGGCCCCGGCAAGGCGTTGCCAGGCCTCCCGGGCGATTCGGCGCTCGTTGGGGAAGGTCAGGTGGCGGTGGGCGTGCTCGAGCGGCAACCAGGCGACGTCGACCGCCTCCTGGTCCGGATCGTTGTCGATCGTCAGGAACCCGCCCGTGGCCTCCAGGAGATAGTGGTGGACGAACTTGTGCACCCGGCGGTCACCCGTGGCGAACCAGTAGTCGATCGTGCCCAGCTTGATCAGGACGCGGGCCTCGATGCCGGTCTCCTCGGCGACCTCGCGCGCGGCCGTCTCGGACAGCGTCTCGCCGCGCTCGATGTGTCCCTTGGGCAGGCACCATTCCAGTCGCCCGGCCCGGTTGCGTCGGGCGATCACCGCGATCCGGGCGCGCCCGTTGTGGATGTCCACGACCACCCCCCCGGCGGACCGCTCCTCCACGGCCGGCAGCCGCCGCTGCGGCGGGTCGGAGGCGGGCGCGGTCATGGGGTCACTCTAAATGCCTGCACTGCGCCCGGATCGGCAAGCGACGCCCGGCCGGGCCGTGGTTCGCGGATACGGTTGGGCATCGTGAACGTCCCGTCCCAGCAGGCCCTCCGCCGCGCCGTGGCCAATCTCGGCCCGGTGCTCGGCCTGGTCACCGACCTCGGGGAGCGGTTCGCCGCCGCAGGCCACGAACTCGCCCTGGTCGGTGGCCCCGTCCGTGACGCCTTCCTCGGGCGCAGCTCTCCCGACCTCGACTTCACCACCAGCGCGCGCCCGGACGACATCGAGCGAATCCTCGCCGTCTGGGGTGAGACGACGTGGGATATCGGCCGGGCCTACGGCACGATCGGGACCGTCCGCGAGGGGCTCACCGTCGAGGTGACGACCTATCGGGCCGATGCCTACGACCGCACGACGCGCAAGCCCGTGGTCGCCTTCGGCGACAACCTCATCGACGACCTGCGGCGGCGCGACTTCACGGTGAACGCGATGGCGCTGCGGCTTCCGTCGCTCGCGTTCGTCGATCCGTATGCCGGGCTGGCCGATCTCGCCGCGCGTCGCCTCCGGACGCCGGCCGCCGCGACGGTGTCGTTCGCGGACGATCCGCTGCGGATGATGCGGGCGGCCCGGTTCGCCGCGCAGCTCGCTCTGGTCCCGAGCGCGGAGGTGTTCGCCGCGATGCGCGAGCTCGCCGAGTCGATCGGGATCGTGTCGGCGGAGCGCGTGCGGGAGGAACTGAGCAAACTCCTCCTGGCACCGGCGCCGAGGGCCGGGCTGGGTCTGCTCGTCGACTCGGGGATCGCCGCGGTCGTGCTCCCCGAACTGCCGGCCCTGCGGCTGGAGATCGACGAGCACCACCGGCACAAGGATGTGTACGAGCACTCGCTGACGGTGCTCGATCAGGCGATCGCGTTGGAGGGGCCGCCCACGGGGCCGCCGGAGTCGGTGCCGGCACCGGACCTCGTCCTGCGTCTCGCGGCGCTCCTGCACGACATCGGCAAGCCCGGGACGAGGCGGTTCGAGCCCGGCGGCGGGGTCTCCTTCCATCACCATGAGGTCGTCGGGGCCAAACTGGTGAAGGCCCGCCTGCGGGCGCTGCGGTATGACAAGGAGACGGTCGCCTCGGTCTCGCGCCTGGTCGAATTGCATCTGCGGTTCCACGGATACGGCGACGGAGCCTGGACCGATTCGGCCGTCCGGCGTTATGTCGCGGACGCGGGGTCGCTGCTGCCGCGGTTGCACCGACTGACCCGAGCCGACTGCACGACCCGCAACGTCCGGAAGGCGCGGCGCCTCGCCGCGACCTACGACGAACTCGAGCGGCGGATCGCGCGCCTGCAGCAGGAGGAGGAACTCGCGGCGATCCGTCCGGAACTGGACGGCAACGAGATCGGGGCGATTCTCGGCATACCGCCCGGGCCGGTGCTCGGTCAGGCCTACAAGTACCTCCTCGCGGTTCGGCTCGACGAGGGGCCGATCGGGAAGGAGGCGGCCGCGCAGCGTCTGCGGGACTGGTGGGCGGGCCGATCGGAAACGCCCTAACGGGTGCGGTTGTCGGCGGCGCCGGGTAGTTTCGGGGAATGGCAGCCGTCCCAAGCCGCACCCACCGGCCACGCCGGCCGGGTGGCCGCGTCGTCCTCACCCTGATCGCCGCGCTCGCCCTGCTGATCAGCGGGCTCGCCCCCGTGGCCGCCGGCGCGGACACTGGTCGATGGCGCCTGCCCGGATCGGACGGGCAACGCGGCTTCGTCGGCGAGCACTCGATCTTCATCGTCCCCGCCTACTGGGCCGGGAGTGCCCCCGACCCCCTCGACGAGGCGGACCTGCGGGCCAAGGTCGCGGCCAGCGACTCCTATTACCGCGGCGTCAGCGGTGGGCGCCTCACGGTGAAGTTCGGATGGGCCGCGACCTGGCAGAAGATCAGCCTCACCTCGACCCAGGCGGCCACCTGCGACCGGGGAGCGATCCGCGATGCCGTCCGGGCGATCGTCGGCAGCGCGGGATCCCGCGATCACCTCGTCGTCTATCTCGACCACGAGTCCGCGTGCGACTTCACCGATCTCGAGACGGTCGGCCTCAGCGACAAGGGTGACGGCTACACGATCACCAACGGCCTGTTCACCTCCGACGTGGTGAACCGGGTCATCTCGATCAACTCCGGTGCCGCCTCCACCGGCTCTCTCGACTGCGTGTCGGGCACCGCGGCGGTGCCCTTGTCGACCTCGTGCACCTATCGCGACCAGACGGACCCCTGGGATCCGACGAGCGACCATCCCTACGGCTCGATCGGTATGCCGATGGCGGACACGCTCGCCCGCTTCGGGTTGATCTCCAGCACCGACTATCCCGAGGTCACCGACGGCGACAACGCGAGCCAGACGATCGCACCACTGACCGCGACGAGCGGCCAGCGGGGGTTCTGGTTCGACGACGGTGGGTACCGCTATCACGTCGAGTACCGCGTGCCCGCGGGTCAGGATGCGTGGATCGACGATCACACGTGGACCTCTGGGGGCGTCACCCTCACCGATCCGGGTGGGGGCGTCATCGTCCACCGGCAGCTGCTCGGGACCGATATCGGCAACCGGGAACTCCTCGACTTCCACCCGGACACGGTCCGCACCGACACCCAGCGCCACCCCGGGCTCGAGCAGGGCGAGAGCTACACCGCGCCCGGCAACGCCTGGGCGCTGCAGGTGACGTCGGCGACGGCCACGTCCGCGACCGTCTCGCTGACGTTCCCCGTCCTGTCCAAGGTCCTCCGCTGGAGCGGCGCGGACCGGTTCGCCACGTCAGCGGCCATCTCCGCCAAGAACTACAACCCCGGCGTGCCCGTCGCCTATGTCGCCTCCGGCCGCGTCTACACCGATGCCCTCTCGGGGGCGCCGGTTGCCGGCAAGACCGACGGCCCGGTGCTGCTCGTCGACACCGAGGCGATTCCCGAGGTCATCCGCACCGAGTTGCGCCGACTGACGCCGGGGCGCATCGTCATCCTCGGTGGGCCCGCGACGATCTCGACCGATGTCGAGGCCCAGCTCGCCGCCTTCACCACCGGGACCGTCGAGCGGTGGAGCGGGGCCGACCGGTTCGAGACGTCGGCGGCGATCTCGGCCAAGAGCTACAGCCCGGGTGTCGCGACCGCCTTCATCGCGTCCGGGCGGGTGTTCACCGATGCCCTCTCGGGCGCCCCGGTCGCCGGCAAGCTCGGCGGACCGGTCCTCCTCGTCGACACCAACAACCTGCCGAGTGTCATCGCGGCGGAGCTGCGCCGACTGCGTCCCGGTCGCATCGTCGTCCTCGGCGGGCCCGCGACCGTGTCCGATGCGGTCTTCGCGGAGCTGAAGTCCTATGCCCGGCAGGCCGAGCGCTGGTCGGGTGACGACCGGTTCACGACCTCGGTGGCGATCACCCACAAGTCCTATGCCCCGGGCGTCGCCACCCTCTATGTCGCGTCCGGCCGGGTCTACACCGACGCCCTCTCCGGGGCTCCGGTGGCCGGGATGACGGCCGGACCGGTGCTCCTGGTCGACACCACGTCGATTCCCTCCGCGGTCGGGGCGGAGATCACCTATCTGAAGCCGGGACGCATCGTCATCCTCGGCGGTCCGGCGACCGTGTCGACGGGGGTGCAGGCGCAACTGGCCACCTATCTGCCCTGAGCGGCCGATCGGGCCCGGGATGAGGCATCACCGGATCGCCCTGGGGCACCTCCGTATGGGAGATTGAGCGCGTGATCGAGGTCGGGACGGCCACCCATGCCGGACACCATCGCGGCGGCAACGAGGATGCCGCCATCGCGGCATACCCGCTGTTTCTCGTCGCCGACGGGATGGGCGGGCATGCGGCCGGCGAGGTCGCCAGCGCGATCGCCGTCGCGACCATGGGCGAGCTCGGGGTGCGCGAGCCGGACCTGGCGACCCTCGTCGGACAGGTCGTCGAGGCCAACCGGCGCATCCGGGTGGGGGCGCACGCGCCCGGCCGGTGGGGCATGGGCACCACGCTGACCGGGGTCGTGGCCCTCGCCGACGGCAGTTGGGCGGTCGTCAACGTCGGGGACTCGCGGGTGCTCCTCTCCCGCGGCGGTGAACTTCGGCAGCTGACCACGGATCACTCCGAGGTGCAGGATCTGGTGCATCTCGGCGTGCTGGCGCCTGACGAGGCGGCGGTGCATCCGATGCGGCACGTCATCACCCGCTCGCTCGGGGCCGACGACGATGTCCAGGTCGACCACGAGCGGATCCAGCTCGTTCCCGGTGATCGCGTGCTCGTCTGCTCCGACGGGCTGACCGACGAGGTGCCTCCCGACGAGGTCTACTGGGTCCTCGACACCGCGGCCGGCCCTCAGGAGGCGGCCGAGGCGCTGGTCACGGCCGCCCTCACCCACGGTGGCCACGACAACATCACGGTCGTCGTGGTCGACCTCGTCAGCGACACGCCCTAGGCCGGGCCCCGGCCCCGAGCGGGGTTCAGCTTCGTGGGTTAGGTTTCCTCCTGGTCATCCTGGTCCCACCAGACCCAGCCGTCCCACGTCCGGGACGGCCGCCATGAAGGGAAAGCCATCGTGAGAACAGCTCGTCAGCGCGTGCTCCTGAGTGCCGCCGTCTCCGCGGCGCTGATCGCCGGCGGGGCCGGCGCGACCGCGAGCGCCACTCCGTCGCCGGCCTCCGTCGCGGGCGTGCTGGGCAACCAAAAGGATCCGAGCAGCCAGCTGCGCGGAGACACCGACAAGCCCGTGCTCGGCCTGCACCGGGTCACGGTCGTCCCGGTGTTCTGGGACACGCCCGGCACCGCCACCTCGGCTCAGATCGGCGATGCGATCGCCGCCGTCGACCGCGACTACAACACGTGGACCGCGGGCAAGGTCCGGTTCATGGCGGGCCAGATCAAGCCGTGGACGCAGATCTCGTTGACGTCGACCCAGATCGCGACCTGCGACCTCGGGGCGATCGAACGCGCCGCGCGGGCAGCGCTCGGCGCCACGACGGCGGATCAGTTCCACCATGTCGTGGCCTACCTGCCCTACAACCCCGCCTGCGGGTTCACCGGCACCGGCTATGTCGGCACCAGCCCGACGGGCGACGGCTTCGCGTGGATCAACGACCAGCTCGACACCGGGGTGTGGGCCCGCTCGCTCGGCTACAACCTCGGCCTCGACAACGGCGGGTCGTTGACGTGCTGGTCCGACGCGGCGCACACGACGGTCGTGACCCTGTCGGACTACTGCCAGCAGAGCCCCCTCGACGACCCGTGGGATGTGATGGGCAACACGCCCTACCAGCCCGGCTTCATGTCGGCGGCGAACCTCGAGAAGCTGGGCGTCCTCGACAGCGCCAGCGTGGTCAACGCCGCCTGGGATCAGACGGTCAGCCTCGCCCCCGTCGAGAGCGGCGCCGGCGTCCGCTCGGCGACGGTCGTCAACGGACCGAACACCTACTACCTCGAGTTCCGGGCGCCGACCGGGATGGATTCCTGGATCGACGACGCGACCTACACCGACACCCACGGCGTCGTTCGCACCGACCCCGGTGGCGGGGTCGTCATCCGGCGGGTCCGGGCGGGCTTCGGCCGCGCCGGGGAGATGGACGTCGTGGACTTCCATCCCGACAGCAACCTCTCGACCTCGGACCGGCACCCGGGCCTCGAGGCCGGCGAGAGCTATCTCGTGCCGAGCGGGGACGTCCAGTTCTCGGTCGTGTCCGCCTCGAGCACCGGGGCGCAGGTGTCCGTGACCTTCCCCAAGGCCGCGGGAATCTATCGCTGGTCCGGCAGCGACCGGTATGCCGCCTCCGCCGCGATCTCGGCGAGCAGCTTCCGGATGCGCACCCCGACGGTCTACATCGCCTCGGGCCAGGTGTTCACGGACGCGTTGAGCGGGGCCGCGGTCGCCGGCCGGGTCCGGTCGCCACTGCTCCTGGTCTCCCAGGACGGCATCTCCAATGATGTGAAGAACGAGATCGCCCGACTTCGCCCCGACCGGATCGTCGTCCTCGGCGGGTCGGCGACGATCAGCGATTCCGTGCTCGCCACCCTCAACCTGTTCGCGCCGACGACGCGCGTCTCGGGCGCGGACCGCTATGAGACGTCGGCGGCCATCTCCGCCGCCAACTTCGCCAGCGGGGTGCCGGTGGCCTATGTCGCCTCCGGGCTCGTCTTCCCCGATGCGCTCGCCGGCGCTCCAATCGCCGGCAAGACCGGCGGGCCGATGCTCCTGGTGAAGAACAATGAGATCCCGACCTCGATCGCGGCCGAACTCACCCGCCTGAAGCCCGGCAAGATCGTCGTGCTCGGTGGGTCGGCCACCATCGCGGACTCCGTGGAGAGCGCCCTGGCCGCCTACACGACCGGAACGGTGGAACGGTGGGAGGGCGCGGACCGGTATGCCGTGTCCGCCGGCATCTCCGCCCAGGCCTTCCCGGGCGGGTCGGCCACCGTGTTCGTCGCGTCCGGCGCCATCTTCACCGACGCCCTTTCGGGCGCTCCCGTCGCCGGGAAGACGCCGGCGCCGTTGCTGCTCCTGCGACCCGACAGCATCCCGACCGACGTGGCGACCGAGCTCACCCGCCTCCAGGCGCGGCGGATCATCGTCCTCGGCGGGCCGGCCAGCGTGAGCACCGACGTGTCGACGAAGTTGCGCGCCTTCCTCGCGAAGTAGTCACCCACCCGAACCAACCCCCCGGGCCCCTCCGGCGTCGACGCCGGTGGGGCCCCGGCGCTGTCGGCGTCGGAGCCTCGTCACTACACTTGCAGAAGGGCGAGGGCGCCATCAGGCGCCGGAGGAGGGGGTTGCGATGCGGACGCGACGGCTCATCGTGGGGGTGGTCACCGCCCTGGTGACCGTGTTCGGAGGCGTGCAGACCGCGGGGGGTGTGGGATCGGCATACGGGATGGGCGCGGGGGACGGCGCGCGCCGGGTCGTCGTCGTCGATCCTCCGGACCCAGGACAGGACGCCCGGCCGCGTCCCGGCGGACTACCCGAGTACTTCACCTCGGATGGCGACGGGACGCGGACCGCGGCGACGCGCACGGATCTCGCTGCCGCCGCACGGCACCCCACCCTGGGGGTGCATCAGCTTCTGGTCGTTCCGGTCTACTGGTCGGGCACGCCCGAGACGCCCATCAGCTCGATCCGCAATGTGCTCGCGTCGACCGACGACTACTACAACCGGGCGACCGGTGGCCAGATCCGCGTGGCGTCCGCCGGGGTGCGGCCGTGGACCAAGATCACCCTCACCCAGTCGCAACAGGACACCTGCGACAGTGACGCGATCGAGCGTGCGGTGCGGGCCCTCGCCGCCGACTATGTCACCGACGACACGCACCATCTCGTCGCCTACATGGACCACCTCTCGAGTTGCTGGTGGGCGGGGCTGGCGACGCTCGGCACCGCGGGTGACTACTCGAGCTTCATCTGGTTCAACGACTACGCCACGACACCCGTCTGGGCGCATGAGTTGGGCCACAACCTCGGCCTCTATCACAGCGGCGCGCTCTACTGCATGGACGGCACCACCACGGTCACGCTGTCGGACGACTGCACTCAGGAGACGTATGCCGACCCGTGGGAGCTGATGGGCAACCAGCCCTTCGGACAGGGGATGATCTCGGCCGAGAACCTTCGTCGACTCGGCGTCCTCCCGCGGGCGGCCTCGGGCGTCGTCAGCGTCGACACCGAGACGACCCTCACCCCGGTGGAGTCCGGCTCCGGCCTGCGCGGCCTCCAGGTCAGCGACGGCGATGCCCGGTACTACCTCGAGTACCGCGCACCGATCGGGCTGGACGCGTGGATCGATGACATGACGGCCACGGACACCCATGGGGTGACCCGGACCGACCCGGGCGGGGGGCTGGTCATGCGCCGGGAGGTGACCGACTTCGGGCAGTACGGCGAGCAGGACGTCGTCGACTTCCACCCCGACGAGGAGCACATTCCCTATGCGAGCCACCCCGGAATGGAGGCGGGCGAGTCCTACACCCTGCCCGGCGGGCGCCTTCGGATCTCGGTCCTGAGCACGTCGGCGACCGGGGCACGCGTCTCCGTCACCTTCCCCAAGGCGGCCGGTGTGTTCCGCAGGAGCGGCGCGGACCGCTATGCCGCGGCCGTCGCCATCTCGCGATCGAGCTTCGCCTCCGGCGTCCGGACGCTCTACGTCGCCTCCGGCGAGGTGTTCACCGATGCCCTCAGCGGGGCAGCGGTCGCGGGCCGTGACGGATCTCCGCTGCTGCTCACGAGGCGGGACCGACTGGATCAGGTCGTCGCCGACGAGATCTCGCGGCTCGCGCCGTCCCGGATCATCGTGTTCGGCGGCCCGGCCACGGTCAGCGACGCGGTGCTCGACTATCTCGGCGCCTGGGGCGTGCCTGTCACCCGGATCTCCGGGGCGGACCGTTATGCGACCTCCGCGCTGATCTCGTCGGGGAATTACGCCTCCGGGGTCGGCACGGCGTATGTCGCCTCGGGCCAGGTCTTTCCCGACGCGCTCGCCGCCGCGCCGGTGGCGGGGCGCAGCGGCGGACCGGTCCTGCTGGTGCCCGGCGACCGCATTCCGGATGCGACCGCCGCGGAACTGCGGCGCCTCGCACCGAAGCGGATCGTCGTCCTCGGCGGGACCTCGACGATCCAGGCGTCGGTTCAGGCGGCCCTCGCCGGCTTCACCTCCGGTTCCGTCGAGCGCTGGGACGGCGCCGATCGGTATGCCGTGTCCGCCCTCGTCTCGCAACGCGCCTTCCCGGGTGGTTCCGACGTCGTGTACGTCGCCTCTGGTCTGGTCTTCCCCGACTCGCTGGCCGGTGCACCCGTCGCCGGGGCCACTCCGGCTCCCCTGCTTCTGGTCCGCACCGATCGGATCCCCGACACCGTCGCGGCCGAACTGACCCGGTTGCACCCGAAGGCCATCGTCATCCTCGGCGGCACGTCGAGCGTGCGCAGCGTCGTGGCCGATGAATTGGCGACGTTCGTGCGCTGAGGGTCATCGAGGACGGACGGCTGGGCTTCTGTCGAAGCCCAGCCGTCCGCCTGGCTGGGGATGGTCCTCCCAGGGTCGTCGTTTACCCTGGAAGCCGTCGACGACGCCGCTGGTGGAGACCGTGGTGGCCCGAGGGCCGCTGGGCGCGTCGGCCGCGCCCAGTGTCGCCGATCAGGAGTTCCGCCATGCCGTCCATCACCCGCCGCGCCGCGCTCGCCGGAGTCGCCGGGACCGCCGTTCTGCCCAGCCTCGCCACGCGAGCCGTCGCCGCGCCCGGCTCGGGCCGGCTCGGGTCGGTGATTCGCTGGGCGGGCGCCGACCGCTATGAGGGGTCGGCCAAGATCGCGATGATGGCGTTCCGGCCAGGCGTCCCGCGGCTCTTCGTCGCCTCCGGCGAGGTCTTCACGGACGCCTTGTCCGCGGCGCCGGTCGCGGCCCGGGACAAGGGGCCGATCCTCCTGGTCAAGAAGGGCATCCTCCGCACGACCGTCCTCAACGCCATCGCCTCGCTGACCCCGGAGACGATCGTCGTGCTCGGGGGCGAGAACTCGGTCGGACCCGAGGTCGCCGACCAGCTGGCCCAGCTCGCCCCCCTCGAGCGGTGGGATGGCAGCGATCGCTACTCCGCCTCGGCCGGCATGAGCAGCCGCGCCTTCGATCCCGGTGTCGCGACCGCGTTCGTCGCATCGGGGCTCGTCTTTCCCGATGCCCTGTCGGCGGCCCCGGTCGCCGGGATGGTCCCCGGCCCGATCCTGCTCTCGCAGACCGATCAGCTGCCCGCGGCGATCGGTGACGAGCTGACCCGCCTGGCGCCGGGCAACATCGTCGTCGTCGGCGGTGAGACGACCTTGACGCCGGCGCTCGCCGACTCGCTCGCGCCCTACACCTCCGGCACCGTGACCCGGTGGGCGGGTCCCGACCGGTTCGCGACCTCGGCGGCCATCTCGGCGGCCAACTTCCCCGCAGGGGTCAACACGGTGTTCATCGCCTCGGGCCGCACCTTCCCCGACGCCCTCGCCGGTGCCCCGGTCGCAGGCCTGCGCCGCTCCCCCATGCTGCTCGTGGACACCGACTCCATCCCCGACACCATCAAGACGGAACTCCAGCGGCTCAACCCGGCCAAGATCATCATCCTCGGCGGCGACGCGACGGTGAGCAAGGCCGTGGAGAGCGAGCTCGCGGCATACGTCCGCCCCTGACCGCACCGCGGGTCACGATTTTTCCGCCCACCACCGGGCGCCCCGAAGCGTGACCTACCGCCTGGTAAGTGGGGTGATCACCCCACTTACCAGGCGGTAGGTGGCGTCGTGACGCGAGCGGTTGCTCGGCCCGCGGGACGCAAGCGGGCGGCATACGACCAAGGTGCCGTATGCCGCCCGCTCACCGAGCGCGCTCAGCCGACCTCAGCGGGGCTCGGTGCCCGCGATGAAGGCCTCCAGCCGGGCGCGGCCCTCGGTGTCCTCGCGCTGCTCCGGCGGCGACTTCATGAGGTAGGCAGCGGCGGACAGGATGGGGCCGCCGATGCCGCGGTCCTTGGCGATCTTGGCGGCGCGGATCGCGTCGATGATGATCCCCGCGCTGTTGGGCGAGTCCCAGACCTCCAGCTTGTATTCGAGGTTGAGCGGGACGTCGCCGAAGGCGCGCCCCTCGAGCCGGACATACGCCCACTTGCGGTCGTCGAGCCAGGCGACATAGTCCGACGGGCCGATGTGGACGTTGCGGTCCTCCTTCTTGCCGGCGAGCGAGCCGGTGAGGTTGGAGGTGACGGCCTGGGTCTTGGAGATCTTCTTGGACTCAAGCCGCTCGCGCTCGAGCATGTTCTTGAAGTCCATGTTGCCGCCGACGTTGAGCTGATAGGTCCGGTCGAGGGTGACGCCGCGGTCCTCGAACAGCTTCGCCATGACCCGGTGGGTGATGGTCGCGCCGACCTGGCTCTTGATGTCGTCGCCGATGATCGGCACCCCGGCGGCCTCGAACTTCGCCGCCCATTCCGGGTCGCTGGCGATGAACACCGGCAGCGCGTTGACGAAGGCCACTCCGGCGTCGATCGCGCACTGCGCATAGAACTTGTCGGCCTCCTCCGAGCCCACCGGGAGGTAGGAGACGAGCACGTCCGCGCGCGCTTCGCGCAGCGCCGCGACGACGTCCACCGGCTCGGCGGCCGACTCGTCGATCGTCAGGCGGTAGTACTTCCCGAGCCCGTCGAGGGTGTGTCCGCGCTGGACGGTCACGCCGGTCGTCGGCACGTCGCAGATCGTGATCGTGTTGTTCTCGGAGGCGTTGATCGCCTCCGCGAGATCCTTGCCGACCTTCTTGTCATCGACGTCGAAGGCGGCGACGAACTCGACGTCGCGCACGTGATACGGCCCGAACCGGACGTGCATGAGGCCGGGCACGGTGCCGGCCGGGTCAGCGTCCCGGTAGTAGTGGACGCCCTGCACGAGGGAACTCGCGCAGTTGCCGACGCCGACGACGGCGACGCGGATGGATCCCATGGGGTGCTCCTTGGTGGGTGTTCTCTTCAGTGGGTGCCGGCGGTGCCGGTGGTCTGCGGCCGGGGCCGCGGGGGTGTGTATGCCGGGTGGTTCGGGTCGGTGAGGCTCCCGACGCGACCGGCGGGCGCGGCGCGTTCGGCGGCGATGAGTTCGGCGAGCCAGCGCAGGTCGCGCTCCAGGCTCTCTTCCGTATGCCGATGCATCGCCACCGCCCACGAGTCCCGTCCGCGGGTGGCCGAGGTCGCGCGCAGCGTCGCGAGCCGTTCCTCGAGTCGGGCGCGTCGCCCGTCGAGGACCCGCAGGCGGACCGACGACTCGGTGCGCCCGAAGAAGGCGACCCGCAGCGCGAAGGCGTCGTCGTCATACGCATCCGGGTCGACCCGACCGGCGAGCTCGGCGAAGTAGTCCCGGCCGGCGGCGGTCAGCTCATAGACGATCCGCGGGCGCCGCCCGGCGGCCGGTGCGGCGCTCGCCGCGGCGATCCGCCCGTCGGCGACCAGTGCCTGAAGGCACGGATAGAGCGTCCCGAACGACAACGCCCGGAACGGGCCGAGGGCGAGGCTGAGTCGCTTGCGCACCTCATACCCGTGCATCGGGGCCTCGTGGAGGAGCCCGAGCACGGCGAACTCCAGCAGGGGCTGGCGGCGCGGCATACGGACTCCTCTCAACCTGATATATCCACCCGATATATCGAGAGCTTAGCAGAACAAGGCCCGACTTCGGCGCACCGACACGCCAACACCGCGGAGTCCCTCCATGTCCATACATTGATTTGATAGAACAAATTCCCCTCACTTGCCGTATGCTGATCCCACCCCGACGCCGTGCATCGCGGCGCTCGACCCCGCCCGATCCCCGGAGGTCCCCATGTCCCCCTCGCTCGGCGCCCTCGACGGGCGCGTCGCCGCGGCGCCCATCTCCTGGGGCATCTGCGAAGTCCCCGGCTGGGGCGAGGTCATGCCGTCCGAGCGCGTGCTCGCCGAGATGCGTGACCTGGGCATCCCCGCCACCGAACTCGGCGCCCCGGGCTTCCTCCCCGAGAGCGCCGACGAGCTCAACCGCCTCCTCGCCGGCTATGGCCTGGCGATGATCGGCGGCTTCGTCCCGCTCGTCCTGCACGACCCCGGCCAGCGCGCGGACGCCCTCCGCCGCGCGACCGAGGTCGCCGAGCTCTTTCAGGCGGCCGGGGCGACGAGGTTCGTCACCGCGCTGGTCCAGGACTACGACTGGTCCACGCCGGTCCCGCTCGACGCCGCCGGTATGGCGATCGTCGGCGAGGGCCTGCGCGAGGTCGACGCGATCTGCGCCGCGCACGGCCTGATCCAGGTCCTTCATCCCCACGTCGGGACGGTGGTCGAGACGGCCGCCGACGTCGCACTCGCCCTCGAGCACACCGACGTCCAGTGGTGCCTCGACACCGGGCACCTCCAGATCGGCGGGGTCGACCCGGTGGCCTTCGCCCGCGAGCACGGCGACCGCGTCGGTCACGTCCACCTCAAGGACGTCGACGTGGCGACCTCCGACCGGGTGCTCTCCGGCGAACTCACCCTCGTCGAGGGCGTCCAGGCCGGGATGTTCCGCGCGCTCGGCGACGGCGATGTGGCAATCGATGACGCCGTGGTCGCACTGGAGGAGGGTGGCTACCGCGGGTGGTACGTCCTGGAGCAGGACACCGCGCTCACCCGCGGCCTGCCGGCCGTCGGCACCGGTCCGGTCGACGACGTGCGCACCTGCCTCGACTACCTCGCCACCTCCGTCGCCCCCCGGATCGGTGGCTGACATGGCCGACGCGACCCGCACCATCGGTGTCGGTGTCATCGGCGCCGGCTGGCTCGGGGACGTCCACGCCCGGGCGTGGGGGCGCCTGCGCCACCACTACAGCGACCTCGGCGTGACGCCGGAGTTCGTCGCGGTCGCCGACAGCGTCCCGGGGGCGCGCGAGGCGGCGGTCCGCAGGCATGGGTTCGCCACGGCATACGCCGACTGGCGGGACCTGATCGCGGACCCGCGGATCGACGCGGTCAGTGTCACGGCACCCAATGCGCTGCACCGCGAGATCGGCGTCGCCGTCGCGCAGGCCGGCAAGCACCTGTGGATCGAGAAGCCGGTCGGCCTCACCGCCGCCGACGCGCAGGCGGTCGCCGACGCGGTCGCCGCGGCCGGCGTCCAGGGGGCCGTCGGCTTCAACTACCGCGCGGTTCCCGCCTCGGCGCGGCTGCGTCAACTGGTCGCCGAGGGGGCGATCGGCACCCCGACGCACGCCCGCGTCCGAATGCTCACCGACTACGCCGCGCACCCGCTCGGCACGCTGACCTGGCGTTATGGCCTGGCCACGGGCGGCCACGGCGTCCTCGGCGACCTCGCGTCGCACGCGGTGGATCTGACCCGCTACGTCCTCGGCGACCTCGCCGGGCTCGTCGCCCAGAGCGCCGTCTTCATCCCGGAGCGGCCGACGCTCCAGGAGGGGGCGATGACCTACGGTCACGGCCTCGGTGACCCGGACGCCCAGAAGGGGCCCGTCGAGAACGAGGACTACGTCATGGCGATGATGCGCACGACCGCCGGCGTCCTCGTCGCCCTCGAGTGCAGCCGCGTCGCCGTCGGCGAGCAGAACAACTACGGCATCGAGGTCCACGGGACCAAGGGCCTGGTCGAGTGGGACTTCCGCTCCCCCGGCGAGCTGCGCCTCTCCTCCGGCAGCACGTATGCCGATCAGCCCACCACCCGACTCTTCGTCGGCCCGGGCGCCGGCGAGCACGGGCGGTTCCAGCCCGGGTCGAGCATTCCGACCAGCTACGACGACACCAAGGTCGTCGAACTCGCCGGGTTCGTCCGCTCGATCCTCACCGGCACCCCCGAGGGCCCGGTCCTCGCCGACGCCGTCGCCTCCGCCGAGGCGCTCGACGCCATGGTCCGCTCCGCCGCCGGGGAGGGCTGGGTCACCCTCTGACCCCCGGCCGGGCCCCGGGGGGTGCCTGTGGGGAGTGCCCCTGGGGAGTGCCAGACGGGGCTCCTCGGGCGCTCGCCGTCCCCCCGTCGAGAGGTCACATAACCCCCGTCGAGAGGTCAAATAGCGCGCATCGAGAGATGGCGGCCGTCCGACAACGGGCACGGTTGACGACCGGTAACATAGGGGAATCTCGGACGCCCCCGTCAAGGACTGTACGTGAAGAAGCCTGTCTTCCATCCGCCTCCGGGCTGGCCGCAGCCGCCGACTGAGTGGACGCCTCCACCTGGGTGGTTGCCCCAGCCAGAATGGCCGCCTCCTCCTCCCGGCTGGCAGTTCTGGTCCGATGTCCCGTCGGGCCCACAGGATCGCGTTGAACTCGCGTCGCGTCCGTTTCCGCAACAGCTTTACAACCGGCCGACAACAATTGACACGGGGCCAACCGCAGAGGCTGGGCCCGGCGTTGTCATGAAGTGGGCGGGATGGGCCGCATTGAGCCTTGTCGCGCTCCTCGGCCTGGTCAGTGGCGGCATTCCGGGTTTGCTCATGTTGACTGGCATGGCCATGCTCATCGTGGTGCTTGTCGCCTTCGTGCGCGGTCGCGTGAGCTGGGCTGGCCTCACGACAACCACCTCGAAGTTCACGGCTTTGGTCGCCTCCCTTACCGCGATCGCAGCCGCGACGGCAATGTCCTCAGGCACATCGAGCACCGCGTCAGATGCCCCGTCGACGACCGGCATCACGTCGCCCTCGTCACCGATGCAGACGTCCGCCACTGCGTCGCGTGATCCGATCCAGGTCATCCTCGACTCGGCGCCGAAGGGGTCAACCCTTGCCATGCTTGCCACGCTGACCGTCGCTGACGCTACGAGTGGGCAGGCATACGACCGTGCCTCCTTCGGGCAGGCGTGGAGCGACACCGATCGCAATGGGTGCGATCAGCGAAATGACACCCTGCGCCGGGACTTCCTCGAGGCAACCCTGAAAGCGGGGACGCATGGCTGCGTGGTGTGGACGGGCAAGCTGGTGGACCCGTATACCGGCAAGACGGTGAATTTCACTCGAGCCGTAGGTGCGAAGCCCACGGTCGCGATCGACCACGTCGTTGCGCTCGCGGACGCGTGGAATATGGGAGCAACGACCTGGACAAAGGACAAGCGCCTCGAATTCGCGAATGACCCGCTGAATCTGCTCGCCACCTCCTTGACGGTCAATATCGCCAAGGGCGCCGCTGACGCGGCGTACTGGCTACCACCGGACGTGGGCGCTCGGTGCGCGTACGTTGCCCGACAAGTGGCGGTGAAGCAGAAATACGGACTCGCCGTGACCACCGATGAGCGCCGCGTGATCGTGGAGACCCTTCGAAGCTGCCCCCGGACTGCAACCCCTCGGGCCGCGATCGCAAAACTCGGCGGGTGGCCGACATTCTCCGAACCCGTGCCGTTCACAGCGACGCCCAAGCCGAGTCCCACAACCTCGACGCAGCCGCCACCAACATCGCCGAATCCCATTCGCGGAGTGCATCCGGGCGCGTTCTGTTCTCCGGTCGGTGCGTTGGGCTACACCGACAAGGGCACCTTGATGAGGTGTTCTGTGACGCCGACGGATGGGCGCGCCCGGTGGAGGAGCGCATGAGGTCCGCAGACGTGAAGGTGAGAGGCCGATGGGCCTAGGATTCAGCGTCAAGTTGGCGCCCGGGCTTCGAATCCGGGCATCCAGCCGCGGGCTGCGCACGAGCGTCGGGCCGCGCGCAGCCAGGCTCCATGTCGGTGCGGGTCGCCCTCGTGTATCCAGCGGGTTCGGGCCGTTGTTCGTGTCGGGCTCCGTCGGGCGCAAGCGGAAGCGGAAGCACATCGCGCGCACGAAAGCCCCCGCGCGCTCCGCCAGGCCGACCGTGGCCCAGATGCAGGCCCAGTCGATGAGCATGCAGCGTGCTGAGCAGGCGCACGCCATTGAGGAGCTGGAAACGACGCTCACATCCCTCCATCTGCAGGAGTTCGCGGCCGCCGAACCGAGGCTGATCGCCATTCCGTATGCACCATCGCCCCGTTCGGTCGCGAGGGACCTGTACCGCGCCGCCGTGGTCAACGTCGCGCCCTGGAGCAGTTCCACGCAGATCAGGAGTGGGAAGCCCTGATCGATCATGACCCCGGCGCCGTGATCGAAGCCGTGGACCGCGCTTTCGCAGACAACGCCAGCGACTCCGTCTGTGTGGACGCCGGCACGACCGTGATCGACGGTTCCTCGGTCAACTATGTCTCGGTCGTCGTCATGTATGGCGACGTGACGGTCATTCCGGAGCATCGTCCCGACGTCACACCTGGCGGGAAGTTGACGATCAAGAAGCGGACCAAGAGCGATCGCAATGCGTTGTATGCACGAGCGATCGCTTCCACTGTCCTCGTGACCGCCAAGGAGGCGCTGGCGGTGGCCCCCGGTGCAACGGAGGTGCGCGTCATGGTTGTGCGTCCCGCCGCGGTTCGCAGCGGCGTGGAGCCCATCTTCGCCGGGGCCTACTCGCGCGCACTTCTCGACAGCGTCGACTGGAGCCGAAACGACGACCCGTTCGTGGTCGCGTTCGATGGCTCGGACGTGCGCTATTCGACCAAGGGATCGGCTCATGAGGTCGTGGCCTTCCCCGTGCCCACCGGGTCGTCCATGGCTGGTCTGCTTGATGCGCTCGATCGGGCCATCGCGTCCGCGGGCGGCGAATAGGCAGCAAGTCGCCGTCAGGCCACGGTCTCCTCAGCGAGGGCATGTCTGCGAACATCGTCCAGAACCTCGATCATCCGGTCCACATCGGTGCCCCTGAAGCGCGAGTCCGGCCCGGTGGGGGCGTGATCGGTGAAGGGCGCCTCATACAGGCGACGTGCCTCCATCACCCCGTTGGCGGTGAGGTGCTCAACGATCAACTGGATGAAGCGGATCTCGGCGGCGCTGAACGAAACCCGCGGCATCCATGCGACCAACATGCAACTAAAGGGCTATTTCAGTTGGAATGAACTGCCCCGGGTCCAACCTGAGTTGGAAGCAAGCGATCAACCTCCAACTGAGGCCGATGTTCGATTGCAACCCGGCTGATCTGCGAGCCGGACGAGCGGGACCTCCACCCCGACGACTGCGAGTCGGGCGGCGTCGAAGGGTTGGGCCGGACCTGTGACCTCACCGATGGCGACGTACCCCTGCCGCTGTGGGATGCACGCGTTGACGCGGGCCCCCTCGAGGAGGTCGCGCTGTCCGTCCTCCCAGGCGAACCAGGATCGGGCGATGCAGAGGCGACCTTCTCCTCGACCAGGTTGATCGTGGTTGCGGTGGGCAGGTGCGTCCGGACGACGATCTGCTCGAGGACGGGCCGGGCGTAGAAGACGCTCGACCGCGGGTCGGCCCGGCCATGCGACTCGGCTCGGATCGTGTCGGCGCGCGCGTCGCCCCACTCGGTGGGCACGAAGTCGAAGTTGGAGGTCACAGTCCGCAGCCGTCCCGATCGCTGCTACACCATCTACTGCACCATTCCCGTCACCTGAATGTTGCAGTAGATGGTGCAGTAGCCGTCGCGGTGGGTATCGCGTCGGTCAGTGGAGGACTCATCGGAGCCGCCACGTGGCCCTGGGATCCTTTGCCGACTCTCCCTGCCAGCCGACGATCTCTCGGTCACGCAGTTGGGCCAGCGCCCGCGTGGCTGTCATCCGGCTGATGCCGGCGAGTTCCGCGAGTTGCCCCGTGCCCAGCGGCTGATCTGCCAGGCGAAGGACATCGAGCATGGCCCGCGCGCTGGGGGTCAGTTCGTTCAGCACGTCCGGAGGGAGCGCGTCGGCGGCGAGCAGGACCAGGCGGACACTCGACGCGAGCTGCGTGTAGAGCGGATCAGCGAGCCCGCGACGCCGCATTTCGTCGAACATTCGACGAATGCCTTCACCGAGCTCCCGCGTGATCCCAAGGTCAGAGCAGACCCGCGAGATGCGCGGGTTGCGGGCGTATCGGTCGATGTCCAAGGGGTTCGCGGGATCGACGACTCCCGGAAAGCGTCCGGGTGAGGTGATCTCGAGGCGGTTCGGGAAGATCTCGACACGAATGTGGTCGCCCATGAGACTGTAGGACCGATGGACCACCGCGTTGACCAGTCCTTCGAGCCAGGCATCGCGAGGGATTCGGGGCATCGCCTCGAAGAGGCCGCCTGCTCCGAGTCGCTGCCACTTGGGCATCAGCCGCTCGATCTCGGCAGCCGCCCGCATGATCTGCTGCGGGATGGACCCCTCGCAGCGAACGTCGGTGCCATCCTCCAAGGACATGGAGGCCCCGACTCCGCGGTCCTCGGCCCCGTAGCGCAGCACGCGGACCGTGGCATTGGGAAACTCCCGCTGCGGACGTTCGTCGAAGAGCAGGCACGCCGCCACCGTCACCCGGTCGCGCCGGTCAAGAAGGTCGCGCGCGAGCATCATGTGCCGGATCGAGGAGGACCCCAGCGCGTCGGCGTACGCCTGCAACTGCACCGCGTCGAGGTCCTCGACGGCCAACCTCATGGGTGAGCCTTCGTAGGCCGCGGCACCGCGGTCGTAGGCCAACTCCTGGCGCTGGGCGGCACTGAGCTTGCGGGATTCATCCCCGACGCGAAGGTAGGCGGTGCGGTTCGTCAGTTCGTGCAGGGTGTCGGACGGGTCGATGCGGATGACCAGCAGTATTCGCTGCTCTTGATTCACCGTGGCGACCACTTCCTCGAAGGCCGCCCGAACCGGCGGGCTGGTGAGGTCCAACCCCACCTGCCGGAGGTCGTTGATCTTCCGCGCCTCGACTCCCTCGACAGCCCCGTCGTTGAGCCCCACCACGATGGTTCCGCCTTCGGCGTTGGCCATCGCCACCATGGGGATGGCCAAGTCCTTTGGGCTCACTCGACCGGACTTGCGCTCGAAGTACTGGCCCTCGGTCAGGGCCAGCAGTCTCGCGCACTGGTCGTCGCCCGCGGTGATCAGCGCGACATCAACCTCGGACGCTGGTGGCATGGCCTACTGTAACATTTCGTCAGTAATGGAGAGGCGGGATGGTGGTCAGCCTCTCAGCCGAGGGCCTCCGCCCTTGGGCAGGATGAGCGGCGCGTCCACCGCGCTCACGCCCGGCTTTGGTGCGTATGCCGTGAGCGAGGCATCGATGGCGGCATCCGTCCGTGCACTCCCGACGCGATCCGTGCCCCCGTTGCGTCGACCACCGCAAGCCCGGTGACATCGCGTGACGAGCGCGCGAGGTCGATGCCGACGAAGGTCACCGCGGACAAGCCGCTGCGGACGTGTCAGGGCGATCACTCGAAGAAGTCCTCGTCGACCTCGACGATCTCCACCGTCCGTTTGACCTGAACGCCGACGCCGTAGCGGATCATCAGAGCGGCGAGCCGTTGGCCGTCGACTAGCACGACCCGGGTCGCGATGCCTTTGGCGTAGTCCTTGGCCCCGGAGCTGAAGCCCGCGGTCGTGATGTAGACGCCCTGGTTCGCGGCGTTGCCGTGGAGGGCGCCGACGAAGGCCTGGATCTCGGGCCGGCCGATGCTCGCGTCGAGGGCATAGCGCTTGGCCTGCACATAGACCCGGCTCAGGCCGAGCGCGTCCTGGTCGATGACTCCGTCGATGCCGCCGTCGTTGGAGAGTTGCGTGCGCGTCGCGGTGCCCTCGGCGCCGCCGTACCCCATCGCCATCAGCAGGTCGAGCACGGCCTGCTCGAAGAACGCCGGCTCGCGCGCGTGCAGGCGGGTCAGCAGATCGGCGGAGACGTCGGCGTGGATCCGCCCGATGCCGGCCTCGATCTGCTCGACCGGGTCGAGGGCCGAGTCGTCGGTCGTCGCGACGGGTATGGGCGCGGCCGCGCGTGCGCGAGTCCTCGGCTTGAGCGGGGAATGCCGTGTGCTGGCGTCGTCGGCCAGGGTGAAGGTGTCGCGCTCGCTGATCCCGGCGGGGTGTTCGGCGAGCAGACGACGGCCGACGTCGGTGATGACGTACCGGCCGCGGGAGGGGCGGTCGAGACCGCCGACCCGGTTGAGGTGGGATGTCGCCCAACCGATGCGGTTCTCGTACATCAACTGACCCGACTTCAGCGTCGTCGCGCGCTCCTCCTCGGTGAGGCTGGTGTCGTCGGCGACCCGGTCGTACAACCAACGGCGAGAACGCGTCTCACCGTCGGTCAGGACACGGAGCACCGGCGCCATGAACTGATCCCACGTCGGCATGACCATCAGAGCTCCCCCCGAAACGCCGGCGCCTGGGTCATATTCACGTGATCGAGCTTCCTGAGGCGATCCAGCGCGCGCCAGTTTCCAGAATCGCTCTTGAAGCGCGACCAGCGCAGCTGATCCCGGCCAGGGAGGAAGGTCGGGTCGATGACCGGCTCCTTCAGGCGGCGGGCGCGGTTCTCCGCCAGGGTCTGGAGCTCGTCGAACCGCCGGATGAACAGCAGGAACGTGATCTGCTCGATCACCTCGATCGGGTTGCTGATGCCGCCGGACCAGAACGCATCCCAGATCCGGTCGACCTTGCTCTTGAGCTCACCCGTGATCACGCGAGCCAGGGTATGCGTCGAGTGGCCGGTTCAGGGTCATCGAGTGGACGAGCCTTCGACCGGCCACTCGACGCGGTGGGTCACTCCGCGAGGGTCGCCTCCAGCGCCGCCCGCATCACCTCGCGGTCGGGCTCG
>JBDIAJ010000045.1:0-26822 GCA_039812345.1 Nostocoides sp. | reverse complement strand
ACCAGGACTCGAACCTAGAATGAGTGAACCAGAATCACTAGTGTTGCCAATTACACTATACCCCAAGGGGTATCCCGCCCCTTCGTGCCGAGGCACGCGCGGGCGGTGAACCGAAGGGGAATACTACCTGCTCCCCGTCGGCCCCCCAAAATCACGGGTCACTCGGCCAGCTCGCCCAGGTCGATGGTGACGCCGTATGGCGCGTCCACCCGCAGCACGTCCAGGCCGCGTCCCTCGACTGCGACGACGTAGGCCCCCTCCCGCAGTTCCCACACCGTCATCGATGGTCCGGCCGGGTCGATGATCCAGTAACTGGGGCAGCCGGCCGCCTCGTAGACCGACCGTTTGGTCCACCGATCGAAGCGCCGACTGCTCGGCGAGAGGATCTCCACCACCAGCAGCGGAGTGGTCGGCAGATCCCGGGACGTGAACGCGCTCCGCGGCGCGATCACGAGGTCGGGCTGAACAACCGTGTCGTCGGCGAGCACGACATCGACCGGCGCCGCCAGCAGCTCCAGGTCCTCCGGCAGGCTCGCCAACAGCCGTCGGATCACGCGCATCTGGACGATCTGATGCCGCGGTGCCGGCGCCGGAGTCATGACCAGCGCCCCGTCGATGAGCTCATGCCGTCGCCCGTCGTCGGGCAGCGCGTCGAGATCGCCTCGGGTGAATGGCCCGCTCACTGGCACGATGGTCACGGCACTCATGGTCTCTCACTTCCCTCTCCCCCGCCATGACCGAAGCCTCCCAGCGCGCACCGACAACCCGGTTCGAGCGTCCGGACGGCCTCGGGACGCACCTGCGCCAGGCTCCCGACGACGGGAATCGCGTGGCGGGACACCTCCTCGAGCGCGGCCGGGTCCGGTTGCTCGTCGCGCACCAGCAACAACGCCGCCAAGCCCGCCCGATGCGCCCCGAGTGCGTCCGGCACCACCTCATCCCCGACGTATGCCGATTCCCCGGGCGCCACGCCCATCCGTCGGCAGGCCTCGTGGAACGCCCGGGGATCGGGTTTGCCGAAGCCCAGCGTGTCCCGCGTGCACACGACGTCGCACAGGTCATCGAGCCCGGTCGCCGCGAGCTTGACCGCGGTGTAGTCGCCGCCCGAATTGGTCAGCAGCCCGACCGCGATCCCCGCCTCGCGCAACCGCTCGACGCACGCTCGCGCGTCGGCGAACGGCCGCAACACCTCCAGGAACACCAGGTCGTATGCCGATCCGAACGTCTCCGCCGCATCCTCCCCTGCCGGGACCCCCAGCCAGGCCGCGACATCGTCGATCCGCGCCCGCCGCATGGCGGCGAAAGACCGCGCCCCGGCCGTGTAAGCCCGGAAGTGCCCACCCGGATCGTCCCGGAACCGCTTGCCGGCGAGCACGATCCGCGCCGGATCCGCCGACGGCCAGGCAGCGGCGGCCGCGGCCGCGCCGGCGGTGTGCATCGCGGCCCGGGTGTCGATGAGCGTGTCGTCGACATCGAGGAGGACGCCGCGGACCCGCCCTCCGTCACCGCCGTCAGCGCCAGCGCCAGCGCCGCCAGCGCCGCCAGCGCCAGCAGCGCCGACGGCCCCGCGCCCGTCCCCGGGGACGCGACCGCGCGGCATACGGACGCTCGCTCAGAGACTCGCCCGCAACGCGTGCAGGCGCGCCATCGTCGAGGTCTTCCCGAGGATCTCCATGGACTCGAAGAGCGGCGGCGAGATCCGCGCCCCGGACACCGCGGTCCGCACCGGGCCGAAGGCCACCCGGGCCTTGAGCCCGAGCCCGTCGACCAGCGCCGAACGCAGCGTCGCCTCCAGGTTCGCCGCGTTCCAAGCCGTCCCGGCGATCAGATCGGCGAGGTGGTCATCGACATTCCCCAGCGCCTGGATGGCCGCATCGAGCACGCCCCCGGCGTCCGGCCCGAGCGCGGCCCGCGCGTCGTCGGCCACGACCAACTGGTCATCGGCCACGAAGAACGGCGCGACCAGCGGCACCGACTCCGTCAGCCGTCCGATCCGGGTCTGGATCAGCGCCGCGACGGACGTCAGCCGCCCCAACTCCCCGAGCGACGGATTCCCGGACAGCACGTCGGCCCGCTCGAGATACGGCAGCAGCCGCGCGGTGAAGTCGCCCGGCTCCAGGTCGCGGATATAGACCCCGTTGAGCCACTCCAGCTTCTTCAGGTCGAAGATCGGCCCGACCGGGTTGACCTTCGACCAGGCGAAGTCCCGGGAGAAGTCGGCGAAGGTGAACTTCTCGACGTCGTGCCCTTCGGCGTCGTGCGCCGGCGGATAGGCCAGGAGCGCGAGGAAGTTGACCAGCGCCTCGGGCAGATAACCCTCCTCGATGAACCAGGTCAGCCGCGCCGCCGGGTTCTTGCGCTTGGAGATCTTCGACTTGTCGGCGTTGCGCAGCAGTGGCATGTGGGCGAACTGCGGCGCCGTCCACCCCAGCCACCGATAGAGCAACAGGTGCTTGGGGGTCGAGGAGATCCACTCCTCGCCGCGCACGACGTGGGTGATCTCCATCTCGTGGTCGTCCACGACGACGGCGAGGTGATAGGTCGGGAACCCGTCGGCCTTGAGGATGACCTGATCATCCGGCCGGGGCGCGCTGACCGAGCCGCGAATGAGGTCGGTGAAGGTCAACGGGACGTCGTCGGGAATGAACATCCGCACGACCGGCTGGTCGGTGAATCCCGGCAGCGCGCGCCGCTCCTTCTCCGACTTCCCGTGACAGAGCCGGTCGTAGCCGGTCGGCAGCTTCCGGCGCTGCTGCTCCTCGCGCATCTCCTGGAGCCGCTCGGGGCTGCACCAGCACTTGTAGGCGTGCCCCGACTTCAGCAGCTTCTTCACCACGGGCCGATAGGTGTCGAGCCGCTCGGACTGCCGATAGGGCCCAACCGGCCCGCCGATGTCCGGCCCCTCGTCCCAGCGCAGCCCGAGCCAGTGCAGCGTGTCGAAGACCTGCTGCTCGCTGTCGGCCCGGAAGCGGGCCCGGTCGGTGTCCTCGATCCGGAGGATGAACTGCCCGCCCTGCTGCCGCGTGAACGCGAGGTTGAACAACGACATGTAGGCCGTGCCCACGTGCGGATCTCCGGTCGGGGACGGCGCCACCCGCAGGCGGACCGGCCCGAGTCTGTGCTTGCTCACGAGGACGCAGTCTAGGAGTCGGCTTCAGTCCCGGCGAACGAACGGATTCGCCAGTATGCCGATGCCCTCGATCTCGACCTCGACCCGGCTCCCGTGCTCCACCAGGCCGACACCCGCCGGAGTTCCGGTGAGGATGACGTCGCCCGGCAGGAGGGTGAACGCGGCGGAGAGGTATTCGATCAGGGTCGGGACGTCGAAGATCATGTCCCCGGTCGTCCCGTCCTGCACGACGCGTCCGTCGACCCGGGTCACGAGCCGCAGGTCCGCCGGATCGAGATCGGTCGCGATCGCCGGCCCGAGCGGGCAGAAGGTGTCCATTCCCTTGGCCCGCGCCCACTGGCCGTCGCCGCGCTGGAAGTCACGGGCGGTGACGTCGTTCGCGCAGGTGTAGCCGAAGATCACCTCGTGCGCCCGCCCGGCCGGGACGTCCTTGCCGATCCGCCCGATGACGACCGCGAGTTCCCCCTCGTAGCTCACCTCGCGCGTCATCGCCGGCATGACGACCGGATCGTCCGGCCCGACGACCGCGGTGTTGGGGACGAGGAAGACGAGTGGCTGCGCCGGGGGCTGCCCACCCATCTCCTTGGCGTGGTCGGCGTAGTTGCGTCCGATCCCGAGGATCTTGCTGCGCGGGATGACCGGCGCGAGCAGCCGGACGCCGTCGGCGGGCACCCGCCGCCCGGTGAACTGGACGCCGCGATACAGCGGGTCGCCGACGATCTCGGCGATCACCGCCCCGCCGTCCTCCAGCACGCCGTATGCCGGGTCCTCCCCGTCCGTGAATCGCACGATCCGCATGCCCCCAACCCTAGGGGCGGTCAGCCGAGGCGCTGCGCCACCGCACCGGCCATCACGGCATACCCCTTGTCGTTGGCGTGGATGTCCATGCGGATGCACATCCACGTCAGCGAGCAGATCGTCGCGACATTCGTCGGGATCTGACCCTGGCCGGGCACCGACACGAGCGACCAGTCACCGCTCTTGAAGGCGCCGGAGATGTCGGCGATCCGCGCCTCGGCCCCGACGGCCGCGCTGGTGATGATGCTGGTGAGGATGCGCTGGAGCATGGCCGAGGTCTGGGCCAGCCGCTGCCCGTCGGGCCCGGTCAACCACACGGCGAGGAACGGGTTGTAGTAGTCCAGCACGACGACCCGGGCTCCCGGCGCGGCCGACCGGAGCTTGCCGAGGATCATCGGCAGGTCGGTGGCGATCGTCTTCATCCCCTTGTCGACGCAGGCGAGGTCGATCCCCGAGGCGAGCACGCAGTTCTGGACGTCGTTGGCGCCGATGTCGATCGTGATGACCCGGGTGAACTTCCCGTGGGCGTGGAGGAAGGCGAGGGCGGCGTCGAGCTGGGTACCCTCGTCATACGCACAGACGCCGCCGCCGACCATCGAGGCGGCGGTCTCACCGGAGCAGGCGAGATTGCGCAGCCGGGTCTTCGGGGTCCCCGCCTGGATCGCGGTCAGGACGGCGCCGGCGTAGCCTCCGGCCTTGTCGTCGCCCTGTCCCGGCTGATAGCCGGCGGCGAGTGAATCGCCGAGGGCGAGGTAGTAGCCGGTCGCATTGTCCTGACCGGTCGTGCCCGGATCGGCGACCGCGGCGCCGGCTCCGACGGTGACGCACGCGGCGGCGAGGACGGCGGTGAGACGAGCGAGGCGCGACATCTGTGCAGGTTAACCCCTGCGCCGGTGCGTCTAGCGTGGGGACGTGCAGCCGACCCGTCTTCCGCGCGCCGACTGGCTGGCCCGGCAGGCCGACCACGAGGCCGCGGTCGACGCCCGGGTCGGCGCCCACCTCGCCCGGCGGCGCGCCGGAACCGGTCATCCGATCGAGGACTTCCTCTTCGTCTACTACGCCAATTCCCCTGGGAAACTGCGCCGCTGGCACCCGGGTGCCGGGGTCGTCCTCGACGACGCGGGCCGTATGCCGCGCGCCTCCTGGCGTGGCTACCGAACCGACGCGGACGGGGGCGTCACGGTCGACGTGGCCGGGTTCGCCCGGGACCGGGCCGGGACGCTTTCCTTCGTCCGCGAGCTGTTGACGGCGACCCTGGACCGGCCCGCCTTCACCGGCTGTTTCGGACTGCACGAGTGGGCGATGGTCTATCGCCTCGCGCCGGGGGAGATCCGGCATACGACGCAGCCGCTGCGGCTGTCGTCGGGGGCGACGGATGCGGTCGTCGAGGGGCACCAGATCCGGTGCTCACACGTCGACGCGTTCCGGTTCTTCACTCCGGATGCGGTCTCCCGCAACACCCTCACGCCGACCCGGGCGACGCAGGTGGCCCTCGAGCAGCCCGGGTGTCTGCACGCCAACATGGACCTCTACAAGTGGGCCTACACCCTGACCCCCCTGGTGCCCAGCGGCCTCGTCCTCGACGCCTTCGACCTCGCCCGGGAGATCCGGGTCCTCGACATGCGCGCCTCGCCCTATGACCTGCGCGACCTCGGCCACGAGCCGATCCCGATCGAGGCACCGGCCGGCAAGACGGCCTATGCCGCCGCCCAGCGCGCCTTCGCCGACCGCGCCAACGCCCTTCGCCGGCGGTTGCTCGAGGCCTGCGACCTGGTCTCGGCCTGAGCCGGGGTCATGAGCGACGGCGCAGTTCCTCGAGCTTGGCCGGGGTGGCCTTGCGGCGACGAACCTCGTTGCGCGCCAAGACGATTCCGATCAAGATCGGCGTCACGTATTTCGCCCGATCGAGGATCCACCGCATCCAGCCGGGCAGCTCCCAATCCGGCCAGGGGATGGCCGGGAGGTTGACGTCGGGCCACGGGATCGAGGGCAGATCGATGCTCGGGAGCGGGATGTGGGGCAGGTCGACGCCGACATCGGGGAGCAGCCCGGCGAGCCGGGCGAGCAGCCATACGCCGACGATGGGCAGCACCACCGTGGCGACGCCGGAGGCGACGTGGCGCGCGGCATACAGCGTGGGTCGCTCCGCGGCGCGCGCCTCGCGCACCGCGACCGGCGAACCCGGCTCCGGCTCCATGTCGACGCCGCCGAGGCCCGCCTGGGCGCGCACCGCCGCCTCGGGGCCCTCGAACCAGACCGCGCGCCGCGGCGATCCGAGCGCGGAGAAGAGCACCCGAAGCGCACCGTCCCCTTCGCCGGCGGCTGCGTCCGGCGCCAGTTCGGCCGCATCCTTGATGGCATCTCCCGGCCGGAGGACGAGCCCTTCCTCGCTTGACCGCTTGCTCGCGACGATCCGGCCGTCGATGCGCCAGACGACCTCCCGCTGCGTCCAGGACGCCTCGCGCGCCGTGACCGTATGCCGCCGCTCCCCCACCTCCAGCAGCCAGACCTGCGCCGGCTTGGCCATCGTCGTTCCCACCTCTGCTGTCGCGGACATCGTCATACCCACAACTCCACCGCACGACGACCGGACCGGGCATCGACCCCAGGTCGTCTCTCCCGCCCCTCGCCTCCGACTTTGGTCGCCCCGAACTCGGGTGCGCCTCGACACCGGGCGCCCTATCGTGGGCGGGCTCGGCACCGCGCCGACCTCGCCGACGGGCGAGCAGCACAACGGAAGTCACGACCATGGAGAAGCTCGCGCCCCGGCTGTTCAACTGGGCCAGCATCCTCGACCCGCAGACCCGCGCTCAGGCCGAACTGACCGCGGGGATGCCGTTCATCCACCCCCACCTCGCCCTCATGCCGGACGCCCACCTCGGCAAGGGCGCGACCGTCGGCTCGGTCATCCCGACCCTCGGGGCGATCATCCCCGCAGCCGTGGGGGTGGACATCGGCTGCGGCATGATCGCCGTCCGGACGCAACTCACCGTGCCCGACCTGCCCGCCGACCGGCGCGCCGTCCGCGAGGCGATCGAGCGCGCCGTGCCGCTCTCGGCCGGGGCGCGCAACGCCGACGTCACCCGCGACCACACGCGGGACCGGGTCGAGGAGTTGATGCTCGCCGCCGAGCGGGCCGGCTTCGACCCGGCGGCATACGTCGGGCACTGGGCGCTCCAGTTGGGCACCCTCGGCTCGGGCAACCACTTCATCGAGATCACCGCAGACGAGACCGGGCAGGTCTGGCTCTTCCTCCATTCGGGGTCACGCGGCGTTGGCAACAAGATCGCCCAGCACCACATCGGCGTCGCCCAGAAGCTGTGCGAGAGGTGGTGGATTCCATTGCCGGACCGGGATCTCGCCTACCTCGTCGAGGGGACGGAGGAGTTCTGGGCCTACATCCGGCAGATGCGCTGGGCGCAGGCCTACGCCCTGCTCAACCGCGAGGAGATGATGGACCGGGTCGTCGCCTGCGTGGCCGAGTGGGCCGGGGTCGAGGTGGAGCGGCAGGAGGAGATCAACTGCCACCACAACTACACCGAGCAGGAGAAGCACTTCGGCAAGACCGTCTGGCTCTCCCGCAAGGGCGCGATCTCGGCGCGCGCCGGCGAGCCCGGCCTCATCCCCGGGTCGATGGGCACGGCGTCGTATGTCGTCTCCGGCCTCGGCAACCGGCTCGCCCTGGACTCCGCGCCCCACGGCGCCGGCCGGGTGCACTCCCGGTCGTCTGCGCGGCGCACCTTCACCCTGGAGCAGTTGCGCGAGTCGATGGCGGGCGTGGAGTTCCGCGCCACCGAGGCGTTCATCGACGAGATCCCCGCGGCCTACAAGGACATCGACCAGGTGATGGCGGACGCCGCGGACCTGGTCGAGGTGCGGCATACGCTCCGTCAGCTGGTCAACGTCAAGGGGGACTGAGGCTCAGCCGCGCCGGGGCTCCACCCCGGCGCGGATGAGGCCGAAGGTCACCGACTCCAGCAGGGCGTCCCAACTGGCCTCGAGGATGTTGGCGGCGACCCCGATCGTCGACCACGTCGTCGAGCCGTCACTGGTCTCGATCAGGACCCGGGTGATCGCGTCGGTGCCGTGCTCGGTGTCGAGGATGCGCACCTTGTAGTCGACGAGTTCGAGGTCGGCGATCTCCGGGTAGGCGGCGGCCAGCCCCTCCCGGAGGGCGTGGTCGAGCGCGTTGACCGGACCATTGCCCTCGCCCGTCTTGACGACCCGCTCCCCCGCGGCGACCACCTTGACCGTCGCCTCCGACAGGGCGTCGTCCTCACCGCGGGAGTCGGTGATGACCCGCCACGACTCGACCTCGAAATAGTCCGGCAGCCCGCCGTTGAGCTCGCGCCGCAGCAGCAACTCGAAGCTCGCGTCGGCGGCGTCGAAGGTGTAGCCGCGCAACTCCAGGTCCTTGACCGTGGCGAGCACGTGCGCGACCTTCGCCGCGTCCTCGGCGACGCTGCCGTCGAGGCTCATGCCGAGTTCGCGCGATTTCAACTCGATGGAGGCGCGACCGGCCATGTCCGAGACCAGCATCCGCATGTCGTTGCCGACCGCCTTGGGGTCGGTGTGCTGGTAGAGATCCGGGTCGACCTTGATCGCGCTGGCGTGCAGCCCCGCCTTGTGCGCGAAGGCGCTCGAGCCGACATACGGTTGCCGGCTGTAGGGCGCGACATTGGTGATCTCGCTGACGGCGTGCGCGATCCGGGTGGCCTCGGCGAGCCGGTGCGGCTCGACCAGCTCGAGGCCCTGCTTGATCTGGAGGTTGGCGACGACGGTGACGAGGTTGGCGTTGCCGGTGCGTTCGCCGTAGCCGTTGAGCGTGCCCTGGACGTGCGATGCGCCGGCGTCGATCGCCGCCATCGAGTTGGCGACCGCGCAGCCGGTGTCGTTGTGGCAGTGGATGCCGACCCGTGCCGACGTGCTCGCGACGACGTCGGCGACGACGTCCGCGACCTGGGACGGGAGCATCCCCCCGTTGGTGTCACAGAGGGCGACGACCTCGGCGCCGGACTCCGCGGCGGCCCGCACCGCCTCGACGGCATAGGCGCGGTTGCTCGCATAGCCGTCGAAGAAGTGCTCCGCATCGACGAAAACCCGCCGGCCCTCCCGGCGCAGGAAGGTCACCGTGTCCCGGATCATCTCGAGGTTCTCCTCGACCGTGGTTCGCAGCGCGCGCTCGACGTGCCCGACGTGGCTCTTGGCGACGAGGGTGACGACGGGGGCACCGGAGTCGAGCAGCGCCCGCACGAGCGGGTCGGAATCGGCGCGTCCCCCCGCCCGCCGGGTCGCGCCGAACGCCGCCAGGGTCGCATTGCGCAGCGTGAGCTCGGTCTGCGCCCGCCGGAAGAATTCGGTGTCCTTGGGGTTGGCCCCCGGCCACCCGCCCTCGATGAAGCCGACACCCAACTCGTCGAGGTGCGCGGCGATGGCGAGCTTGTCGATGACCGAGAGGTTGAGTCCCTCCTGCTGGGCGCCGTCGCGCAGGGTGGTGTCATAGACGTGCAGGTCGCTCATCGATCGCTCTTCGTTCGGTCGTCCGGGTGGCATATGCCGGGTCGTCCAGGCCGCCGCCCGCGGCACCGTCACTGGTGGCGACGGGGCGACGGGCTGCGGCCCGGCTCGTGTCGTTCGGTGTCATTCTGCGACTGGCGCTGCCACTCGCCGGCCCTGGGGTGCGGGCCGGGAGCCTCTGCCCTGCCGGGCCGGCGCGGTGGCGATGTCCCGACAAAGCAAAAGACCCCCCGGGTGTGGGAGGTCTGCGCGACGAGAGGTCTCGTCGCGCTAGTCGATAATGATCGCCGCGGTGGCGGAGGTCACGAACATCACCCGATCACACTGACACGCGCCGACCGCTCATGCGTACCTGCGTCCACATACTGAACCCGTCGGGCCCGCGGCGAGAACGCTGCGCGGGCGAGCGGGACTCGTGGGGCAGAGCGGGAGGCACGCGGGACATCGGTCATGACGTGACCGGAATGGTCGCCAGACTGGAGGCACGACACATGACGACGTGACAGGAGACCCGACATGGCATTCCTCACCCTCGAGGCCACCGGAGAGCGTGACGTCGTCACGGTCTTCCTCCTCCAGCAGTTCGCCCAGGCCCGCAGCAGCGTCCACGGGCTCACCGACGATCAGATTCACCTGCGCCCCACCGCGAGTGCGTTCAGCCCGGCGACGCTGATCCGGCATCTCACCCAAGTCGCTGACGGCTGGGGTGCGACCGTGGCGGCGGCCCCGGCCCTGCCCGACGGCGACAACGCCGCGGCCGACGGTGGCGACCCCGAGATCCTCGACCCCGCCGGGGTCACGAGGGCGAGCCTGCTCGCGGAGTTCGATGATGCCGTCGCGCGCCTCGCCGGGACCATCGAGGCCGCCGACTTCGACACGATCGTCCCCACGCCTCCCGCCCCCTGGTACCCGCCCGAGCTGACCGGCTGGCAGGTTCGCTGGGTCCTCCACCACATGATCGCCGAAGTCGCCCGTCACGCGGGTCACGCAGACATCATTCGGGAGTCGATCGACGGCAAGGGTTCCTACGAACTGAACGCCCGCGCCGACGGAGAACTCGCCGACGACGAGGAGTTCCCCAGCTGGTGAGTCAGGCCGCCGGTCGGATGCGGGCGTTCGCGGGGTCGACGGGCGCACGCGTGGAGATGGTCAGCGGGAGGCGGGTGCCGGCGAGATCGACCTCGAATGCGCCCGTTCTCAACCACTCCCCATCAGGTGGCCGTATGCCGCTCCGGTCGCCGACCAGGGCCAACCCCACCGACCGCCCGAGCGCCGCGCCGTAGGCCGCACTGGTCACCTGCCCGACCGGTGCGCCCTCGCGCAGAACGAGTTCGCCGCCCCAGAGATACGCCTGCGGGTCCTCGACGACGAACGAGACGACCCGCCGACGGGGGCCGGCTGCGGCGATCTCCTCGACGGCCGCCCGGCCGAGGAAGGGCAACGCCGTCCGCAGCTTGCAGGCGAAGGTCAGCCCGGCTGTCACCGGGTCGATCTCGGGGGTCAACTCGCGCCCGAACGCGCGATAGCCCTTCTCCAGCCGCATCGCGTCGATCGCGTAGTAGCCGGCCGGCACGACCCCGAGATCCGCGCCCACCTCGAACAGTCGCGCATAGACCTCGGCCCCGATCGCGTTGGGCACCAACAGCTCCCAGCCGAGCTCGCCGACATACGTGATCCGCGTCGCCCGGACGCCCTCGTCCGGTGACCCGATCGCGCGACTCGTCCCGAACGGGAACTGCGACTCCCCGAAGACGTCACCGAAGACCCGCCCCAGCAGCGCCCGCGACGCCGGGCCCATGACCCCGAGGACACCGACGTCGTCGGTGACGTCGGCGACCGCACAGAGCGAGCCACGCGGCATCCGCCGGCGGATCCAGTCGAGGTCGCGCACCGTGGTCGCCGCGCTGCTCAAGACGAGGAAGTCGTCGGGTGCGACTCGGGTCACCGTGACATCGGCCTCGTAACCCCCGCGGCTGTTGAGCATCCCGGTGTAGATCACCCGCCCGACGGGGACGTCGACATCCGCCGTGCACAGCCACTGCAGCGCCGCCACGGCCTCCGGCCCCGTCACCCGGTACTTGCTGAACGACGTCTCGTCGAAAACCGCTGCCGCGGAACGGCATACGCGCTGCTCCTGGACACTCCAGTCCACCCAGTTCGGGCGGGTCCACGAGTACTCGACACCGGCGGTCTCGCCCGCCGGTGCGAAGACGTTCGCCCGCTCCCACCCGGCCCGCTGCCCGAACCGAGCGTTCTGGGCGACGAGCAGGTCGTATGCCGCGGAGCAGCGCACCGGACGCCCCGACTCCGGCTCCCGGTTGGGGTAGGGCACGGCATAGTGCAGGCCGAGTGTCTCCCCGACCCGGGCCCGGAGCCACGCGTGGTCGCCGTCGCGCCGGGCGAACCGGCGGATGTCCGCGCTGACCAGATCCAGCGTCGGCTCGCCGGCGACGATCCACTCGGCGAGCGCCCGGCCGGCGCCGCCGGCCGTGGCGATCCCGACAGAGTTGAACCCGGCGGCGACGAAGAAGCCGCGGACCTCGGGGGCCTCGCCGATGACGAACTGATTGTCCGGGGTGAAGCTCTCCGGCCCGTTGTAGAACTTGCGAATCCCGGTGTGCGCCAACACCGGAAGGCGGTGGACGGCGCTGTCCATGAGGATCTCGAAGTGGTCCCAGTCCTCCTCCAGCAGCTGGAACTCGAAGGGATGGGGGATCCGGTCGGGCGCGACCCACGGCTTGGCCTCGGGCTCGAACCCGCCGACGAGCAGGCCGCCGACCTCCTCCTTGACATAGGTGTAGCCGTCGGGGTCGCGCAGAATCGGCAGGTCGGGGTGCACCCCGTCGATCTGGTCGGTGACGACATAGAAGTGCTCGGCCGAATGCAGCGGGACGGTGACCCCGGCCAGGGCGCCGACGGCGTTGGCCCACTGGCCGGCGCAGTTGACGACGACCTCGGCCTCGATCGTTCCGGCGTCGGTGACGACTCCGGTCGCCCGTGGCCCGGATGCATTGTCCGCCACCGCGATCCCGGTGACCCGCACCCGTTCGACGATCCGGAGACCGAGCTTGCGGGCGCCCTTGGCGAGCGCCTGGGTCAGGTCGGCGGGATTGGCCCGCCCGTCGCCGGGGAGCCAGATCGCCCCGACCAGGTCGTCGTCGCGGATCAGCGGATAGCGGGCGCTCGCCTCCGCGGGCGTGAGGAGGTCGCATTCCAGTCCGTATGCCGCGGCGCTCGCCGCCGTGCGCCGCAACTGGATCATCCGGTCGGGGGTGCGCGCCAGGGTGAGCCCGCCGCAGACGCGGTAGCCGGTGGCCAGCCCGGTCTCCTCCTCCAGCCGGGAATAGAGCTGGGTGGAGTACTGGACCAACCGGGTGCCGGCCTCGCTCGCCCGCAGTTGGCCGACCAGCCCGGCCGCGTGCCAGGTGGTCCCGCACGACAGCGTTCCCTGTTCCAGGAGAACGACATCGGTCCAGCCGAGGTGCGCGAGGTGATAGGCGACCGAGGTCCCGATGACCCCGCCGCCGATGATGACGACCCGGGCCCGAGCCGGAACTTCGGTCATGGACCTCGTCCTACCACGTCGAGCAGCGCGCCGAACGAGCGCCCGGTCATGGCCGACCGGGCCCGCTCGAACTTCTCCATCCCCCAGCCCCAGAAGTCGTAGTCCTCGGGGGCGATGCCGTCCTGGATGGCTCCCCAGAGGGTCCACGCGTAGGCGCTGGCGATCCCCCACAGCCGGGCGCGGGCCACAAGGGTCTCATCGACGCCACCGGCATAGGCGGCGACGAGTTCGGCGAGCTGATCGTCGCTCAGGTGCGACTCCTGCGCGATATTGCCCAATTCGAAGCCGGGGGCGTTGTTGCCGGAGTACTCGTAGTCGATGATCCACACACGGGTTCCGTCGTCGAGGAAGTTCGCGGCCAGCAGGTCGTTGTGACAGGGGACCAGCGGCTCCGGGTGCCGGCCCAGCGCGCGCTCCATCTCCCCGGCCCGGGGCAGCAGGTCGACGTAGCCGTTCGGCAGCCGGAATCCCTTGTCCCGCATGATGTCGAGATAGCGGCGCTGGATGTCGAAGATGTCGAACCGGTTGACGAACGCCGGACCCGAGTGCAGCGTGCGGACCGCCGTGGCGACCCGGGTGAGGTTCGCGGCGACGTCGGATTCGGCATACGTCACCGCGTCGGGGATGAACTCGACGACGAGGACGCCGCGCCCGGGCTGGTAGTCCAGGACCGGCGCGCCGACCCCGGCGGCCGCCGCCGCGATCGAGTTGTGGTGTTCGGCGTCGCGGTCGACGGCGAGCAGTCCGGTCGTCGGCGGGGAGATCCGCACCACGACATCGTCGGTCGCCGTCCGCACCCGGTAGTTGCGGTTGGTCAGTCCGCCGGGCAGGGCCGTGACGGTCCGCGGACGCCCGGCGAGCGCGGCGATGGTCTCGAAGACGCGGTCGACGTCGCCGATGTCGACAATCTGCGCCTCGATGACCTGTGCGACCCCGTCCTCGTCGTTGGACGGGCAGCGATCCGTCGTCACGGCGAGCACCTCGGGGTCGGCGTTCGCGACGGCGAAGGACCGGCCCGCCCACCGGAGCATCGGCAGATCGTTGGGCATGTCCCCGAAGGCCCAGACCTCCTCGCGGGCGATCCCCAGCTCCGCGCACCAGCGCTCCAGAGCCGCCGCCTTGGTGACCCCCGGCGGGTTGAGTTCGGCGAGGCCGAAGGCCCCCGAATAGGCGAGGACGGCCCGGTCTCCGACGGCCTCCTGCACGGCGGCGAGGAAATCCGGCGCCGCCCAGCCACGGACCAGGCCGAGGAGTTTGCCGACCCCGTCCTGCGGGTCGTCGCTGGCCAGCAGGTCGGCGAGCGGCCCCTGCCGCCGCCGGTCGACGTCGACCTCACGGTGGGGGTTGGGCCACCCGGCCTCGACCCACAGCCCCGAGACGCACTCGGCGGCGAGGCGGATCCCCGGGACGGCGGCCCGCACGTCGGCCACCACCTCGGCGAGCGCGTCCGGCGCGAACACGTGCGCCTCGACCACCCGGCGGGCGGCCACGTCATAGATGAAGGCGCCGTTGCCGCAGATCGCGATGCCGTGGTCGCCGACGACGTGGGCGAGGTCGTGCATCCACCGCGGCGGCCGCGCCGTGACGAGGACGGTGCGGATGCCGTATGCCGCGGCCGAGTCCAGCGCGGCCACCGTCCGGGCCGACACGCTCCCGTCCGAGCGCAGCAGGGTGCCGTCGAGGTCGGTCGCGACGACGCGCGGAGGCACCACGACGGGTCAGGCCAGGCGGGTCAGCCAGCCGTGGGTGTCCTCGGCCCGGCCGTATTGGATGTCGAGCAGTTGCCGCCGGATCGCGTTGGTCAGCTCGCCACCGGCCTCGCCCGCCGTGGACGGGGCGCTGCCGCCCTCCCACCGCAGTTCGCCCACGGGGGTGACGACGGCGGCGGTGCCACAGGCGAAGATCTCGACGATCTCCCCCGACTTCACCCCGTCCTTCCACTCCTCGATCGGGATGCGCCGCTCCTGCGGGTCGAGGCCGAGTTCCTTGCCGAGGTCGAGGATCGAGGATCGGGTGACGCCCTCGAGGATCGACCCGGTCAGCTCCGGCGTGACGAGCCGGTTGTCACGGGTGACGAAGAAGAGGTTCATCCCGCCGAGTTCCTCGATGAACGTCTGGCTCGCCGAGTCGAGGAAGACCGCCTGGTCACACCCGTGCTCGATCCCCTCGAGCTGCCCGGCCAGGGAGGAGGCGTAGTTGCCGCCGCACTTGGCGGCGCCCGTCCCCCCGGCTCCCGCGCGGGCGAAGTGCTGGGAGATCCACAGGGTGACCGGCTTGAGGCCGCCGGAGAAGTACGCGCCCGCCGGCGAGCCGATGATGCTGTAGGTCACCTCGTTGGCGGGCCGGACCCCGAGGAAGGCCTCGCTGGCATACATGAACGGTCGCAGATAGAGGCTCTTCTCCCCGCCGTCCGCGACGTCCGGCACCCACGCCCGGTCGACCTCGACCAGCGCCCGCAGCGAGGCGATGAAGTCCTCCTCCTCGAGCACCGGGAGGGCGAGCCGCGCGGAGCTGCGGGCCATCCGCCGGCCGTTCGCCTCGGGCCGGAAGCTCCAGATCGACCCATCCGCGTGCCGGTAGGCCTTGAGCCCCTCGAAGATCTCCTGGGCATAGTGGAGGACCGCGGCGGCCGGCATGATCGTGATCGGGCCGTATGCCGCGACCCGCCCGTCGTGCCAGCCCTCCCCCGCCGTCCAGGTCGCCGTGACCATGTGGTCGGTGAAGTACTTCCCGAACCCCGGGTCGGCGAGGATCGCCGCCCGCTCGACGTCGCTCGCGGGGCTCGGGTTGGGGGTGGTCGTGAAGGTCAGGCTCATCTCACGCGGTCCTTCCACTGCTCGGTTTCGACAACGGTACTTCGTCGCGCCCCGTGCTTATCCGCTCAGAGCCGGAGTGAGTGGCTCAGAGCCGGGCGGCGATCGCGTCGCCGATCTGACTCGTGTTGCGGGCGGTGGAGCCGCGCTCGGCGAGGTCGTCCGCGACGGCCTGCTCGACGCGGAGGCTCTCCTGCGCATACCCGAGATGGGCGAGCAGCATCGCGACCGACAGGACCGTGGCCGTGGGGTCGGCCTTGCCCTGCCCGGCGATGTCGGGCGCAGACCCGTGGACCGGCTCGAACATGCTCGGGGCGGTCCGCTCGGGGTTGATATTCCCGCTGGCGGCGAGCCCGATGCCACCGGCGATGGCCGCGGCGATGTCGGTGATGATGTCGCCGAAGAGGTTGTCGGTGACGATGACGTCGAACCGGCCCGGGTCGGTCGCGAGGAAGATCGTCGCCGCGTCGACGTGCTGATAGGCGATCTCCACGTCGGGGAACTCGGTGCCGACCTCGTCCACCGTCCGCCGCCACAGGTGCCCGGCGTTGACGAGGACGTTGTGCTTGTGGACCAGCGTCAGGTGCTTGCGCGGGCGGGCCTGCGCGCGCGCGAAGGCGTCGCGGACCACCCGCTCGACCCCGAACCGGGTGTTGACGCTGACCTCGGTCGCGATCTCGTTGGGCGTGCCGATGCGCACGGCGCCGCCGTTGCCGACATACGGCCCCTCGGTCCCCTCGCGGACGACGACGAAGTCGATGCCGTTCGGCGCGACCCGCTCGACGGCGAGCGGGCTCGCGACGCCGGGGAAGAGCTTGGCGGGCCGCAGGTTGACGTAGTGGTCGAGCGCGAACCGCAGCGGCAACAGAACGCCCCGCTCGAGCACCCCGCTCGGCACGCTCGGGTCGCCGATCGCGCCGAGGAGGATCGCGTCGTGGCCACGAAGCTCCTCGACGACACTGTCGGGCAGCGTTTCCCCCGTCGCATGCCACCGCCGCGCCCCGAGGTCGTAGTCCGTCGTCTCGGCCGTCACCCCGGCCGCGTCGAGGACCTTCAGGCCCTCGGCGACGACCTCCGGTCCGATGCCGTCACCGCCGATGACGGCGAGGGAGAACGATCTGCGGTCATCTGCGGCCATGCCCGGAGCGTATGGCGCCTGCCCGCCTGTTGATACGACGGTCTCGTATGCCGACACGCGCGGCGCGTCGTCCGGTCAGTCCTCGAAGTCGGCGACCTTCGCCAGCGTCGCGTCGACCGCGGCGGCGATGGCCGCCAGGATGTCGGCGGGGATCGGCGAGTCGAGGATCAAGACGACCAGCGCCGAGCCGCCGAGTTCGTTGCGGGAGACCTGCATCCCGGCGATGTTGACGCCGGCATCACCGAGGAGCCGGCCGAAGGCGCCGATGACCCCGGGGCGGTCGACATACGACAGGAAGGCCATGTGCGTGCTCAGCGGCACCTCCAGATCGAAGCCGTTGACCGCAGTGATCTTCTGGACCATCTTGGGCCCGGTCAGCGTCCCCGAGATGGCGACCACCGAGCCATCGGCGAGGGTGCCGCGCAGGGTCGTGACATTCCGGAAGTCCTCGGCGATCGGGCTGGTGATCAACCGCGACTGGACACCCCGATCCTTGGCCAGCAACGGCGCATTGACATAGGTGACCGGGTCGGTGGTGATGTCGGTGAAGATTCCCTTGAGCGCGGACAGCTCCCAGATGCTCACGTCGTGCTCGGTGATCTCGCCGCGCACATCGATGTCGAGTTGGACCGGAACCGATCCGGCGACGGCGGTGAAGATCCGGCCGAGCTTCTCGACGAGGTCGATGCCGGGGCGGACCTCCTCGGCGATGACGCCACCGGCGACGTTGACCGCATCCGGGACGATGTCGCCGGCGAGGGCGAGCCGCACGGACTTGGCGACGGCGACACCGGCCTTCTCCTGGGCCTCCTCGGTCGAGGCGCCGAGGTGGGGGGTGACGACGACCGACTCGAACTCGAACAGCGGCGACTCGGTCGTCGGCTCCTTGGCATAGACATCGAGCCCGGCACCACCGACGCGACCCTCGCGGATCGCCTCGGCGAGGGCCTCCTCGTCGACGATCCCACCACGGGCCGCGTTGACGATCCGGACCGAGGGCTTGACCTTGGCGAGTGCTTCCTTGCCGATCAGGCCGAGCGTCTCGGGCGTCTTGGGGAGGTGAATGGTGATGAAGTCGGACTCGGCGAGCAGCTCGTCGAGGCTGACCAGGCGCGCCCCGAGCTGACCCGCCCGCTGGGCGGAGGTGTAGGGGTCGTAGGCGAGGATCGTCATACCGAAGCCCTTGAGTCGCTCGGCGACGAGCTGGCCGATGCGGCCGAACCCGACGATGCCGACCGTCTTGTCGAGGAGTTCGACGCCGCCGTACTTGCTGCGCTTCCACGCGCCGGCCTTGAGCGCCTGGTTGGCGGGGGCGATATTGCGCGCGGCGGCGAGCATGAGGCCGACGGCGAGTTCGGCCGCGGAGGTGATATTGGACGTCGGGGCGTTGACGACCATGACGCCGGCGACGGTGGCGGCCGGCACGTCGACGTTGTCGAGGCCGACACCCGCGCGGGCGATGACCCGCAGGCCCTTGGCGACGCCGATCGCCTCGGCGTCCATCTTGGTGGCCGAGCGAATGAGGACGGCGTCGGCGTCCGGGAGGGCGGCGAGCAGCTGCGCACGGTCGGCACCGTCGCAGTGGCGCACGTCGAAATCGGGGCCGAGTGCGTCCAGGGTGGCGGGCGACAACTCCTCGGCGATGAGCACGACGGGCTTGGGCATGAGGTTCCTGCTCTCGTTCGCTGCAAAGGCCACGAGTGCCGCGTGGCGCGGGCCGCCGACCGTCCGGCGGGCTGGATGCACCGCGATGTGCACGCTCCAGTCTAGGGACGCCCCCGACCGCCCTCATCCGCGCTCAGGGTGTGATACGCGCCGAGATGACGCCGAAGACAACGCCGAGGTCTGGTGGTGGGACCGAGGTCGGCCGTTGAAACGGCCGACCTCGGTCCCACCACCAGACCTCAGCGCGTGTTGGGGCACGACGCCCCGACCCTCAGCGGGCGGCGGAACCCTCCACATAGTCCGTGTCCTGGCCGGAGTCGACCCACGCCATGAGCTTGCGCAGCTCGCGGCCGGTCTTCTCGATCGGGTGCGCGGCGCCCTTGGCGCGCAGCGCCTTGAACTCCGGCGCGCCGGCGTCCTGGTCGTCGATGAACCGCTTGGCGAAAGCCCCGCTCTGGATGTCGGCGAGCACGGCCTTCATGTTCTCCTTGACGTGCGGGTCGATGACCCGCGGGCCGGAGACGTAGTCGCCATACTCGGCGGTGTCGGACACCGACCAACGCTGCTTGGCGATGCCGCCCTCGATCATGAGGTCGACGATGAGCTTGAGCTCGTGGAGGCACTCGAAGTAGGCGACCTCGGGCTGATAGCCGGCCTCGGTCAGGGTCTCGAAGCCGTACATCACCAGCTGAGAGGCGCCGCCGCACAGCACGGCCTGCTCGCCGAACAGATCGGTCTCGGTCTCTTCGGTGAAGGTCGTCTTGATCCCACCGGCCCGCAGGCCGCCGATCGCCTTCGCGTAGGACTTCGCGACGTCCCACGCCTGACCCGAGGCGTCCTGCTCGACGCAGACGAGGACCGGGACACCCCGACCATCGACATACTCCCGTCGCACGAGGTGACCGGGGCCCTTGGGGGCGACCATGAGGACGTCGGCGTCGGCCTTCGGCGTGATGTAGCCGAAGCGGATGTTGAAGCCGTGCCCGAAGAGCAGGGCGGCGCCGTCCTTGAGGTTGGGCTCGATCTCGTTGGCATAGACCGTCCGCTGGACCTGGTCGGGCGTGAGGATGACGACGAGGTCGGCCTCCTTGACCGCATCGGCGACGGACAGGACTCGCAGGCCCTCATCCTCGGCCTTGGCCCGGGACTTGCTGCCCTCGGCCAGCCCGACGCGGACGTCCACGCCCGAGTCCCGCAGGTTGAGGGCGTGGGCGTGCCCCTGGCTGCCGTATCCGATCACGGCGACCTTCCGGCCCTGGATCACCGAGAGGTCGGCGTCGTCGTCGTACAGCATGTCGGCCATATGGGCCTTCTCCTTGGATGTCGGGGTGAAGCAGGGATGAGTCAAGCGGATCGCAGCGCGCGATCGGAAATCGACCGGCTGCCGCGCCCGAGCGCGACGATGCCGGACTGGACGAGTTCCTTGACGCCATACGGCTCGAGCAGGGAGAGGAAGTCGCGGATCTTGTCCGCGTTGCCGGTGGCCTCGATGCTCATCGCGTCGGGCGTCACGTCGACGACCCGCCCGCGGAACAACTGCGCGATCTCGATGACCTGCCCGCGGGTGCTCGCGTCGGCGCGCACCTTGACCAGGACGATCTGCCGCTGGACCGAGTTGTTGGCCTCGATCTCGACGACCTTGAGGACCTCGACGAGCTTGTTCAGCTGCTTGGTAACCTGCTCGAGCGGGAGCGCGTCGACGTCGACGACGACGGTCATCCGGGAGACATCGGGCAACTCCGTCGGCCCCACGGCGAGGGAATCGATGTTGAACCCGCGTCGGGAGAACAATGCCGAGATCCGGGCGAGGACGCCGGGCTTGTCCTGGACGAGGACGGACAGGGTGTGCTTGGTCATGTCGTATGCCGCTCTCTCGCCTCAGTGACGTCCACTCGGGGTGCCATCGTGGTCGGGATCGAGCCCCTGCTCGGAGGCGTCGTCCTCCTCGCGGTCCCACTGCGGCGCGGTGTCCTTGGCGATCTGGATGAGGTCGTTGCTGACGCCGGCGGCGACCATCGGCCACACCATGGCGTCGCGCTCGACGACGAAGTCGATGACGACCGGGACGTCGTTGATCTCCATCGCCTTGCGGATCGTCGCGTCGACGTCCTCCGGGCTCTCGCAGCGCAGCCCGACGCATCCGTAGGCGTCGGCGAGCTTGACGAAGTCCGGGACCCGCGAGCCGACCGAGGTGTGCAGGTCGGTGTTGGAGTAGCGCTCGTTGTAGAACAGCGATTGCCACTGCCGGACCATGCCGAGGCTGGAGTTGTTGATGATCGCGACCTTGATCGGGATCTTGTTTATGACACAGGTGGCGAGTTCCTGGTTGGTCATCTGGAAGCAGCCGTCGCCGTCGATGGCCCAGACGACCCGCTCGGGTTCGGCGGCCTTGGCGCCCATGGCGGCCGGAACGGCATACCCCATCGTCCCGAGACCGCCGGAGTTGGCGAAGGAGAGGGGCCGTTCGTACTTGACGAATTGCGCCGTCCACATCTGGTGCTGGCCGACGCCGGGGACATAGACCGCCTCCGGGCCGGCGATGGCGCCGAGCCGCTCGATGACGTACTGCGGCATCAGGACATCGCTCGACGGTGCCGTGTAGCCGACGGGGAAGGTCGCCTTCCAGCCCAGCGCCCGCTCCCGCCACGGCCCGTATGCCGCCGGGTCGACCTGGTGCTCCCCCGTCACCGCGTCGAGCAACTCGGCGATGGTCGCCTTGCAGTCTCCGACGATGGGCACGTCGGCCACGCGGTTCTTGGAGATCTCGGCCGGGTCGATGTCGGCATGGATGATCTTGGCCTCGGGCGCGAACGACTTGAGGTCACCGGTGACCCGGTCGTCGAACCGGGCGCCGAGGGCGACGATGAGGTCGCTCTTCTGCAGGGCGGTGACCGCGGCCACGGAGCCGTGCATGCCCGGCATACCGAGATGGAGGTCGTGGCTGTCGGGGAAGGCGCCGCGGGCCATGAGGGTGGTGACCACCGGGATCCCGGTCGCCTCGGCGAACGACTTGAGTTCCTCGCTCGCGTGGGCGCGGATGACGCCACCGCCGACATAGAGGACGGGCTTCCTGGCCGCGAGGATCAGCTTGGCCGCCTCGCGGATCTGCTTGGCGTGCGGCTTGATGACGGGGTGGTAGCCGGGCAGGGAGATCCGCGGCGGCCAGCTGAACACCGTCCGGGCCTGCAGCGCGTCCTTGGAGATGTCGACGAGGACCGGGCCCGGTCGGCCGGTGCCCGCGATGTGGAAGGCCTCGGCGATGACCCGGGGGATCTCGTCGGCGTCGGTGACGAGGTAGTTGTGCTTGGTGATCGGCATGGTGATGCCGCGGATGTCCGCCTCCTGGAAGGCGTCCGTCCCGATGGCCCGGGAGACGACCTGGCCGGTGATGGCGACGATCGGGACCGAGTCCATGTAGGCGTCGGCGATCGGGGTGACCAGGTTCGTCGCCCCCGGACCCGAGGTCGCCATGCACACGCCGACGCGGCCGGTGGCCGCGGCATACCCCTCCGCCGCGTGACCCGCGCCCTGCTCGTGGCGGACGAGGATGTGGCGGACCTTGGTCGAGTCCATCAGGGGGTCGTATGCCGGGAGGATGGCCCCCCCGGGCAGGCCGAAGACCGTGTCGACGCCCATCGCCTCGAGCGAGAGGATCAGCGCCTGCGCGCCGGTCACCTCGACCGAGGACCGAACGGGTGGCTGGGCCTTGTGAGCCATCGTCGCCGGACTCGGCGTCGCGGGTTTCGCGGACGCGTGGTCTGTGGTTGTCATCTGGTCGTCAACTCGCCTTCGGGTCTGTTGCTGTCGTGTCGTCGTTGCCATTCCTGCCCAACAAAAAACCCCTCGGTCCACGAGTGGACGTCGGGGCAGCGCGCTGACCGGAGGCCGGTTAGACGCGCTCGATGACTACAAGGAGGAATGCCACGTCGCCAACTGTGCCGCCTGGCACCGGCAGTCGTCAACGACCCGCTCCTCCCGTCTCAGCCACCGGACCGGTGATCTCATCGATGGACAGGACCCCGCGTATGCGGGGGGCCGGACCGGGTATCCGCCCCTTGACACCGTGCGCTGAGATGGAGCCATGGACAGCGGCGGGCAGGGCATGGAGTTCGAGCGGAAATTCATCGTGAGCGACCTGGGGCCGAGCGCGGGCTGGGACTGGGAGGACCTGGCTCAGGGATACCTGTTCGGCGCCGCGGGCTACAGCCTGCGGGTGCGTCGCGCGGTCGCCGGGTCGGGGACCGCCGAGTGCACGTTGACGATGAAGGGGCCGCGGACCGGCCTCGGCCGGCCTGAGGCCGAGTGGTCGATTCCGGCCGCGGACGGCGAGGCCCTGCTCGCACTGACGAGGCAGGGGACTGCGAAGCGCCGGTTCACCCGCTTCGTCGAGGACCTCATGTGGACGGTCGATGTCTTCACCGGCGACAACGCGGGACTGGTCATGGCCGAGGTCGAGGGCCCGGAGGAAAGCGTCGCCAACGCCGAGATCCCGCCCTGGTGCGGTGCGGAGGTCACGATGGACGGCCGGTACACCAACGGCTACCTCTCGGTGCACCCCTACCGCAGCTGGCCCGAGAACGCCTGACGACACTGTCCCCCGTCTCCCCCGTCGAAAGGCCGGTTCAGGGTCGTCGAGAGGCCGGTTCAGGGTCGTCGAGAGGCCGGTTCAGGGTCGTCGAGAGGCCGGTTCAGGGTCATCGAAGGGCCGATTGAGCAAGCGCATCTCCTGGCGCGGCCGTGTCATCAGATGCGTGATGACCGGCCGAGACGAGCGTGCTTGCTGCCCGCCTGGCGGCGGGGGCGACCCGTTGACCCCGTCTTCAGTGCGTCTTAAGCGCTCTCCGGGACCGTCGTCTCAACGGCCCCCCGAAGGCGGGGTCCAACCGAAAGGAACGGAGCCATGAACGCCATCCAGATCTCCCGCACCATCGCCGCCGCTGTCGGAGCAGCCGCCGCAACCGCCGCCCTCGCGCAGGCCCCCACCCCCGACATGGCGGGCCGGATGAGCGGCACCTCCGACATACACGCCGGCAAGTACAGCGGCCGGACCTCTGGCACCCCCGACCTCCACGTCGGCAAATACAGCGGCCGGACCTCTGGCACCCCCGACCTCCACGCCGGCAAATACAGCGGCCGGATCAGCGGCGTCGCCAACCTCTCGGCCGGCAGGCTCAGCGGTGTCGTCAACCCCTTCGCCGCAGGATGAGCGGCTGGCTTCCAGGAGAATCGGCCTCTCCCGCGCAGAGCGCAGGACGCGGACGGGCCTGAACCGGCCTCTCGACGGGGCCGAACCGGCCTCTCGATGACCCTGAACCGGCCTCTCGACGATCGTGAACCCGGGGGGCGGGGTCAGGGGACGACGCGGACGGCGCCGTCCGCGGCAGACGAGGCCATCGACGCATAGGCGCGCAGCGCGGCCGAGATCGGCCGGTCGCGGTTGAGGGGGGTGTAGGGACGCTCGCGCGCCTCCTGCTTCGCCTTCCGCTCGGCGAGCACGTCGTCGGGGACGGCCAGGCGGATCGTGCGACCCGGGATGTCGATCTCGACCTGGTCTCCGTCCTCGACCAGGGCGATCATCCCGCCGCTCGCCGCCTCCGGGGAGATGTGCCCGATAGACAGGCCCGAGGTGCCTCCCGAGAACCGGCCATCCGTGATGAGCGCGCACGCTTGCCCCAGACCACGGCCCTTGAGGAAGGACGTCGGGTAGAGCATCTCCTGCATCCCCGGTCCACCCTTGGGACCCTCGTAGCGGATGACGACGACGTCCCCTTCCTTCACGCGCTTGTTGAGGATGCCGTCGACGGCGTCGTCCTGGGACTCGAAGACGACCGCGGTGCCGGTGAATCGCCATACGGACTCGGGCACACCGGCGGTCTTGACGACGCAACCGTCCGGGGCGATGTTGCCGGTGAGGACGGCGAGACCACCGTCGACGGTGTAGGCGTTCGCCTGGTCGCGGATGCAGCCGGCCGCGGCGTCGGTGTCGAGCGAGGCCCAGCGGTTGGTCGTCGAGAAGGGCTCGGTCGTGCGGACCCCGCCCGGGGCCGCGTGGAAGAGGTCGACGGCCCGCTCCGACGCGCTCCCGCTGCGGATGTCCCACTCCGCCAACCACTCGTCGAGGGACGGGCTGTGCACGGCATGCACGTCGCGGCGCAGCAGGCCGGCCCGGTCGAGTTCACCGAGGATCGCCGGTATGCCGCCCGCCCGGTGCACGTCCTCCATGTGGTACTTCGGGCTGTTCGGGGCGACCTTGGCCAGGCACGGGACGCGGCGGCTGATCGCGTCGATGTCGGCCATGTGGAAGTCGAGATCGGCCTCGCGTGCCGCGGCGAGCAGGTGCAGGACGGTGTTTGTCGAGCCGCCCATGGCGACGTCGAGGGCGAAGGCGTTGGTGAACGCGTCGTGGGTGGCGATGTTCTTGGGCAGGACGGAGGCGTCGTCTGCGTCGTAGTAGCGGCGGCACAGGTCGACCACGAGCCGGCCCGCCTCAAGGAAGAGGTCTCGCCGCGCGGCCTGGGTGGCGAGGGTGGAACCGTTGCCCGGCAACGACAATCCGATCGCCTCGGTCAGGCAATTCATCGAGTTGGCCGTGAACATCCCCGAGCACGAGCCGCACGTCGGGCAGGCCGACCGCTCGATCGCGCCGAGTTGCTCGTCGGTGACCGCGTCATTGGAGCTGGCGATCATCGCGTCGATGAGATCGAGTTTCTCGTGGACGATGCCGTCGATGGCGACCGTCTTGCCGGCCTCCATCGGGCCACCGGAGACGAAGACCGTCGGGATGTTCAGGCGCAGGGCGGCGAGCAGCATTCCCGGCGTGATCTTGTCGCAGTTGGAGATGCAGACGAGGGCGTCGGCGCAGTGGGCGTTGACCATGTACTCGACGGCGTCGGCGATCAGTTCCCGGCTCGGCAGCGAATAGAGCATGCCGGCGTGGCCCATCGCGATCCCGTCGTCGACGGCGATCGTGTTGAACTCCCTGGCGACGCCTCCGGCCTCGGCGACGGCCCCGGCGACGAGTTGACCCATGTCCTTGAGGTGTACGTGCCCGGGGACGAACTGGGTGAAGCTGTTGGCGACCGCGACGATCGGCTTGCCGAAGTCGTCGTCGGTCATCCCGGTGGCGCGCCATAGGGCACGCGCCCCCGCCATCGTCCGGCCGTGGGTCGAGGTCCGTGAACGCAGGTCAGGCACTCGGTGATTGTCGCACCCGGCCGGCGCGCGGCATACGGGCTGACCAGGACCCGGGCGGCAGAGGCGGCGCCGCGGCGAGGCGGGGCGTTTCGTCGAGTGGGCGATTCAGGGTCGTCTGGGTCCCACGCGCTCCGTGGGCGTGGCCGGTCGGCGTGATCGGCAAAGCCACACCAGGTGGCGACGGGCTGCGTTCACGGGTTCGACGGCGGGTGGCACGCCGAGGGACACCCCTCGGCCGATGGATCGTGGCCGCCCCAGCCCCGAGGCCGGTGGCCCAGCCGGCCCCGGCGACGCGCCACCATGGGCGCCCGACGAAGCTAGCCGCACTACCGCCGCTCCCCGTTGCCCGGCACCCGCAGGCCCGACGAAACGAGACATGCACCCGAACGCAATCACAATATAATGCGGGATAACCTTCCCATTCGGTGAGAACAGGCGTACGATAGATGGTATGACGACGCTCCTGCCCGACACCCTCGACCCGCCGGTCCACCCGGCCGGTCAGTGCGGGTGTGGCTGCCCGGGAGATTGGGAGTCGTTGTTCACCGCTGCGGAACTCGAGCAGATGCGGCGGGAGGATGAGGCGTTCCTGACCGAGGTGCTCGCCTCGGGTGAGTGGTTCACCGACCCCGGGGAGGAGGTCGACCCGACCGTGTGGTGGTCCCGGGAGGACCACGAGGCCACGGCGACCGACCCCCTCGCGGGCGAGGCCGGGCCCGCGGAAACGGGAGGGGAGAGCCCCACAGCGGAACTCGATGACACGGGTCCCGGCAGCGATCGGGGGCCGGGCACCACGGTCGAGAGTAGTGGCGACACGACCGGGTCGGCCATACCTGGCGCGGCCGGCGGTCCGGAAGCCCCCACCCCACCGTGCGCCACCACCGGTCCGGGCAGCGACCCGGGCACCACGAGTAGTGACGGCACGACCGCGAGCAGTGGTGGCACGACCGAGCCGGTCGGGGCGGGGTTGACGGGGGCGGGGCAGGTGGCGTGTCTGCACGC
>JBDIAJ010000044.1:0-27041 GCA_039812345.1 Nostocoides sp. | reverse complement strand
AGACCGCGGCGAGTTCGACCCGGCCCGACCTGACCAATCTCCACGCCCAGTGGGCGCCCACCCCGGCCCCGGGACCGGACTTCATCGCCGACGGGCGGGGCACGGCGCCCGTCGGGATCCGCGACTTCACCGGACCCCGGCTGCCGACCCACGAGCTGGAGCGCACCGACCTCATTCCCGACCGTCAGCCGGGGCCGAACCCGGCCCCCGCGGCCGCCCCCGGGGCCGTCGCCCCCGTCGAGCCGGCGCCCGCGGGGCGGTCGAGCGGGCGGGTCGTCGCGATCGTCGCCGTCGCCGTCCTGGCGCTGATCGCCATCCTCGTCTCGCTGACCGGGCTCCTGGGCGGCACCGGGTCCGGTGCCGCCGCATCGAGCTCGACGACGACGACGTCGAGCCCCCAGGATCCCGTGGGCGAGACCATCCCCCCGGTGACCGGAGTGAGCCTGAGTCCCAAGGGCCGGAAGCTCCAGGTCACGTGGACCGACACGGCTCCGCTCGCGGGAGACACCTTCCTCTATCGCGCCTACCACCCCGGGGCCGCCGTGCCCGACTACGCCCCGGTGCCGGCCACGCTCCCCCTGTCCATCGCCGCGGCCGACGCGCCGTTCTGTGTCCAGGTCGTTCGGGTCCGCAGCTACCACCAGTCCGACGCCGCCGAGGGGTGCATGTGATGACCGACAACAGCCTGACCGTCGACTTCGCCGGGGAGATCTTCACCGTGACGCCCGGGCAGGAATTCACGATCGGCCGCGATGGCGACCTCGCGATCGACGACAACCCCTATCTCCACCGGATCTTCCTGACCATGACGCACCGGGAGGGGCTGTGGTGGGTGACGAACGTCGGATCCCGGCTCGCCGCCCACCTGACCGACGGCAGCGGCATCATGCGCAGCGCGCTCGCGCCCGGCGCCCGCAGCCCGCTCGTGTTCCCGCAATCGCTCCTGACGTTCACGGCCGGGTCCACGGCATACGAGATCATCCTCGTGGTCGCCGCGCACGAGTATGTCGCGCAGACGCACCGACTCCCCGCCGGCGGGGACACGACGATCACGCCCACCGCGTTCACCGATGGCCAACTCGTCGCCATCCTCGCGTTGGCGGAGCCGCTGCTCAAACGGGTCGGGACGGGCGCGGCCGAGGTGCCGACCGCGGTCGCGGCCGCGCGGCGCCTCGGGTGGACTCAGACCCGGTTCAATCGCAAGCTGGACAACGTCTGCGACAAACTCATGGTCGCCGGCGTCTCCGGGCTGCGCGGGGAGGTCGGGGCCACCGCGGCCAACCGCCGCCTGGCGCTCGTCGAGTATGCCGTGTCCACCCTCCTCGTCACCCGGGAGGACCTCCCGCTGCTCGAGCGCGAGGCGCGGGCCAACGCCCAGCACCTGCGCGACGACCGCGACGACCCCCGCGCCTGAGCGCCGATGCGACTCCAACTGGTCCTGCGCCGCCCCGGCGCCACACTTGAGGAGAGCGTCGTCCGGGTCACCGCCGACGCGACGACCACGGTGGCCGGCATGGCGCGCGCCCTCGCCTCCGGGTCCGAGGGCAGCCCACCGGCCGACGCGCGGCCCCTCACCCTCCGGGTGCACGATTTCGCCACCGCCGCCACGCTCACCCTGCCGCCGGATGCGCCGGTCATCGACACCGGTCTGCGCTCGGGCGCCACGGTCGAACTCGCCCACCCGACCCCGGCCGGACCGGACACCCGCGGGCCGGCGATCGCCCTCGTCAAGGTGATCGGCGGACCGGACGCCGGCCTGGACGTCCCGGTCGCTCGCGGGTCCTCCGTCGTCGGCCGGGTGCCGACGGCCGACATCCGCGTGGGCGACCCGCGGGTCTCGAAGACCCACGCCCGGATCAATGTCACGGACCGGATCGAGATCGTCGACGCCGGGTCGTCCAACGGGGTGCTCGTCGGGGGGGTGCGGGTCGCCCGCGCCGTCCTCACGCCGGGGGACACGGCGCTCCTCGGGGACACCGAGATCATGGTGGTCCCGCTGCGCTCGCCGGGCGCGGAGGAGGCGCGATCGGCGGACTTCGCCTATGTCCGGCCGCCGCGCGTCCTCGCCCGACCGACCCTGCGGAAGTACGCCCTGCCGCAGGCGCCCAGCCAGTCCGAGGCCCAGCGGTTCCCGGTCCTGGCTCTGATCGCCCCGCTGGTCATGGGAGCGGCCCTGTATTTCACGACGAAGTCGCTGTTGAGCCTGCTCTTCGTCGGGCTCAGCCCCCTGCTGATGATCGCCAACTATGCCGACCAGCGGCTCGCCGGCCGCCGTGCGCACAGGCGCGGCGTCGAGGCCTTCCGGCAGTCGCTGGCCCACCTCGGCGAGCAGGTGACCCGCGACGGGGATCACGAGCGCGCGCTGCTCGAGGAGCTCCATCCCTCGGTGACGCGCTGCGTCGCCGGCGCCCTGCAGACCAGCGAACCCCTGTGGGCCCGCCGACCGGAGCACCCGGAGTTCCTCGGGATCCGGCTCGGCACCGGTGCCATCGCGCCGCACGTCGAGATCGAGGAGCGGGACGGTCCGCCGCCGGAGTGCGCCGCCGACTGCGCCTCGCTGCTCGAGAAGGCCCGCACCCTGCCGTCGGCGGCGATCGCGGTGAGCTTCCCCGAGGTCGGCGCCGTCGGGGTCTGCGGTGATCGGCGCGTCCTGGAGGGGGTGTTGCGCGGGCTGATCCTGCAGCTCGGCGCTCTGCACTCGCCCGCGGAACTCGTGCTCGCCTGCCTGACGAATGCCCGCAACTCGCAGCTGTGGTCCTGGCTGAGCTGGTTGCCGCACACGTCGTCGCCGCACTCCCCGCTCGGGGCGCACCTGGCCGGTGATGCCGCCGCCGCGCGGATCGTCCTCGACCAGCTCGAGGGGCTCGTCACGACCCGGACCGGGGACGATTCCGTGCCGGGCGGTCGGGGACCGATCGCGTCCGTCGCCGGCGAGGACCGCCCCGGGCCGCCCCTGCCCTGCGTCGTCGTCATCGTCGACGATCCCCCGATCGACGCGGCGCGGCTCGTCCGCCTGGCCGAGAACGGGCCCGCGGCCGGGGTCTTCGTGCTCTGGGTCGCCGACGTCGTCGCCTCCCTCCCGGGCGTATGCCGAGCCTTCCTCCGCGCGGACGCCGGCGGCGGCGGGCAGGTGGGCCTGGTCCGGCGCGAGCGGGTGCTCATGCCGGTCGTCTGCGAGTCCGTCGACGCCGTCACCGCGACCCGGGTCGCGCGCGGCCTGGCCCCGGTCATCGACGGTGGGCGGCCCACCGACGACGAGTCCGACGTGCCGCGATCGGTGCCCGTGGTCACCGTCCTGGGGGCCGAGTCGATCGACGACGCCGAGCACACGCTGGCGCGGTGGCGGGAGAACCGGTCGGTCGCCGACCGCAGCGGGGCGCATCGCCCCCTCGACCGGCCCAGCGACCTGCGCGCCCTGGTGGGCCACACCGGCACCGAGCCGTTCAGCCTCGACCTCCGCACGCAGGGGCCGCACGCCCTGGTCGGTGGCACCACTGGGGCGGGCAAGAGCGAGTTCCTCCAGGCGTGGATCCTCGGGATGGCCTACGCCAACAGCCCGGACCGGGTCACCTTCCTCTTCATCGATTACAAGGGTGGTGCCGCCTTCGCCAAGTGCGTCCAGCTGCCGCACTGTGTCGGGCTGGTCACCGACCTCTCGCCCTATCTGGTCCGGCGGGCGCTGCGCAGCCTCGGCGCGGAGATCCGGCGGCGGGAGCACCTCCTGAACGAGAAGCGCGCCAAGGACCTCATCGAACTCGAGAAGTCCGGGGACCCCGAGTGCCCGCCGAGCCTGATCATCATCGTCGACGAGTTCGCCGCCCTCGTCGGCGAGATCCCCGAGTTCGTCGACGGGGTCGTCGACGTCGCCCAGCGGGGCCGCAGCCTCGGACTGCACCTCATCCTCGCCACCCAGCGTCCGTCCGGGGTGATCAAGGACAACCTGCGCGCCAACACCAATCTGAGGGTCGCGCTGCGCATGGCGGATGAGGATGACTCCAACGACGTGCTGGGCACGACCCTGGCCGCCCACTTCGACCCGTCGATCCCCGGACGCGCCGCGGCGAAGACCGGACCCGGCCGGATCGTCCAGTTCCAGTCCGCCTTCCCCGGCTCGAAGACCCCGGCCGTCCCACCGACCCCGCCCATCGACGTCGTCGAACTCGGCTTCGGCACCACGCGGACGTGGAAGCCGCCCCCGCGGGGCAGCGCCGGGGCGGAACTGCCGACGGACATCGACCGCGTGGTCGCCTCGATCGACCGCGCGAGCCGGCTGGGCGGCATACCGGCACCGCGCAAGCCGTGGCTGGACTCCCTCGCGCAGTCCTACAACCTCGAGGTGCTCCAACCGCGCACGGACACCGAGATCGTGCTCGGCGTGATCGACGAACCGGACCACCAGAGCCAGGAGAAGGAGTACTTCCGTCCCGACGTCGACGGCAACATCCTGTATGTCGGGGCGGGTGGCTCGGGCAAGACCACGGCCCTGCGCAGCCTCGCGGTCGCCAGTGCGGTGACGCCGCGCGGCGGCCCGGTCCACGTCTATGGCATGGACTTCGCCGGCGGGTCTCTGCGCAACCTCGAGATCCTGCCGCACGTCGGGAGCATCGTCGGCGGGGACGACGACGAACGGGTCGGCCGGCTGCTGCGCTTGCTCGCGGCCCACCTGGACGAGCGGTCGGTCCGCTACCGGGCGTCCGAGGCGTCCAGCCTCGGCGAATACCGGGAGCGGTCCGGCCAGGCCGAGGAACCCCGCCTCCTGCTGCTCGTCGACGGGTTCACCGCGTTCCGCAACGAGTACGAGGGGTCGATCGCGGCGGGATCGGCATACATGCTCTTCCAGCGGCTCCTCGCCGAGGGACGGGGTGTCGGCATCCACGTCGCGATGACCGTCGAGCGGCCGGCGGCGCTGCCGAGCGCGATCAGCACGGCGTTCGCGCGGAAGGTCATCCTCCGGCAGGCCGACGACGACGCGTATGCCTTCTATGGCCTGGACCGGGATGTGCTGACGCCGAGCAGCCCGGCGGGACGGGCGATGCAGGTCGACCGACCGCAGGAGCTGCAACTCGCGATCATCGGCACGAGCGGCAACATGGCCGAGCAGGTCCGCCTCATGCGGGAGATGGCGCCGGCGGTGGCGAAGTTCCACCCGCAGCGGCCGGAGCCGATCCGCGCGCTGCCGACGTCGATCCCGGCGGCGACGCTCCCCGAGCGGGTCCAGGGCCTGCCCGTGCTGGGCGTGACCGACCTCGACCTGCGCGCGCTCGGGTTCGATCCCGCCGGCGGGTTCGTCGTCGCCGGGCCGCCGCAGTCGGGCCGCACCGCCGCGTTGTCATGGATCGCCCACACCCTGGATCGGTGGCGACCGGGGATCGCGCTGTATCTCGCGGCGCCGCGGCGCAGCCCCCTGGTGTCCCTGAACTGTTGGACAGACACGGCGATCGGACCCGACGAGACTGCCAGCATGCTCACCGGACTCCTCCCGCGCCTGGACGAGCCCGCCGATGCGCCCACCTTCGCCCTCGTCGTCGAGAACGCGCCCGAGTTCGCCGACAGCGCCGCCGACGGCGTCCTCACGTCGTATGCCGTGCAGGCCCGCCGCGGCGGGCACCTGCTCGTGTCGGAGGGCGAGGCGTCCCAGTGGGGCGGCTCGTGGGGGCTCGTCGGCGAATTGAAGAACCCGAAGGCGGGGCTGCTCCTGCAGCCGGACCAGGTCGACGGGGACAGCGTCCTGAAGACGGCGCTCCCCCGGTGCAAGCGCACCGACTTCCCGGCCGGTCGCGGGTTCTGGGTCAGGAACGGGCGGGTCGTCAAGGTCCAGTTGCCACTGGTCGGGTGACGGGTCGGTCAACCCATCGACACGGCCGGGATATCCGGATTGCATAAGACACACGAGAACAGCACCCCACAGGAAAGGAACACCACCATGGCACGCTTGGGAATGGACGTCACCGAGGTTCGCGGAGTCGCCGGGAATCTGCACAATCAGTCGGGTCAGCTCAATCAGCTCATGGCCTCCATCGGCCAGTCCGTCGACAAGGCCGTTTCGGTGTGGGATGGCCCGGACTCGCGCAAATTCCAGGACGAATGGGCCAGCCAGCATCGCCCCGCCCTACAGCGCCTCGTCCAGGAGATCGAGACGCTCAGTTCGACCGCTCGGCGCAATGCCGATCAGCAGGAGCAGGTCTCCAACGCCTGAGGCTCTCGACTGCGGCCGCGTGACCATTCCCGCGGCCGCAGCCGAACACCATACGGACGAATCACGCACGACGAACGAGAACGGAGGAGCGCATGGCCCGCCTGGGCATGGATGTCGACGTCGTCGAGACCGTCGCCGCCGACCTCGACCGCCGCGCGACCGACCTGGAGCGCGTGCGCAGCGAGGTCGCCCGGCAGGTCGGCGCGGCCCACGGGCGCGGCCTGTGGACCGGCGGGCGCGCGGACCGCTATGTCGCGGACTGGCGCGGCAGCGACGCCCGGGTGCGCGGCCTGGTCCGGGCGCTGCACGAGTTCGCCCGGCAACTGCGCCAGCAGGTCCAGCAGCAGCGCCAGGCGAGTGAGGCATCCGGTGGCTCGGCGACGCCCGGCGCTGCCGGATCATCCCTGACGCCCGACCCCCGACCCTCCGGTCCGTCGAGCTTGTTCGAGGTGGGCCTGACGGGTTTCGGGGCGTTGGCCGCTGTCACGACGACTTACGGCGGCATGCCCTACCCCAAATTGTACAAACAATGGTTCGGTGGTTTCGATTTCATGCATTACAACCGGACCTTGCAAGGTACCTACAGCCCGCTGATGGCGAGGATCGCCGAATCCCCGGGCATGAAGGCCCTCGGATACTTCGGCGACGGGCTTTCGCTCTACGGCGCCGGAAACGACCTGCACCACGCCTATTCGGATCCCCGCGCGACGGGCGGTGACCAGGCGGTGGCCTCGGGCTATGCCGTCGGTGCGCTGCTCAAGGTCGGTGGGCAGGAATCCAAGTGCCCTCCGCTCTATCTCGCCGGCGTGGCCACGTCGGCGTGGACGATGGTCGGCGACGAAGCCCGGAAGGTCGACTGGTCCCCCGGCGCCATGTCCGACACCTGGACCTACATCCAGGGGAACCCGGGAGTGGTGGTCGAGGAAGGCTGGAAGGCGACTCGAGACATGTTCACCACCAAGATCTGGAAGATCCTCTGATGGACGACCCGGCCGGTGCACTCCCCGTCGAGTGCGTGATCACCGATGACGAACTGGTCGCCTTGGCCCAGCAGTTCGGCATCGAATGGACCCGACCCTTGGACACGGTCGATCTGGAGGACCGGGACGACACGGTCAGAGCCGTCGCCCGTGGCGTCCGCTCCCTGATGATCAGGGGACTGGTCGACGCCGGGGGGCGCCTGCACGCCGACACGGAGATCGTCCGTGATGCGCTCCGGGCCGACCTGCGGCTCACGACCACCTGGGTCGACGACGAGATGGGACAACTCCCCGGCGTGGAGCGGTTCGACCTCCTCCAGGCGCCAGGGGATACCTGGATCGCCCGGACCTCCTTTCCTGGGGGGGTTCACCGACTGGTGCGGGCCGACGCCAAAGACGGCCTCGGCTTCTTCGGCGCGATCGCGACAACCCACCTCGCAACGTCATCGCCGCAGACCCTCGCCGTGGTTGGTTATCGGCCTGGTGATGCGTGCGTCCGTGGACTGACCTTCGGATCGGCGACGGCGAGCGAGTTCGTCGTGGAGCCGGGGAAGGCCCTCGCCACCCGGCCGCGCCCGGACGTCACGAGCGAGACATCGGTCCGCGCCCTCCTCGAGTTGATCACCGGGCGGCTCGAGGATCGTTGATGCCCCCGCGCCGTCCTCGGCTCGCCCTCGGCACTCGCTACCGCGGCGTGGCGCTGCTGTGTGTGGTGACGCTCGTGGTGGGCGTGCTGGCGGCGTTCCATCGCGGCATACCCGTGGCGGATCTGGACCTCAACGACGGCGGCGTCTGGGTGACCGACGAGGCCGATCACCTCGTCGCGCACCTCAACTATCCCGCGCGCACCCTCGACGGCATCCTGACCACCCCCTCGGGGATCCGTGGCCTCAGCCAGGCGGGCGACACGGTCGTCGCCTCGACCGACGCCGGCTATCTGCCCGTCGCCACCAGCACCCTCACCGTGGGCACCCCCCTGGTCGCGAAGGACGGGATGACCCTCGCCGTCGGCGGCGACACCGCCCTCATGGTCGATGCGGCCGGAGGGCGCCTGTGGGCGCTCGATGCCCGCACCCTCAGCGGTTTCTCGGCGGACGCCGACCCGCTCGTCTCCGACGTGAAGGGGATGAAGGTCGTCGTCGGCGTCGACGGCGTCGGACATGTGCTCGCGCCCAACGGCAAGCTGCGCCGCATCGACCGGACGGACGGGACCTGGACGGTCACCGACGACGGTTCGCTCGCGGACTACACCGCCACGTCGAGCGTCGCGCTGACGACGGCGGGCGATCGACTCGTCGCGGTGGACGGCAGCCGACGGATCGTCTGGACCCGCGACGGGCGGCGCGCCCTCGGCTCGGGTGATCCGGTCACCGTCCAGCAGCCCGGTGCGGACCGGGACACGATCGCCCTCGCGACCGCCCGGGAACTCCTCCTGGTCCCCCTCGGCGACGGGGACGTCACCGAGACCGCGGTCTCGACCCCGGGCACCGCAGCCGCGCCGGTCCTCGTCGCCGGTTGCGCGTATGCCGCGTGGTCCGGTTCCGGCGCCTACCTGCGGGACTGCGCCGGCACCGCCGACGACGACTCCCGCACGGTCGAGAGCCTCCAGGGCACCACGGTCCCGGTCTTCCGAGTCAACCGCGACCTCGTCGTCCTGAACGAGACCGCGACCGGGTCCGTCGTCCTCGTCAACGACGACATGCGCCTCGTCGACAACTACGAGCAGCTCATCGCCGAGACGAAGCAGCAGAGCCGCTCCGACTCCCAGAACACCGACGCCAACACGCACCAGAACCAGAAGGGGAACCAGTCCCGGACCAACCGGCCGCCGCAGGCGGTCGACGACCGCTTCGGTGTGCGGGCGGGCCGCTCCACGACGCTGCCGGTCCTGAGCAACGACAGCGATCCCGACGGTGACGTCCTGACGGCCTCGGTCGCCAAGTCGCCCCCGCTCGGTCCGATTCGGCAGGTGCGCGGCGGCGAGGCCCTGCAGATCGACATCCCCGCCGGAGCGACCGGGACCGCCGACTTCCCCTACACGGTCAAGGACGGTCGCGGGGGCGAGGATGTCGGTCAGGTCTCGGTCATGGTTCACCCGGCCGGGGAGAACGCCGCCCCCCAGCCGCTGCGGGGCAGCGACGTCACCCTCGCCCGGGGTGCCGAAGCGCGCTACAACGTCCTCGGCGACTGGATCGACCCCGACGGCGACACGATCACGCTCACCGCGGCGTCCGCGCCGGCGGGTTTCCAGGTGCGCACCCGTCCCGACGGAACGTTGTCGATCCGAGATCTCGGCTCCGCGCCCGCCGGACGCTCGGTCGTGCGGGTCGTCGTCAGCGACGGCACCCTCGAGGCCACCGGGGACGTCGTCGTCCACCTCGACGCCTCGGGCAAGAACACCCCGCCGGTCGCCAACACCGATCACGTCCGCGTCCTGCCCGGGCATACGGTCGTCGTCGACCCGATCGCGAACGACACTGACCCCGAGGGCGACGAACTCCGCCTCGTCCGCGTGGACAAGCCGGCCGCGGGACTGTCCGCCGTTCCCGACCTCGCCTCCGGCGCCGTGACGATCACCGCACAGAAGTCCGCCGAACCGTCGACCCAGTACCTCACCTACGCGATCACCGACGGGCCGAACGTGGCGACGAGCCGGATCCGGGTCGACGTCACCGCCTCGCCGAAGTCCGCGGCGCCGGTCGCCGACGCGGACATCGCCCTACTTCCGTCGGGCGGCTCGGTGCTCGTCGACGTCCTCGCCAACGACGACGACCCCCTCGGGGGCGTCCTGGTGCTCCAGTCCGCCAAGGTCCCCACCAACTCCACCCTCGTCGCCCAGGTCGTCGGACACGGACTGCTGCGGATCAGCGCCCCGGCCGGGTTGTCCGCCCAGACCACGCTGACCTACACGGTCTCCAACGGGACGGGATCCGCCGATGGCCAGGTCACGGTCGTCCCCATCCCGCCCAAGGCGAATCCCGAGCCCCCGATCGCCCTCGACGACCGCGCGATCGTCCGGGCCGGCGACATCGTGACGGTCCACGTGCTCGCCAACGACTCGTCCCCGGACGGGCTCGACCTCACCGTGGCCGACGCGCTCGACGTGACGAGCGGACAGGACCTCGGGCGGGCGTTCGTCTCCCAGAACACGATCCGCTTCAAGGCCGGCTCGCGGGCGGGCCGGGTTCGCCTGACCTACACCGTCCGGGACACCCGCGGCAACTTCGCCTCCGCGGACGTCGTGCTCACCGTGCGCGCCCTCGACGCGCACAACTCACCCCCGGCGCCGCAACCCCTGGTCGCCCGCGTCCTGGCCGGCGCCACCGTGTCGATCGCGGTGCCCCTCGACGGCATCGACCCCGACGGCGACTCCGTCCTGCTCTCCGGGATCAGCCGGGCCGCCGCCAAGGGCACCGCGCGGGTGGTCGGCGGTCAGATCGACTACTCCGCCCCCGAGGGCACCAGCGGCACCGACACCTTCGCGTATGCCGTGACCGACCGGTTCGGGGCCCAGTCCAGCGCCACCGTCCAGGTCGGCATCGCCCCGCCACCCGCGGTCAACCAGGCGCCGGTCGCGGTCGCCGACGCGGTGACGGCGCGACCCGGGACGGCCCTGTCCATCCCGGTGCTGGCCAACGACTTCGACGGCGACGGCGACCCGATCGCCCTGACGCCCGACGGGGTTCGGCCGATCAGTCCGGCGACGACGACGAAGGCGGCCGTCAACGGCAGTCGGATCGAGCTGACCACGCCCGCGGACGCCCGCACCCTCCAGTACTACTACGCCATCACCGACGGGCGGGGCGGCTCGGCCCGCGGCGTGCTCACCGTGACGGTCACGCCGAAGGCCCCAAAGAAGGCGCCGATCGCCCGCGACGACATCGTCGACCCGAGCGCGATCGCGGGCGCTTCGTCGGTGACCGTGCCGGTCACCGACAACGACGAGGATCCGGACGGGACGGTGGCACGACTCACCGTGTCGACGCCGGAGGCCGGGGTCACGGTCGACGCGCAGCGGCGCCTGGTCATCCCGGTCGCGACCTCGCGCCAGGTCATCGTCTACACGGTGACCGACCCCGACGGGCTCACCGCGTCGGCCGTCGTCGTGGTGCCCCCCGCCGAGGGTGCCCCACCGACCCTTCGCCCCGACCGGATCCCGGTCAAGATGACGGCCGGCTCGACCGTGACCCTCCATCTCGCCGACTACGTCGTCGTCCGGTCCGGCCACACCCCGCGGGTGACCTACGAGAAGACGGTGCAGGCCGGTCCGGGGTCCGACGGCTCCGCCCTGGTCCAGGATGCACAGACGCTGACCTTCGGCGCCGCCGGCGACTTCTCCGGGCACACGTCGATCACCTTCGAGGTGACCGACGGCAGCCGGGCGGACGATCCGAACGGGCTGACCGCCATCCTCACCATCCCCATCGATGTGGCCGGCAAGGGCAACACGCCGCCGACCTTCCACCCGAGCCAGGTCAGCGCGGCCGCCGGGGAGCCGGCGACCACGGTCGACCTGCGGGCCATGGTCACCGACCCCGACCCCGGGGACGTGCAGCGGATCACCTTCTCGCTCGGCGCCAAGCCCGCCGGCTTCACGGTCTCACTCGACGGCTCGCGCCTGAGCGTCTCGGCGCCGGCCGACGCCCAGCCGAACGCGGGCGCGTTGCTGCCGATCCGGCTCACCGACGGGAGCACCAAGCCCGTCGACGGGACGATACCCCTCAAGGTCCTCGCCTCGACCCGGCCCCTGATGACGACGACCGATGCGACGATCGACGACGGCCGGGCCGGCCAGCCGCGGACGGTGGACATCGCGGCATACGTGACGAATCCGTTCGCCGACCAGGGCAAGCCGATCACCGTCGTCCCCTTCCCGCGGGTCGCGGCCGGCAAGGGCGGCGTGACGGCGAGCGGCACGGTCCTGACGATCACGCCCGACGCGGGCAGCCACGGCCAGCTGACCCTCATCTATCGGGTCGCCGACGCGACCAACGACCTCGCCCGGCAGGTCGAGGGCCGGGTGCTGGTCAGTGTCCGCGACAAACCCGACCCGCCGACCGGGGTCACCGCGGAGACCCACACCTCCAAGACGGCGTCGGTGTCGTGGACTCCGGGCGCCAACAACGGCGCCCCGATCACCGACTTCGTCGTCAAGTGGGGAAGTGAGAGCCGCTCGTGCGGCGTCGTGACGACGTGCACGATCACCGGGCTGAGCAATGATGTCGAGTACACCTTCCGGGTCGCCGCCGTCAACGACGTCGGTGAGTCGGTCGACTCCGATCCCTCGCCCAGCGTGCGTCCCGATGTCAAGCCGGACCAGCCGGCCCCCCCGTCGGGGACCTTCGGGGACGGGCAGGTCACGGTGACGTGGAGTGCGCCCTCGAACGAGGGGTCGCCGATCACCGGATACGTCCTCGAGGCCAGCCCGCCGCCGGCGGGAGGCGGGCAGCAGCAGATCCCGGCGGGCACCCTCTCGACGGTGTGGAGCGGCCTCCAGAACGGCACCGCCTACCGCTTCCGGGTCCAGGCGACCAACAAGCAGGGCACCTCGGACTGGTCGGACTACTCCGTCGACGTCACCCCGGTCGGCCTGCCCTTCGCCCCCACCGCGCCCACCGTGGTGATGAACGGCGACAAGACGCTCGACCCCTCGGCCACCGTGAGCTGGGCTCCGGCGGACGGGAACGGCGACCCGGCGCTGACCTACGAGGTGCGCCGGAGCGGGTCCTCCACCCTCGTCTATTCGGGGACGGGCACCTCGGCCAATGTCTCCCTTCCGGTCAGCAGTGTCGATGTCACCTTCGAGGTGCACGCGATCAACAAGGCCGGCCCCGGTCCGTGGTCGGGCCCCTCGACTCCGGTTCGGCCGTTCAAGGCGCCCGGAGCCCCATCAGCCGTGACAGCGACGGCGACCGGCACCGACAACCAGGTCCAGATCGGCTTCACGCCGGGTGCCTCCAACGGTGCTCTCCCCGGCGAACTGACCTACCAGTGGCGTGCCGGGGGGGCCAGTGGCGCCATCCCGTCCGGAGGCGGGACGGTCACCGACGGCGCCTTCCGCAACGGCCAGGATGTCGCGGTCACCATCGTCGCCACCGCGACGGTGGAGGGGGACTCCGCGGTGAGTGATCCGTCCACGGCGGCCGTCGCCAACGCCTACGGCCCTCCGGGAGTGCCGACCGTGGCCGCGACCGGGAACGTCAACGATGTGACGCTGAGCTGGAACGGATCCGGGGCCGGCAACGGGCGCCCCATCACCGCCGTCGACATCGTGACCAGTGATGGCGGCCAGCAGCGCGTGTCGGTGACCGGATCGATCGCCCAGGGCAGCGGCCGCAACCAGACGAAGACGATCCGGGCGCGGGCCGTCGACAGCGAGGGACACACCGGCGGCTGGACCGGGGATGCCGCCGGAACGACCTGGGAGTCCCCGTTCGAGAACACCTCCCACACCGGCGTGTTCACGCCCTGCGGCTATGCCAACTGCCAACACGTCCTCGTCGAGCTGTTCAAGTGGAATCCCGGGTCCTGGGTCGAGTGCGATGTCGCCGGCAGCGGCGCGTCGAGCTGGACCCAACGGCGCCAGGTCGACGGCAACGGGTATGCCCCGCCCAGCGGGGACGGCAGCCCCGCGCCGTTGTTCGACTCGCAGGGATACCGCATCCCGGACGGCCGCAACACCGTCGACTGCCATCAGGTCTAGGAAGGACCACGACTACTCATGCCCCTCAGCCCGGAGAACGCCGCCTGGTTCGCCGAGACCTTCGCCCGTCTGACCGACAACATCGGTCTGGCCGTGCTCGGCAAGGCGCCGGTGGTGCGCCTGACCCTGACCTGCCTGCTCGCCGAGGGGCACCTGCTGCTCGAGGATGCCCCGGGCACCGGCAAGACCGCCTTGGCCCGGGCGCTCGCGGCCACCGTGCAGTGCTCCAATTCCCGGATCCAGTTCACCCCCGATCTGCTGCCGTCGGACATCACCGGGGTGACGATGTATGACCAGAAGCGCGGCGCCTGGGAGTTCCATCGGGGTCCGGTCTTCGCCTCGATCGTCCTCGCCGACGAGATCAACCGCGCCTCGCCCAAGACCCAGTCCGCCCTCCTCGAGATCATGGGTGAGTCGCAGGTGACCGTGGACGGCACGAAGTACGACGCGGCCCGGCCCTTCATGGTCATCGCCACCCAGAACCCGATCGAACAGGCGGGCACCTATCGGCTGCCCGAGGCCCAGCTCGACCGGTTCCTCATGAAGTCCCGGCTCGGCTACCCCGAGCGGGCGGCGGCCATCGAGGTCCTCTCCGGGTCGGCCCGGCCCGACCGGACCAAGGATCTGCGCCCGATCATCGCCACCAAGGCGATCGTCGAGATGGCCGAGATGGTCAAGGAGAATCACGTCGACCCGGCCGTCCTCGACTTCGTACAACGGCTCGTCGAGGCGACCCGCGACCATCCGGACACCACCCTCGGGGTCTCCACCCGCGGCGCCATCGCCATGGTGCGGGCGGCCCGGGTCTGGGCGGCCGCCCACGGCCGGCACTACGTCCTCCCCGACGACATCAAGGAACTCGTCGAGCCGGTGTGGACCCACCGGCTGATCATGTCCCCCGACACCGACCTCCAGTCGACGTCCCCGGAGAAGGTGCTCGCCCGCGTCCTCGACGAGGTCGCCGCCCCCATGGTTCGGGCCTGAGGCGACAATGACGGCGTTGACGGGACGATTGCGGGTCGGCATACGCCACCCGAATCCGACGTCCCTTCGCGCCGGTCTGTCCGGGCTCGGTCCGCGGCTGCGCGACCGGTCGGCGCCGGTCACGCGCGTCATGGGGCCGTGGCTCGCCGCCGTCACCCCCCTCGGCTGGGCCGTGCTCGCCGGCGCGGTCCTCGCCCTGACCGTCGGCGGTCACGAGGGCTGGGTCGAGATCCTCGCGCTCGGCGTGACCCTCATGCTCGTCCTCGCGCTCGCCTTGGTCTGGACCTTCGGCCGCATGTCGTATGCCGCACGGATCGACCTCGACGCCCCGCGCGTCACCGCGGGGGAGGAGGCCCACGGTCGCGTTCTCGTGCGCAACATGGCCGCCCGCACCCTCCTGCCCGCCCGCGTCGAACTCGCCGTCGGAAGGGGCCGTCGGGCGTTCGAGCTGCCCGGCCTCGGCCGGGGCGAGGAGCACGAGATCCTCTTCTCGGTGCCCACCCGGCGGCGCGCCGTCGTCGGCATCGGGCCGGTCCGGTCGATCAAGGGCGACCCGATCGGCCTGTTCCGCCGCGAGCGGCGTTGGGCCGAGCGGACCATCCTCCATGTCAACCCCCGGACGGTTCCGCTCTCCGCGAGCATGACCGGATTCCTGCGGGACATCGAGGGGGTGACCTCGCACAACCTCACCTCCTCGGATGTCGCCTTCCACGCCCTGCGGGAATATGTCAACGGCGACGACCTGCGGACCATCCACTGGCGGACCACCGCCCGGATGGGCCGGCTCATGGTCCGCCAGTTCGAGGAGACCCGACGCTCCCACCTGCTGGTCCTGCTCTCCCTGCGGCCGGACGACTATCGCGATCCCGACGAGTTCGAACTCGCCGTCTCGACGGCCGGCTCCCTGGTCCTGCAGGCCCGGCGCGAGGAGCGCCAGGTCGACGTGGTCACCAGCGCGGGGCGGCTCCAGGTCCGCTCGGGGCCGGCCCTGCTCGACCTGCTCAGCGCGGTCGAGCCGCACCCCCCGGCGCGGTCGCTGCGGCATACGCTCAGCCAGGCCCTCGCGGAGGTCCCGAGCACCTCCATGGTCGTGCTCGTCACCGGCGGCGGGGCCACCACCGGCGACCTCAACGCGGCCGCCCGCGTGGCGCCGCTCGACCTGTTCGCCGTCGCCGTGCGCGCCGTGGCCGCCGACGACGCGCGCTCCCGTCGCCGGGTGGGCCCCCTGACGATCCTCGACGTGCCCACGCTCGAGGACCTTCCCCGCGCCATCCGGACCCTCCGGTGAGCGGCCGCGTCGTCATCCGGCCGGATGACACCGAGGGACTGACCGCCACCGCGGGCTCGGCGCTGACTCGCGGCTGGTGGCTCGACATCGTCGTCGTCCTCCTCCTGCTCACCCCCGGGGTGGTGGCCTTCGGTCCCGTGTTCGGCGGTGCCCGTGGCTATGTCGCCGCGGGCGCCGGTGTGGCCTTCGGGGTGGTCATCGGGTTGCTCGCCCACCGGTTGCGGTGGGGTCTGCTGACGACGATCGCCGTCGCCCTCGTCGTCTATCTTCTCGGCGGTGGAGCGATCACGCTGCGGGACACGACGATCGCGGGGTTCCTGCCCACCCTCACGACGTTGACGCGACTCTCCCGGCTCGTCGTCGAGGCCTGGCGCGACCTGCTGACCAGCGGGATCCCGGCGCAGGGCTTCGCCGGTCCGGCGGTCGTGCCGTACGCCAGCGGACTCGTGGTCGCCGTCTCGGCGATCCGGCTGGCCCTCGTCCCGCGTCGGCGCCTGTGGGCGATCGCGCCGGCGCTCGTCCTCCTGCTCGTCGGGATCCTCTGGGGGATCAAGAGCGCCCCGTATGCCGTGTGGCAGGGTGCCGGTTTCGCCGTCGTCGCGCTGGCGTGGATGGCGTGGCGGCACGACACCCGCGCCCCGCGAGGTGGCGATGTGGACTCCGGCGCCGACCGGCGGCGCCCCGTGCTCGCGGTCGCCATGATCGCCGTCGCCGTCACCGCGGGGGTGGTCGCCGCCCCCGCCCTGGCCGCCCACAGCAATCGGCACATCCTCCGGGACGACATCACCCCGCCGGTGGACCCGCGGGACTACGCCAGCCCGCTCACCGAGTTCCGGCACCTGTCCCGTGATCTCGAGAAGTCGACGCTGCTCACCGTGACCGGACTGCCCCCCGGGCAACGCCTTCGGCTCGCCGTCCTCGACGCCTATGACGGTCACGTCTTCTCGGTCGCGGGAGCGTCGGCGCAGTTCCTCCAGGTCGGCGAGCGGGTGGACCTGACCGCGCCCACGGGCACCCCGACCCGGCTCCATGTCGTGGTCGGCGACTACCGCGGGCCGTGGCTGCCCGGCGGTGGCGACGTCCGGCGGGTCACCTTCACCGGCCCCGGGGCGGCCGACCGCGCCCGGGCCCTCTTCGTCAACCCCGCGACCGGATCGGTGCTGACCGGTGCGGGCGTCGGGGCGGGGGCGGCATACGACATCGACGTGGTCCTGCCCGAGCAGCCGTCCGTGGACACCCTGCGCCGCAGCAGCGCGCGGCCGGTGAGCCTGCCTCAGCTGACCGGCGTCCCGGACATCGTCGGCCGGATCGCGTCGGACTACGCCAAGGGCACGATCAGCGCCTACGACCAGGCGAACGCGCTGGCGACCGATCTGGCGCTCGGGGCCTTCGCGGACGCCGCGTCCCGGCCGGGTCACTCCACCGAACGGATCGCGAGTTTCCTCAAGTCCGGTCAGGGCGGCCAGTTGGTCGGCGACGACGAGCAGTATGCCGTGACCATGGCGCTGATGGCTCGACAACTCGGCCTCCCGGCCCGGGTCGTCATGGGCCTCTACCCGCCGGCCGGGTCCACCGCCGATCCCGTCGTCCTGACCGGCCGGGACGTCCACGTGTGGGTCGAGATCGCCTTCACCCCGGATGTCTGGGCGAGCTTCGATCCGACCCCCGACCGCGACCGGCTTCCTCGGCAGCGGACGGTCAAGGAGCAGAGCGTCAGCAGCCCACTCGTCCTTCCGCCGCCGCGTCCGCCGGTCAGCGACGCCGATCGACCCACCGATCTCGACACGACGCGCCGGCCCCCGCAGACCACGCCGCGCCCGCCCGCCTGGAAGCATGTCGTCGCCGTCGGGGCGTATGCCGCCGGCGCCCTCGCCGCGCTCAGCTCACCGTTCGTGGTCGTCGTCGCCGCGAAACGCCGGCGCCGGGAACGACGGCGACGGGCCCCGCGGGCCGCCGACCGGTTCAGCGGTGGCTGGGCCGAGGTGCTCGACCGGGCGGTCGACCTCGGTCGGCCGGTCCCGGCCCGGCTGACCCACCGGGAGGGTGCGGCCTTCCTCGGCTCGGCCTTCGCCCCCGCGTCCGCGACCGCCGTCGCCGAGCGGGCGGGCAGTCGCGTCTTCGCCCCGGGCGACCCGAGCGACGCGGATGCGCAGCAGATGTGGCGCGAGGTCGACAGCCTCCTCGGGGCGATGTCGCGGGCCGCGGGCCGCCGACGCGCCCTTCGGGCCCGATTCTCGGTCCGCTCCTTCCGACGCCCCCGACCGAAGTTCCCGTCCCGCACCCCCAAGGAGTCCCGGTGACCGTTCTCCCGCCCCGACCCTCCGACGACCCCGCGGGCGTCCTTCAGGGCTACGTCCCGGCGACGCTCGGCGCCCGATTCGGCGCCCGGATGATCGAGGGGCTCGTCACGACCGTCATCATCTATGGCGGCGCCCTGGTGGTCATCAGGTATGCCAGCCAGGGAGCGCTGATCGCCTATCTCGCGATGCTCGCCGTGTTCGTCGTGCTGGATCTCGCCGTCATCCTCATCACGGGAGCGACGATCGGCAATCTCGTCCTCGGGCAGCGGCACGTGTCCGCGCGGACCGGCCGGATCGCCGGCGGAGCGGCGTTCGGCAAGTACCTCCTCGAGGGCGTGGTCAGCGGACTGACCCTGGGGCTGGGCCAGATCGCGCTGCTGATGACCGTCCATCCGCCCTACAACCGTCACTGGGCCGACCGGGCCGCGGGCGTGCTCGTCGTCGACATCAAGCGCGGGCGGGATCCGCGCCGGTCGGCGGCGCCGCCGGCACTGGCCAACCCCGGCCCGCCCGTTCCCGCGCCCGGCATCACCCCGGTCCACCTGCCTCCCCACGCGGCGCCCGCCTGGGCGGCCCAGCCGGCCGCACCCGCCCCGCAGTTCGCGCCGCCGCTCCCGCTCGACCCGGCTCCGTCCCCGATCATCGAGTCGGTTCCCCGAACGGATTCGTGGGCGCCGCCGCCCGTTCCCGAGTCCGCACCATGGACCCCGCACCCCCCGGCCGTGGTCCGGGACATGCGCTCGGTCGATCCGCGTCCGCCGACGCCCGTGGGTCCGCCGGCCGCGGAGGACCTCGCGGCGACGATGCGCCGCGGATCGGGCATCCCACTCATCCGCCTGGACAACGGCCAGGGAGCGACCGTCGACGAGGTCATCCTCGTCGGCCGCAACCCGGCGCCCACGGCCGGGTTCGAGGGGGCCCGACTCCTGACGGTGGCGGACCAGGCCCGGACGATCTCCAAGACCCACCTCGCCGTCGGCCCGGCCGGGACGGGCGTCTGGGTGCAGGACCTGCACTCCACCAACGGGGTCCGGGTCGCCGATCCCACGGGTGCGACCCGGCGCCTGCGGCCGGGTGAGCGCACCCCGGTGCTGCCCGGATCGACGGTCTCGTATGGCGATCGCAGCTTCGTCGTCGGCTCCGCCTGACCGTCGCGCGTCCGTCAACTGAGGGACGTGACGCGCCCCCACCGGCCCGCTAGCGTGCCAGCTGGGCGGTCCGGATCGGGCCGTGGTCCCGGAGTCGGGGAGGTGACCCACGGTGCTCACGTGCACGGGATGCGGGGCGAGCGGGACCGGGGCGTTCTGTGGTCACTGCGGGCGCCCGATGGGCGCCGCGTCGTCGTCGCCGTCGGGCCCGCCGGCCCAGGACTTCACGCCCGTCGCGCGCGCGGGCGGCGCGAAGATCGTCGGGTATCTCCTTCTGGGCGTGTTGGCGATCGGGGTGGGCGGGGGCGGGTATGTCCTGGCGACCCGTGGCTCGGACGGGGACTCGCCGGCCCCCGGGACCGCGGCCGACTCCTCGGTCGCCGCCGACACGGCGTCGACGGCACCCGGGTCCGCCACGACGTCGGACGGCACGAGCGAGGCGCCCACGCCCTCCGATACGACGTCGTCGGCGGCGACCACACCCACCCGCAGCGCGCAGGCGCGGGCGCTCGATGACCTGCGATCCGCGCGGCAGGCGAGCCTGGCCGGGCTGGTGCTCGACGGACGGTGGGTTCTTCAACTGTCGAGCAAGAGCAATGGGATCTCGGACGAACGACAGACGGCACTCGACGGCGGGCATGTCTTCCACTACGACGACATTCTCGCCGAGCACGCGCAGACGATCCGCGGGCGGCTGGAGCCACGTGGCTGGTCATCCCTGACCCTTCTCGCCAGCGACTTCGGCAACTACCACGCCGGCAACGACCGGTTCTGGGTGCTGCTGGCCGATCCCGGAGGCATCGGATCACCGTCCGAGGCCGAGGTCCTGTGCGCCGAGCTCTATCCGGGCAAGACCGGGAAGGCCCTCGACGACGTCTGCCTGCCGCGTCGACTTCGCCCCTGATGGCGACTGCCGCCGAGATCACGTGCTCGCGGGCCGGATACCCCTGGCGCGGAAGTTACCCGTAGTTAGAGGATGGAGGTATGGATGACGTCGCGACAGTCGTCGCCGAGATCGCCGGCCTGCTGCGGGGCCGCGGTCTGCGTCGGCCGGATCTGGTGATCGGGCCCGGCCTGCTCAATGCCCTCAACCTCGACGCTGGGGTCTCGCCGGTGGAGGCACGCGACCACCTCGTCGCCGCCCTGCGCGCATCGTCGAGCACCCTGCCCAAGGACCTGCAGATCGTCTTCCTGCACGCGAGTGCACTGACCGCGTCGGATCGGTCGCTGGGACAGCGGCTCATCCGGGCTGCCGCCGCCCTGGATCGCGACCCGCGCACCATCCGCCGCCGGCTGGCTCAGGCCAATGTCGGTGTCGCCACGGCGCTCGTGCGCGGCTCCCGCAAACCTGTCGAGATGGGCAACGCCTGGTTCATCGAGGAGTTCGAGGCCATCACCGACCTGCGCGGTGAGCACCCGATCCTCACCGCCCGCAAGGTCGCCGTCCCCACCCTGAGCGGGGTGACGGTCGTCAAGGAGGGCTTCGGGCTTCCGCGACCGGTTCCAGGCTGCCCAGACCCGCAGATCCGGGTGACTGAGGGCGGGGCACTGGGTGTCATCGAACGTCAAGGCGATAGCGTCTGGAACTTCACCGTTCACCTCGATCATCCGACCGAAACCGGAGTGTCTCAGGCGTTGGCGATCGAAGTCGTTCTCGATTCGCGTCTCGGCTTGCTTCCGTACACGACGTTCACAGCCTATAGGCCGTGCCGCTTTGTAAGAACGACGGTCCACTTCGGCGCCCCGTCGGTGGCCTCCTCAGTGTGGATTCACTCAGGTGTTGTACCTATTCGACTTTCAGATAGCGAACCCGCCGAGACCGACGAGATCGTCGACCTCGACTGCTCCGCGCTTGAAGATGGGTCAGTGAGTCGGGAGTTCTCGGGACTGCAGCTGGGGTTCAGCTACGGAATTCACTGGCGCTGGGCATGAAGAACGGCTGGGGCGGAATTCCGCTCCGCCCCAGCCGTTCTGTTGATGGTCACCTATGCGGTCAGCCGCGGAAGATGATGTAGCCGAACCAGTTCATCTCTTTCTCCCTTCAATCTCGCTTTCGCCCGGGCTTTCCGGATGACTCCAGGTTGGTCCGGGTGCGAGGAATTGGAAATGGGTTGGCTGACCCATGGAGGAGCTCAGAAAAGGTGCTGAACAGGGAAATCCGGTGTCAATGGGTTGCGCAACCCATGGAAATGTCAGGGGCGCCCTCTTGACATCATTCGCGGCAATTCACAGGGCAGGAAAGTCAATGGGTCGACCAACACCATCGGCCTTTCCATATGGTGTTGATCAACCCATCGCGTCGGGTGGATCAGATATCGCGCTGAGGCTCCGGGGTGTCGAGGTAGCCGTCCTGGGCCGCGGCGCGCAGCGCCTCCTGGGGCGTGTGGACGTCCCGGCCGAGGTCGCGGTACTTCTCGCAGATCCGGTTGAAATACGTCACGACGGTCGACATCGCCACCGGCGGATCCATCCGCCGGCCGATGGTCTTGCGGGGCAGCCCGCTGGCCAGCAACTCGAGGGCTTCCAGTTCACGGGGCGCGAGGTGCGGGGTCATGTGCTTGTCGCTCACGAGCAGATTCGCCAGCTCGCTCGACACGGCGAAGTCGCCGGCGTGCGCCTGGCGGATGACGTCGATGATCCGATCCGGGTCGTCGGACTTGAGGATGACGCCCATGGCGCCGGCCATGACCGCCTCGCGGATCGGCACCGGCCGGATCTCGGAGGTCAGGACCACCGACCGGATGCCCTTGGTCGTCAACCAGGCGATGCCGTCGGCGGGCTTGCTGTCGTCGTGGAGGTGCAGGTCATAGAGGACGAGGTCGGGGGGTTGAGCGCTCGCGGTCACCATCTCCCGCAGGCCCACGAGGTCATGGGCCGCACCGAGCCACTCCATGTCGGGGGCGCAGCGGGTGAGAATCGCCCCGAGGCCCTCGACGACCACCGGGTGGTCGTCGACCGCGGCCAGCCGGATCGTGCCCCTGCTCTCCATCTCGCCTTCCCGCATCGGTCCACGCGACCGGCGGTGCCGGTCCGACCTGACTCCGTCATCCAAGCCCAATCTCCGGGCTCCGGCGAGTCCCCTTATCGAGGGACGCGCGCCGCCGGCACCGGCGACCGGCGCGGGCCCGCCTCCACCCGGAACCCCTTCGGCATCAGGGTCAGTCGCTCCGTCACCACCAGGTCGTATGCCGATTCCGCCCGCAGGTCGAATCGGTGCAGCAGGCGGGCCAGGACCAGAACCGCCTCGTGGATGGCGAACTGCCGGCCGATGCACGCGCGCATCCCCACCCCGAAGGGGAGGTAGCTGTGCGCCGGCCGCGCCCGGACCCGCTCGGGGAGGAAGTTGTCGGGATCGAAACGGTCGGGGTGGGGTCCCCATACGGCCGGATCGCGGTGAACCCCGGGGAGGAAGACGATGACCCAGTCCTGGGGCATCATCGCGTAGCCGCCGACCGTGGTCGGCCAGCGGGGCGACCGGGTGAACCCCGGCGCCGTCGGCCACAGCCGCAGCGTCTCGTCGAGGACGCGGCGCAGATAGCGGAACTTCGGCACCTGGGTGAAGTCCGGCCGCGCCTGCGGGTCGTCGCCGAGGATCGCGTCCGTCTCCTTCTGCGCGCGCGCCATCACCTCGGGGTCGTGGGTGAGGAACCACAGCGCGAACGACAGCGCCCCGGACGTCGTCTCGTGACCGGCGGTCAGGAAGGTGAGGATCTGATCGCGGACGTTGGCGACGTCGAGGCGGGCACCGGTGCGCTCGTGGGCGGTGTGCAGCATACGGCCGAGGAGATCCTCGCGACCGTCGTGGCGCGGTCCGAGCGCGAGTCGCGCGGTGATGATCGGGTCGATGACCGCGGCGAGGCGGCGGGAGATGTCGCCCGCCCGCCGGTCGTGCAGGGCGCTGACCGCGCGGCCGAGGGGCAGCGTCTGGAGGGCGGAGTTGAGGGACGCATGTTTGAGCGAGTCGACCATGGCGACGACATACGGATCGGTGGCGCTGGTCGCGAACGTGCCGAAGCTGTGCCCGAACGCCGTCCGGCCGATCGTCTCGAGGGTCATCCGAGTGAGGTCGTCCGCGACGTCGACGGGCCCGCCGGCCGCCCACTTGGCGACGAGCGCGTCGGCCACGTCGTTCATCGTGTCGTGGTAGTCCCGCATCGCCGGCTTGGTGAAGGCCGGCGCGAGGAGGTCGTGCGCGAGGCTCCAGTTGGGCTCGTCGGTGTAGGCCGTGAACAGCCCGTCACCGGCGAAGACCCGCAGCGCCCGGACCGACGGCGCCAGCGCCTTGTCGAAGGTCGCGTCGTCGCTGACCTGCGCGCACAGCGCGGCGGTGTGGATGAAGACGAACCGCTCGCGATACGCCTTGAACTCGACGAGGGGCGGGAGGGTGTCGATCCGGCGCAGCAGGTTCTGGACCGGCGTGGTCGGGTCGACATCGCGCTCGATGTCGCCGATGACCCGCCGCCGGGCGGGCGGGTGGGGCAGCTGCTGCCCGGACCACGAGTTGCGCACGGGGTCATTGTGGCCCGCCCTGGCCCCGGAGCCGGGATGGGGTGACACTGGTCTCGTGCAGCAGGTCCGCCCGGCGGCGGTCGCCGGCGCGTTCTATCCCGGCGACCGGGTCACCCTCGCCCGCTCGGTCGCGGGGATGCTCGAGGTCGCGCGGTCGCGGATCGACGCGGCCGCGCCGGTGCCCGAGGCGCTGATCGCGCCGCACGCCGGCCACGTCTACTCCGGGTCCACCGCCGCCCTCGCGTATGCCGCCCTCCTCCCCGCCCGCGACCGCCTCACCCGGGTGGTGCTGCTCGGCCCGACGCATCGGGTCGCCGTCGAGGGCCTCGCCCTGCCCGAGGCCCGCTGGTTCGCCACGCCCCTCGGGCGGGTCCGGGTCGGGGAGGTGGCCGCCGACGTCCGGGCGCGGTTGCCGCAGCTGGTCGATCGCGCCGACGTCCACGCGGCGGAACACTCGCTCGAGGTCCACCTCCCGTTCCTCCAGGTCGCGCTCGGCGACGTCGAGGTGGTGCCGCTCGCCGTCGGCCGGGCCGCGCCCCCCGCTGTCGCCGAGGTCATCGACGCCCTCTGGGGCGGCCCGGAGACCGTGGTCATCGTCAGTTCCGATCTCTCGCACTACCTGCCGTATGCCGAGGCCGACCTCCGCGACGCCGCCACCGTGGCGCGCCTGCTCGCCCTCGACGGCCCGATCACCCACGAGGACGCCTGCGGTGCCACCCCGGTGAACGGGCTGCTGGTCTGCGCGCGACGCCGTGGGCTGCACGCCGACCTCCTCGGCCGGTGCACCTCCGGCGACACCGCCGGCGACCGCAGGAGGGTGGTCGGGTATGCCGCGCTGGCCTTCACCCCCACCCCTTGATTCGTCGAGAGGCCGGTTCAGCCCCGTCGAAAGGTCAAATAGCGTGCGTCGAGAGATCATTTCGTCCCCAACCGATTCCTCAGCGGGGCACCGGGAGCCCGCGACGGCCCGGTCGGTGCGTGAGGTCCTCGGATGATCCACGACCGCTTGCCCGCGGTCGCGACCCGCGGCGCCCTCCCTGCAGGGGCCGGACCCGTGCTCCTGACCATCGCCCGGCAGTCGATCACGGCCGCACTCGACGACCAGGGCGGTCCCCGTCGATGGGCGAGACGTGGACCCTCGCAGTCCGGCCCGAACGCGCACGGTGGTCGACCCGCCCGGGGAGCGTGGCTGGACGAGCCGGGTGCCACATTCGTCACGCTCACCGCCTCCGACGGAAGCGGTCCTGAGAGGTCCGGCCCTGGTCGGCTGCGGGGGTGCATCGGCACGCTCGAGCCCCGCCGGCCCCTGCGGGCGGATGTCGCCGCCAACGCCGTCGCCGCCGCTACGCGGGACCGGCGCTTCCCGCCGGTCACCGCCGACGAACTGCCACGCATCGCCATCGAGGTCTCCGTGCTCTCGCCGGCCGTGCCCCTCCTCGTCGCCGACGAGGCCGACGCCCGCGCGCGCCTGCGTCCCGGCGTCGACGGCGTCGTCCTCGCCTGCGGCGGCCGCCGCGCGACCTTCCTCCCGCAGGTGTGGGCCAAGCTCCCCGAGCCGGGCGACTTCCTCGCCCACCTCCGGGCCAAGGCCGGTCTCCCGCAGGACTTCTGGAGCGACGACATCACCCTGAGCACCTACACCGTCACCGAGTTCCACGACCCCGATCACCCCGAGCGGAGGCGAGCCGGATGACCGAGCGCGCCGCGGCATACTGGCACGGTCTCGATGACGGACGGGTGCAGTGCGACCTGTGTCCGCGCGAGTGTCGCCTCCATGACGGCCAGCGCGGGTTCTGTTTCGTGCGCGCCAACGAGGGCGGCCGCCTGGTTCTGACCACCTACGGCCGCTCGTCCGGGTTCTGCATCGACCCGATCGAGAAGAAGCCGCTCGCCCACTTCCATCCCGGCACGAGTGTCCTGTCCTTCGGGACCGCGGGCTGCAACCTCGGGTGCCGGTTCTGCCAGAACTGGGACATCTCCAAGTCCCGCGAGATGGACCGGCTCATGGACAGCGCCGGCCCCGACGACATCGCCCGCGCCGCCGCCGGACTGGGCTGCCGCAGCGTCGCCTACACCTACAACGACCCCGTCATCTTCACCGAGTATGCCGTCGACGTCGCCGCCGCCTGCCACGCCCGCGGCCTGCTCAATGTCGCGGTGACCGCCGGCTATGTCCAGGGCGCCGCCCGGCGCGACTTCTTCGCCGCCATGGACGCGGCGAACGTCGATCTCAAGGGCTTCACCGAGGAGTTCTACGCCCGGGTCACCGGGGCCCGGCTGCAGGTCGTCCAGGACACCCTCGTCCACCTCGTCCACGACACCGATGTCTGGACCGAGATCACCACCCTGCTGATCCCCGGCGTCAACGACGGCGACGACGAGTTGCGCGCGATGTTCCGCTGGGTCGTCGCCGAACTCGGCCCCGACATCCCCCACCACCTCAGCGCCTTCCACCCCGACCACCGGATGCGGGACATTCCCCGCACACCCCTGGCGACGCTCGTCCGCGCCCGCGACCTCGCCCTGGAGGCCGGGCTCCACTTCGTCTACACCGGCAATGTCGCCTTCCCCGCCGGGGAGGTCACCACCTGCCCCACCTGCCGTATGCCACTCATCGAGCGCGACTGGTACGCCATCCGCGGGTACCGGCTCACCCCGGACGGCGCCTGCCCGCGCTGTGCGACCACCCTCCCCGGGCGCTTCGACCCCGAGGGCGCGGGCGACTTCGGTCCCCGCCGCATCCCGGTCCGGCTCGCCCGCTGACCGTGCCGCCTCGGACGCCGCCCCCCACCGCCCACCGGCCCCCGTCGAGAGGTCACATAGCCGACGTCGAGAGGTCAGATAGAGCCCGTCGAGAGGTCACATAGCCGACGTCGAGAGATCATCGTGGTCACGTCTGCCGACGGTCATGACCTCTCGACGCGTCGTATTCG
>JBDIAJ010000043.1:0-27135 GCA_039812345.1 Nostocoides sp. | reverse complement strand
GAACTCCTCGCCCTCGGCGCCGTCAACATCGGCAGCGGGTTCTTCCACGGGTTCCCGGTCTCGAGCAGCGGCAGTCGCACCACGCTCGGTGACTCCGTGGGTGCCCGCACCCAGGCCTACTCGCTCGTCGCGCTCGCGATGATCGTCACGACGCTGCTCGCCTTCCGTCCCATGCTCGCCGCGTTCCCCACGGCCGCGCTCGGTGGTGTCGTTACGTATGCCGCGATCCGCCTCGTCGATGTCGCCGAGATGCGCCGCCTGGCCCGGTTCCGCCTCGCCGAACTCGCCCTCGCCCTGGTCACCACCGCGGCGGTCGTCGTCTTCGATGTCCTCACCGGCATCGGCATCGCCATCGCGCTGTCCGTCGCTGACCTCCTGCGCCGGATCGGCGCACCGCACGATGGGATCCTCGGCTACGTGCCCGGCCTCCCGGGCATGCACGACGTGGACGACCACCCGCACGCGCACCAGGTGCCCGGTCTCGTCGTGTATCGCTATGACGCCCCGCTCTTCTTCGCCAACGCCGAGAACTTCCGCCGCCGAGCGCTCGCGGCTGTCGACGACGCACCGACCCCGGTGGCCTGGTTCGTCCTCAACGCCGAGGCCAATGTCGCGATGGACCTGACCGCCATCGACGCCGTCGAGGAACTGCGCGCCACCCTGGCCCGCCGCGGGATCGTCGTCGCCCTGGCCCGGGTCAAGCAGGAGGTCCAGGACGACCTGCGCGCGGCCGGTCTCGCCGACGCGATCGGCGAGGCGCGGATCTATCCCACCCTCCCAGCGGCCGTTTCCGCGTATGCCGCGTGGTACCGCGAGACCCACACCGACCGGCCCGAGTGGCTCGCCCTGATCCCGGAGGTCGTCCGGCCACCCGACCTGGCCTGACCCGACGGCGAGCCACCCGGGACGCGAGGAACGTGGGTGGGTTCGCCCGCGTCATACGGACATGACGACGACTCGGTTCGCGGGCCCTTCAGTCGGCCTGCTGCTCGCGGCGACCCTCGCCGCCTGCGGCCACACGACCGCCACGCCGGGCGCCTCGACCCCGGTGGCGCCCACCTCCTCGTCATCGCCAACGTCATCGGGGCGATCGGAGAGCTTCCCGGCCCCGAGCTACCACTACCGGTTGACCATCTCCCGGTTCGGACCGCTCGGCGGCACCCCGCTGCTCGTCACCGTGCGCGATCGCGTCGTGACGCGCGTGCAGTATGCCGCGCCGAGCCCCAAGGGCTCCACCGAACGCTGGGCGAGGGGAGACGACATCCCGACCATGGAGTTCGGAGCGGTCACCCTCGACGAGGTCATCGCCGACACCCGGCGGAGCGACCAGAACCCTCCGGTCGTCGACTGGCCCGCCGGCCAGGCCTACCCGAGCTCCGTCAGCGTCGACCCCTGGGCGGATGCGATCGACGACGAGTACACGTACGCCGTCTCCCACGTCGTCATCGACGGCTGAGCGGCCCTCGACGCGGGGCGGGCCCATCGGCGAGGCTGTGCCGGTGACCGACCTGCTCGACTTCGCCGACCCGGCCTTCGTCGCCGATCCGTATGCCGCGTACGCCGCCCAACGTGCCGCCGCGCCGCTGGCCTGGCACGACGGGCTCCAGGCGTTCGTCGCGACCTCGCACGCCGCCGCCGCCGCGGTCCTGCGCGAGCGCCGGCTCGGCCGGATCTACGCCCCGCGCGCGCCCGAGGCCGACTGGGAGACGTTCAACTGGCTGCACGCCGACTCGATCCTCGACTCCGAGCCGCCCAAGCACACCCGGCTGCGCCGCCTGGTCGCCGGCGCCTTCGGCCGCGGTCACGTCCAGCGGCTCGCCCCGCGGATCGAGCAGCTGGCCTCGGGCCTTCTCGACGAGGCCCTCGCCGGCGGCGGCCCGTTCGACATCATCGAGGCGTATGCCGAGCCGCTCCCCGTCCTCGTCATCGCCGAACTCCTCGGCTTCCCCGACCTCGACCGTCACCTGTTGCGCCCGTGGAGCCAGGCGATCGTCAAGATGTACGAGGTCGATCGGACGCCGGCGCAGGAGGAGGAGGCGCGGGTGGCGTGCCGAGAGTTCGCGGCATACGTCTCCCAGTTGGCGACCGAGCGGATGGCGGCGCCGGGGGCGGACCTGCTCACCGACCTCGTCCAGATCCGGGAGGGGAGCGACAAGCTGTCCGAGCGGGAGCTGATCGCGACCGCGGTGCTGCTGCTCAACGCCGGGCACGAGGCGAGCGTCAACGGGTTCGGCAACGGCCTGCATTCGTGGCTCGCCGCGGGGAAGCCGCCGGTCGACCCCGCGGACCCGGTCGCCGTCGCGCGGGTCGTCGAGGAGTTCCTGCGCCACGACTCCCCGCTGCAGCTGTTCGAGCGGACCGCGACCGCCGACGTCGATCTCCTCGGCGTGCCGATCGCCAAGGGGCAGAAGGCGATCGCCCTCCTCGGCGCCGCGAACCGGGATCCCGCCGTCTTCGCCGACCCCGACCGCTTCGACCCGGCCCGCGAGCCCAACGACCACATCGCCTTCGGCCTCGGCATCCACTTCTGCATCGGCGCCCCCCTCGCCCGGCTCGAGCTGCAGATCTCCACCCGCCTGCTGCTGACCGGCTGCCCCGGCCTGGCCCTCGTCGCCGCCGACCGCCGACCCACCTTCGTCCTGCGCGGCTTCGAGCGCCTCGTCGTCACCCATGGATGAATTCAGTAACCTCTCACTAGCATTCATGCATGACGATCACCATCAAGAACGACGACGTCGAACGGAAGGTCCGCGAGCTCGCTCGACGCACCGGCATGAGTCTGACCGGAGCCATCGCGGCCGCGGTGGAGTCGAGCCTGAACGCAGCCGGGGAACACGAGACTCGGCAGGAGCGCTACCTGCGGCTTCGCTCGCTCAGTGAGGAATCCGGGCGCTATATCCGGGACAACGACCTGCGGCTCCTCACCGACGACGACCTCTATGACGAGATGGGCCTGCCGACATGATCATCGACACATCCGCTGTCATCGTGCTGCTCCGCGACGAGGCCGAGGCGCCGGAGTTCACGGACGCCATCACGTCCGCGCCGAGAACCGCGTTGTCTGCGGCGAGCTATCTCGAGGCGGGCGTCGTCACCGACGGCGCGCGCGATCCCGTCCTCTCCCGCCGGCTCGACGAGATCCTGACCGCATTCGGCGTCGAGATCGAGCCTGTGACGGTGAAGCAGGTCCGAATCGCTCGGGCTGCTTATCGCGACTTCGGTCGTGGCTCGGGGCACCCCGCCCGGCTGAACTTCGGGGATTGCTTCAGCTATGCCCTCGCCGTCGCCGCTGACGAACCCCTCTTGTTCAAGGGCGACGACTTCGCCCGCACCGACGTCCGCTCGGCCCTCACCCGAGGCGCGTGACCGCCCACCAGAAGTCGCCCAGCCCCGGCCCGCACAGCTCCGCAACGGCCGAGTTGCGCTGCAGCGCAGCGAGATAGCCCGCCGGGTCGCGCACCGCCAGGTCGTATGCCGCCCGCTCACCCCGGATGCCCAACTCGCCGAGCGCGTCGCGCTGGCGGACCAGCCGGTCGTGCCGGAGGGAGTCCATCGCCACGTGGGCGGTGATGTCGCCCCTGCCGTCCGGGACCGGCGCCACCTGGCGCCCGGCCCGATAGCCGGTGAGTGATCCGCCCGCGGGCCGCCCCCCGGCGAGGTGCCCGTAGTCGATCGCCACCACCAACCCGGAATGCACCTGCGCGAGAAGTCCCTCCAGGGCCAGATCCCGGGCCCGCCCGACCTCGATCCGCTGCCCCTCGGGCCACCACCGGGCCACCCAGGCCAGGTCCGCCGCCCCGAGCGGCGCCCCCAGGGCCTCCCGCCCGGACCCGTCGACGAGCACCTCCCGGAGGACCCCGCTCGCGTCGGCCTCGGCGACGACGCACGGCACGACGTCGAGCCATTCGTTGGCGACGACCAGGGCCGGCCCGACATCGCGCAGATCGGGTACGACCGCCCCGCCCGGCGCGAGCCGCCACTCGACGCCCGCCGGCAGCCCCGACGGCTGCACGACGTCCACACCGACCAGCCGCCACCCAGTCGACCCCACAAGCCCGGCGAGCCGGCCGAGCAGCTCCCCCCGGCCGGCCCCGATGTCGACGATCGTCCGCAGCCCCTCCCGCCGGGCGAGCGCGACCATCGCCTCGGCGAAGACCGACCCCGCCGCGCCATGGCAGGAGGTGGCGAAGTGCCCCGCCGGCCCGGCGGCCGAGCGGTAGGCGCCTGATTCGGCATACAACGCCTCCGTCCACGCCTGCACCCACGGCCGCACGCCCGCGAACCTACCCCGTCCGCACCGGACCCGCAGTGGCAGACTGACCCGCGTGACGACGCCGCCGCTGCTGCCGCCGGGGCGCCTGCGCATCGGTGTCGTCGGTGCGGGCAAGGTCGGCGCCGTGCTCGGCGCGGCCCTGGCCCGCACCGGACATCTGGTCGTCGCCACCAGCGCGGTGAGCGAGGCCTCCCTCGCCCGGGCCGCCGCGCTCCTGCCGGACACCCCGATCGCACCGCCGGACGACGTGGTCGCCGCGAGCGACCTCGTGCTGCTGGCCGTCCCCGACGACGCCCTCGCCCCCCTCGTCGAGGGCCTGGCCACCACGGGCGTATGGCGCTCCGGCCAGCTCGCGCTGCACACCTCCGGCCGCAGCGGTCTCGCCCCGCTCGCCCCCGCGATCGCGCAGGGCGTCGGCGGTATGGCGATCCATCCCGCGATGAGCTTCTCCGGCACCGCGATGGATCTCCAGCGGTTGCGGGACTGCTGTTTCGGGATCACGGCGCCGCCGGATCTGGCCGCGGTCGCCGAGGCCCTCGTCGTCGAGATGGGCGGTGAGCCGGTGCAGATCGACGAGTTCGACCGGGTTCGCTATCACCTCGGCCTGGTCCACGGCTCGAACTACCTCATCACCCTGACCGCTCAGGCCATGGAGATCCTTCGCGGTGCCGGCGTCGAGGATCCCGGCCGCGTCCTGCGCCCCCTGATGAACGCCGCCCTCGACAACGCCCTGAGGCTGGGTGATGCCGCTCTCACCGGGCCGGTGGCCAGGGGCGACGCCGGTACGGTTGCCGAGCACCTCCAGGTGCTCCGCGACGAGGAGCCCGACGTGCAGCACGTCTATCGCGTCCTGGCCGACGCCACGCTCGCGCGTGCCCGCCGCCAGGGCCGCCTCGGCGCCGTCGCCGCCGAAGCGCTCGCCGCCGTACTCGCCGACCAGGAGGACCCGACGTGACCAGTCCAGCCGCCCCGACCACCCCCGTCGTCGTGCGGACGCGCGAGGAGCTGCGGGCCGCCAGGGCGGCACTGACCGGCCCGGAGATCGCGGTCGTCATGACGATGGGCGCGCTGCACGACGGGCACGCGACCCTCATCCGCCGGGCCCGGGAGATGGCCGACCACGTCATCGTCACGATCTTCCTCAACCCCCTCCAGTTCGGCCCCAAGGAGGACCTGTCGCGCTATCCGCGGACCTTCGACACCGACCTGGAGATCTGTTCCCGCGACGGCGCCGACCTCGTCTTCGCGCCGAGTCCCGATGTCGTCTACCCCGACGGGGATCCCGGGGTGCGCATCTCCGCCGGACCCCTGGGCACCGTCCTCGAGGGCCAGACCCGCCCCGGCCACTTCGACGGGATGCTCACCGTCGTCGCCAAACTCATGCACCTGACCGGCGGCACCTCCTTCCTCTATGGCCAGAAGGACGCCCAGCAGCTTCTCCTGATCCGTCGTATGGTGCGCGACCTCGACGTCCCCGCCCGCGTCGTCTCGGTGCCGACGGTCCGCGAGCCCGACGGTCTCGCGATGTCGAGCCGCAACACCTATCTCACCCCGTCCGACCGCGAGGTCGCCCTGTGTCTGTCCCGGGCCCTGCGTGCCGGCGCGGCTGCCGCACCCGAGGGTCCGAGCGCGATCCGTCGGGCCGCCCGCGCCGTCCTCGTCGCCGAACCGCTCGTCCTCGTCGACTATCTCGTCCTCGTCCACCCGACGTCCCTGCGCGACGTCCCGGAGTGGTATCGCGGTGAGGCCCTCCTCGCCGTCGCCGGCCGGGTCGGCACGACCCGCCTGATCGACAACACGCCGGTCCTCGTCGGGCCCGGTGGCGGCGCGCTCGACATCTTCTCCCACCCCGACGCCGCGCCCGATTCGGGTATGCCGTGACCGGCCTCGCCATTCCCCGCTGGCTGCGCGCGGGCGAGCCCGGGTGGACGACATCCGCCGACGTGATCGTCGTCGGGTCCGGGATCGCCGGCCTCACCTGCGCTCTGCGGCTGCGCGGTCACGTCGACAACGTCCTCCTGGTCACCAAGACGGTCCTGTCCGCCGGGTCCACCGAATGGGCCCAGGGAGGGATCGCCGCCGCCCTCGACCCCGAGGATTCACCCGAGGAGCACCTTCACGACACCCTCGTCGCCGGTGCCGGCCTGTGCGACGAGGACGCCGTCCGCGTGCTCGTCACCGAGGGCCCCCAACGGGTCCGGGAACTCGTCGACCTCGGTGCCCGCTTCGACCGGGCCCCGGACGGCGACATCCTCCTCACCCGCGAGGGCGGCCATCACCGCGACCGGATCGCCCACGCCGGCGGCGACGCGACCGGGGCGGAGATCTCCCGCGCCCTGATCCACGCCCTCGACCGGGTCGTGCGGGATCCCGGCATCGAGGTCATCGAACACGCCCTTGTCGTCGATCTGTTCCAGGACAGCGGCGGCCGGGTCTGCGGCGTCACCCTCCACGTCATCGGCGAGGGGGTCCAGGACGGGGTGGGTGCGGCATACGGGCGGGCGGTGGTCCTCGCCACGGGCGGACTCGGCCAGATCTACGCCTCGACGACCAACCCGCCCGTGGCGACCGGGGACGGGATGGCCGCGGCCCTGCGCGCCGGGGCGCGGCTGACCGATCTCGAGTTCGTCCAGTTCCACCCGACCGTGATGTACCTCGGTGACGGCGCCCACGGGCAGCAGCCGCTCATCTCCGAGGCGGTGCGCGGGGAAGGGGCCTTCCTCGTCGACGACGCCGGCGTCCGGTTCATGGAGGGCGTCCATCCGATGGCCGATCTGGCGCCCCGCGATGTGGTCGCGCGGGCCATCGTCGCGCGGATGCGGGACACGGGGTCGCGGCACGTCTGGCTCGACGCCCGGCACCTCGGCCGGGATTTCCTCGAGCACCGTTTCCCCTCGATCGTCGCCCGGTCGCGGGAGCTGGGCTACGACCCGGCCACCCAGCTGATCCCGGTGGCGCCGGCGCAGCACTACGCCTCCGGTGGCGTGTGGACCGACCTCGACGGTCGCTCGACACTCGACGGCCTGTATGCCTGCGGCGAGACCGCGTGCACCGGGGTCCATGGGGCCAACCGGCTCGCCTCCAACTCGCTGCTCGAGGGCCTCGTCTTCGCCGACCGGATCGCCGAGGACATCACCCGGCGGCTCGCCTCCGGCGACCTGCCCATGAGCGCGCCAGCCGGGCGAACGCCCGCCGACGAGGACGGCCTCCTCGACGAGGCCCGCCGCGGTGAGGTGCAGCGGGCGATGACCGAGGGCTCGGGCCCGGTCCGTTCGGCCGACTCGACGGCCCACACCCAGCAGGTCCTCGCCGCCCTCCTCGCGCACGACGACCGCCCCGCCGCGACGACCGGAGCGTGGGAGACGACCAACCTCGCCCATCTCGGCCTCGCCCTCACCGCCGCCGCTCACGCCCGCGAGGAGACGCGCGGCGGGCACGAGCGGTCCGACTTCCCCACGCAGGACGACGCCCACTGGCTCGGCCACCTCAGCCACGTCCGGGCGGACGGCCGCATCCACCTGACCTATCGACCCGGAAGGGGGTTCCCGCGATGAGCGACTTCGGCTTTCCCGTCGACGACGCGCTGCGGGTCGTCCGCGAGGCCCTCGTCGAGGACCTCGGTGGCCTCGACGGGGTCGACGTGACGACCGAGGCGACGATCGACCCGGCCGCCGAGACCTCCGGCCAGGTCGTGGCCCGGGCCGCCGGTGTCGTCGCCGGGCTCGACGTCATCGCCCTCGTCTATGACGAGGTCTGCGCCATCCTCGGCGGCGAGGCCGAGGTGTCCGTTGTCATCCGGGCCCGGGAGGGTGACCGCGTCGTGCGCGGCGATGTCCTGGCCGACGTGACCGGCTCGACCCAGGCGATCCTCATCGGCGAGCGCACGCTGCTCAACATCCTGTCGCGGACCTCCGGGGTCGCGACCGCGACCCGGGCGTGGGCGGACGAACTCGCGGCATACAAGGCGCTCGTTCTCGACACGCGCAAGACAACGCCGGGCCTGCGGGCGTTGGAGAAGTATGCCGTTCGCGCCGGTGGAGGGACCAACAAGCGGATGGGTCTCTATGACTGCGCGATGATCAAGGACAACCACAAACTCGCGGCGGGATCGATCACCGCCGCGTTCGACCGGATCCGCGACCGCTTCCCCGACGTCCCGATCCAGGTCGAGGTGACGACCGTCGACGAGGCGCGCGAGGCGATCGCCGCCGGCGCCCGATTCGTCATGTGCGACAACATGTCCCCGCAGTTGCTGCGCGAGACGGTCGCGGCGATCACGGCGACCGGCGAGGCCGTCGAGGTCGAGGCGACCGGTGGGCTGACCCTGGACCGTGCCGCCGAGTTCGCCGCCACCGGCGTCGACTTCCTCAGTGTCGGCGCCCTGACGCACTCCGCCGGCATCCTCGACATCGCCCTCGACCTCGTCGACGAGTGAGGGCCCGGGGGTTGTCGGTGCCCCCGCCTACCCTGACGACATGACCTGGATGGAGCCGTTGCCGGTGCGGCGGGTGCGGGCGGCAGACGACGCGGATCCGGACCTGTCCGCATGGCCCTTCACCCTCACCCCGGTGCGGCACCTCATGCGTGAAGGTCTCGACCTCAGCCGGATCACCGTTCTCGTGGGCGAGAACGGGACCGGCAAGTCGACGCTGGTCGAGGCGATCGCCATGGCCTTCGGCCTGCCCGGGGAGGGCGGCTCGACCGGCGCCCAACACCAGACGTATGCCACCGAGTCACCGCTGCACGACGTCCTCACCCTCGAGCGCGGCCCCGGCGGGTCGCGCTGGGGCTACTTCCTGCGCGCCGAGACCACGCACGGCCTGTTCACCTATCTCGCCACCCACCCCGGCCCGCGCGACCCGGACTTCCACGCGGTCAGTCACGGCGAGTCCTTCCTCGCCATGCTCGGCTCCGGCCGATTCCGTGGGGACGGCTTCTTCGTCATGGACGAGCCGGAGGCCGGACTGTCGTTCGGCGCCCAGCTCGCGCTGATCGGGCAACTGCACGCCATCGCCCAGCACCGCAGCGCCCAGGTCCTCCTCGCCACCCACTCACCGGTGCTGTCGGCGATCCCGGGCGCCCGCATCGTCGAACTCGACGAGGAGGGCATCCACGACCGGGACTGGGCCGACCTCGACGTCGTCGACCACTATCGCCGGTTCCTCGCCGAGCCGCGCCGTTATCTGCGCCATGTGATCGACCCATAAACTGCGTCGGTGACCGAACCGCCCGCTCCCGCCGACCTCAGCGAGCAGATGCAGTTCCGGCTGGCCAAGCGGCAGCGGCTCCTCGACGACGGTGGCCAGCCCTATCCGGTGTGGATTCCGCGCACCCACACCCTCGCCGAGGTCCGCGAGCAGTGGGGGCATCTGGAGACCGGCGCGGAGACCCCGGACGTCGTCGGTGTCGCCGGCCGGGTCGTCTTCATCCGCAACACCGGCAAGCTCGCCTTCGCCACCCTCCAGGAGGGCATCGGCACCCGGCTGCAGGTCATGCTCAGCCTCGCCGAGGTCGGCGCGGACGCGTTGGCGGCGTGGAAGGCCGACGTGGACCTCGGCGACCACGTCTTCGTCGAAGGCCGCGTCATCTCCTCCAGGCGCGGCGAACTCTCCGTCCTCGCGTCCCGCTGGGAGATGGCGAGCAAGGCCCTGCGCCCGCTCCCGGTGCTGCACCACGACCTCGCCGAGGAGACCCGCGTCCGCCAACGGTATGCCGATCTGATCGTCCGCCAGGAATCCCGCGACATGGTCCGCTTCAAGGCCCGGGCCATGCGCGCCATCCGCGAGACGCTCAACGACCAGGGCTATGTCGAGGTCGAGACGCCGATCCTCCAGCTCATCCACGGAGGCGCCCAGGCGCGCCCCTTCCGGACGCACATGAACGCCTTCGACCAGGATATGGTCCTGCGGATCGCCCTCGAGCTCAACCTCAAGAAGGCGATCGTCGGCGGTGTCGACCGCGTCTATGAACTCGGCCGCATCTTCCGAAACGAGGGCGTCGACGGCACCCACTCGCCCGAGTTCACCATGCTCGAGGTCTACCAGGCCTATGGCGACCAGACGACGATCGCCCAGGTGGTCACCGACTGCATCCTCGCGGTCGCCGACGCCTTCGGGACTCGTCGGGTCGAGACTCCTCGCGGGGTCGTCGACCTCGACGGCGAGTGGCGCTGGCTCCCGGTCTATGACGCGGTGAGCGACGCCGTCGGGGAGCCGGTCACCATCGACACCGACGTCGCCACCCTCCGGACGTATGCCGATCGGCACGGTCTCGCCCTCGACCCCGCCTGGGACAAGGACAAGGTCTTCCTCGAACTGCTCGGTGAGTTGGTCGAGCCGGGCCTGCTCCAGCCGACCTTCCTCTGTGACTACCCGGCGATCGCCCAGCCCCTCGCCCGCCCCCACCGGTCCCTGCCGGGGCAGATCGAGGCATGGGATCTCATCATCGCCGGCGTCGAGCGCGGCACGGGCTTCTCCGAACTCGTCGATCCGGTGATCCAGCGCGAGGTCCTGACGGCCCAGTCGCTGCGCGCCGCGGGCGGGGATCTCGAGGCCATGCAGTTGGACGAGGACTTCCTGCGGGCCCTCGAATACGGGGCGCCACCCATGGGCGGACTCGGCATGGGCCTCGATCGGGTCGTCGCACTCTTCACCGGAGTCAATCTCCGGGAGACCATCCTCTTCCCCCATCTGAAACCGGAGGCGAGTTCATGAACGATGTCGCGCGATATGCCGCCGCGATCATCCCCTCGATCGGGGTGGGATTCCTCTTCTATGTCATCATCAAACATATTCTCGAGGGGGACCGCAACGAGCGCGTCGCCCAGGCCCGCTGGGACAAAGCCCACGACGCGGCGGAGAAGTCGCCGGACCGGGATCGTCCGCGGTCCTGACCGAGGTCTCACCCGACACTTTGCCGCCGACATGGCTGCCGGGGGTGCCGTACGCAGGGAATGCGAGTATGGTGGCAAGGTCCCGAAGGGCAAGTCCTCCACGAAAGGCTCAGACAAGCATGGTGCAGCGTGTGCAAACCCTCCTGATCGACGATATCGACGATTCCGCCGCGGCGGAGACGGTTGTTTTCGGTCTCGACGGCGTCACCTATGAGATCGATCTGAATTCGGACCATGCGGACTCGCTTCGATCCGATCTCGCGAAGTGGATCGGGCATGGCCGCAAGCAGCAGAGTGCCAAGAAGGCCGCGCCGGCACCGACCCCGTCGCGTGGGGGCGCCGCGCACCGGGCCGAGTTGGCGAAGGTCCGTGAGTGGGCCCGCGCCAACGGGCACGACGTCAGTGAGCGGGGCCGCATCGCCGGGTCGATTCAAGAGGCGTATGCGCGGGCGCATTCCTGATCGAGCGCGATCAGGCGAGCGGGGCCAACAGGTCTCCCGAGCGCGCGATTCGATCGAGGGCGTCGTCGAACATCACCTGTTCGAAGGCGCCCTCGTCGCGTGCCCCCGCTTCGACCTCGGCCCACGTGCGGGGGGCGGCCACGCACGGGGTGTCCCGGCCGCGCAGTGAATAGGGACAGATCGTCGTCTTGGCGGCGACGTTCTGGCTCCAGTCGAGGAAGACCTTGCCGGGGCGCAGGCTCTTGGTCATCTTCCACACAATGAGGTCGGGGAACCGTTTCGTCAGTTCCTGGGCCAGCGTCGCGGTGAGATCACGGACCTGGTCCGAGGTCAGATCGCCGCCGAGAGCGGCATACAGCTGCATTCCCTTGCTCCCCGATGTGACCGGAAACAACGTCAGCCCCAGCTCACCGAGCCGCTCGCGGACATGCAGTGAGACGCGAGCGCATTCGCGCAGCCCGGCCGGCTTGCCGGGGTCGAGATCGATGACGAGCCGGTCCGGATTGACCCGCCCCGTGGATCCGGGGCCGACGCGCCATTGCGGCACATGGAATTCGAGAGAATTGAGATTGACGAGGTAGGTGAGGTCGGCGAGATCGGCGACCAGCGGGTAGGTGACGGTGTCGATGCGGGCCCGCGGCAGCCACGTCGGCGCGCCCGACGGGAGGTTCTTCTCGAAGAAGGAGAGCTGCTCGACGCCGTGCGGCCAACGCACCCGCGTGACCGGGCGCCCGGCCAGGTGGGCGAGCATGATCGGCGCCACCTGAGCGTAATAGTGGAGGATCTCGCCCTTGGTCGTCTCCGTCGCCGGATACATGACCTTGTCCAGGCTGGACAACTTGAGGGTTCGCCCGGCCACCTCGACCCGGGTGACCGGGCCGGCCTCAGGCATCGAGCAGTTCCTGTGCGGTGAGGTCGTGCCGGATGCCGACGAAGCTCGGCTGCCGGAGGCGTCCGGCGCTGGTCTCGCCGAGATGCTTGAGTTCGACGACGACGACGGGCTCGACCCAGGTCGCGCCGCGCGCGTCCACGGCCGGCACCTCGTCCGCGAACGGCGAGTCCTGCCGGGTCAGCGGGGCGAGCGCGTCGGCGATCAGGTCGGCGACCTTGCCGGCGACCCCGGACCCGATGCGGCCGGCATACGTCCATCCGTCGGGACCGGGCACGCCGACCAACAGGGCCCCGAGGCGGGCCTCGTTGCCGGTCTCGGGCCGCCATCCGCCGACGACCACCGAGATGGTGTGCCTGTTGCTCGTCTTGCGCCAGTCCGGCGACCGTCGGCCGGGGGCGTATGCCGCGTCCCGCCGCTTGCTGACGATCCCCTCGAGGCCCTGCTCCCGGGTCACCTGCAACAACCGGGGTCCGTCGTCATAGGTCGGTGGCACCTGCCAGTGCCGGGCGTCCAGGGCCAACCGTTCGAGCAGTCCCCGCCGGCCGGTCCAGGTCTGGGCGGTGACGTCCTGCCCGAAGAGGCGCAGCAGATCGAAGATCATGAAGGTCACCGGGCGCACCGACGCGAGCCGGGTCGCCTTGCGGCGGTCCTTGACGTGCATCCGCTCGGCGAGGGCGGCGAACGAGGGCCGGCCGCCGTCCAGGGCCACGACCTCGCCGTCGAGGAGGAGGTCGTCATACGTCCCGGCGAGCCCCTCCAACTCGGGGAAGCTCGCCGTCACGTCGTTGCCGCTGCGGGCATAGAGCCGCAGTTGCCCCTCACGGACGTCGGCCAGGACGCGCATCCCGTCCCATTTGACCTCGTGCACCCACTCGGCGCCGGTGGGGACCGAGTCGGCGACGCTCGCGAGCATGGGGCGCATTCGCCCATACTCGCATCTCGTCCACCCATCCCTCCGTGTCGGGGAAGTGGGACACTGCGGCCATGCGTCCGATCTGGAAGGGTGCCGTCTCGTTCGGTCTGGTGAACGTCCCGGTGCGCCTGTATGCCGCGACGGAGAACCACGACGTCAGCTTCCGCCAGGTGCACCGCACCGACGGGGGACGGATCAAGTACCAACGGGTGTGCTCGATCGACGGTGAGTTGGTCTCCTATGACGACATCGCCAAGGGTTACGAGACCCCGGACGGCGACATGGTCGTCCTCACCGACGAGGACTTCGCGGATCTCCCGTCGCGGTCGAGCAAGGAGATCACCGTCGAGAAGTTCGTCCCCGACGACCAGATCGACCCGATGCTCCTGGACAAGTCCTACTACCTGGAGCCGGACAAGGCCGCCGCCAAACCCTATCTCCTGCTTCGGGATGCGCTCGAGTCGGAGAAGCGGATGGCGCTGGTCACCGTCTCGCTCCGGTCGCGGATGACGATGGCCGTGCTGCGCGTGCGTGACGGGGTCATCGTCATGCAGACGATGCTGTGGCCCGACGAGATCCGCTCGCCCGACTTCGCCTCACTGGGCGAGGACCAGCACGCCACCGAGAAGGAACTGGCGATGGCGCACCTGCTCATCGATCAGCTGGCCGGGGACTACGACCCGGACGAATACGAGGACGACTACGCCAAGGCGCTCGACGCCGTCGTCAAGGCCAAGATCGAGGGCGGTGCGATCACCGATCTGCCGAAGCCGGCCGAGGAGTCCGGCGAGGTCGTCGACCTCCTCGCGGCGCTCGCGCGGTCGGTCGAGAAGGCCAAGGTCGCCCGCGGCGAGGCGCCTGCCGAGCCCGCGAAGTCGCCCGCCAAGAAGACCGCGGCCAAGAAGCGCGCCGGCTGACCGGCCTCAGCGCGCGAACCCTGCGAGCACGGCGCGGACCACGGCCGCGGGGTCCGGAGCCGTCATGACGGCCCTGACGAGCGCGACGCCGGCGACGCCGGTGCCAGCGAGCGCCGGGACGTCCGCCGGGGTGACGTCGCCGATCGCGAGGATCGGCAGTGTTGTCGCCGCGACGAGTGGGTGGTAGCCGGCGATCCCGAGCGGTGGGCGCCCGGAGTCCTTGGTCGGGGTGCTCCGGAACGGCCCGGCCCCGAGATAGTCGACGTGCTCGGCCACCGAGGCGGACGCGCGCACGAGGTCGAGCGTCCCCGTGGTCAGCCCGATCAGCGCGTCCGGGCCGAGCAGGGCCCGTGCGGCGGCGACCGGCAGGTCGTTCTGCCCGAGGTGGACGCCATGCACCGCGGCGCCGGCCAGGCGGGCGGCATACGCGATGTCGGCGCGGTCGTCGACGAGGACCCGGGTGGCCGGATTCGCCCGCGCCACCGCGTCGCTGACGGCGACGACGAGAGCGAGCAGGTCGCGCGCGCACGACTCCTTGTCCCGGACCTGGACCACCCCGGCCCCCGCGCCCGCCGCCGCCGTCGCCGCCTCGACCGTATGCCGCCCGGTCCCCGCCGTGACGACACAGCACCGGTAGTCGACGGCGCGCCTCATCCGAGCACGACCCGCGTGGACAGGTCCTGCGGCGTGAGGGCGTCGAGCGCGTCGAGGAGGGCGCAGCGGAAGGCGCCGGGACCACGCCCGGGCGCCGCGGCGACCTCCCCGGCGATGCTCACCCACGCCGTTGCGGTGAGCGCGCCCAGCCAGGGATCCGACACGGCGACGCAGGCCGCCGTGAGGGCGCCGAGCAGGCAGCCGGTCCCCGTGACGCGGGTGAGCATCGGCGATCCGTTGGGCACCGACACCTCCCGCGGCCCGTCCGTGACGAGGTCGACAGGGCCGGAGACGGCGACGACCGCCCCCGTCCGCCGGGAGACATCGCGGGCGGCGAACGGGTCGATGGGGTCGGCGGCGTCGGCCCCGCGGCCGCCCGCACCGACGCCGGCGAGGACCCGGATCTCGGAGGCGTTGCCGCGCACCACGCTCGGCCGGCGGGTGAGCAGGTCACGGGCGAGGCCGGTGCGCACCGGGCCCGCACCCACCGCCGCCGGGTCGAGCACCCACGGATGACCGAGGAGGGCGGTGCGGGCGACCGTCTCCGGGATCCCTTGTGCCCCATCGCGGCTGAGTGTCCCGAGGTTGACCAGGAGGGCGTCGGCGAGTTCGGTCATCGCCGGCGCCTCGTCGGCCGTCTCGGTCATCATCGGCCGGGCGCCGGCGGCCAGCAGGCCGTCGGCGACCAGGCCCATCGACACCGTTGCCGTGATGCAGTGGACGAGGGGGGCCCGATCCCGCACCGCCGTCATGACCGCCGCCAGGTCGGCGCGATCAGACACGGGTGGCCACCGCGTCGAGGTCGGCATCGATCTCGGCCGGGGACAGTCGGGGGCCGAGGGCGCCACACCCCGCGACGAGGAGACCACCGAGGGCGAGCAGCCCGATCACCGCGCCGTCGTGGCCGAGCCGGCCCTGGAGCCACGGCAGATAGAACGGATGCAGGGCCGGGACGACGATCGACAGACTGTAGGCCGTGCCATAGCCCGTGGCCCGGATCGCCGTGGGCAGTCGTTCCGACAGATAGGCGCCGATCGGGCCGTATGCCGTGACGGTCACCACCTGCAGGACGCTCGCCCCGAGCGCGGCGCCGGCGAGTCCGTCCCGCCCCACGGTCCAGGACCAGGCGAGCGGTCCGGCGACGCTCGCCAACAGCCCCCAGACGACGAAGAAGGCACGCCGCCCGAGCCGCGTCGACAACTGGCCGGTCAGGCTCATGCCGATCGCCTGGGCGATCGCCGCCGTTCCCATGGCCGACGACAGCTGGGTCGCGGAGAGCCCGACATCGGCCTTCAGCCGCACCGGCAGGTTGATGACGGTCATCTGGGTGAGGAACCACAGCCCGGTCATCAGCCCGAACATCTGCCAGAAGGCGCCCCGCCACGGGCCGGTGAGGAGGGCGCGAAGGCTCGGTCCGCCGGGGCCGGTGATGGCCACCCGACGCCGCCGGAACGCGGGCGCGTCGGCGACGTGCCGCCGGTAGTAACCGAGCATCCCGAGCGAGCCGAGCGCGCCGGCGAGGAAGAGCACCCGCCAGCCCCAGGCGGCATACGACCGCGGGCCGAGGAGGAGCAGCAGGCCGGACGTGGCGAAGGCGATGCTCGCCTGGGCCCACGGCGCCATCGCCATGACGAGGCCGGAGACGAGACCGCGCCGCCCCGGCCGGGACCACTCCATGGCGAGCGGGATCGCGGCGCTGTACTCCCCGGCGATGAAGATGCCGCCGAGGAAGCGCAGGAGCAGGACGAGGGTGATCGCCGCCGCCCCGATCAGCGCGTGGGTCGGCATGAGGGCGATGCCGAGGCTGCACGTGGCGGTGCCGGCGATGGCCAGCCGGGTGGTGCGGGTGCGGCCCCACCGGTCGGCGATGCGGCCGAACACGATCCCGCCGACCGGCCGTCCGAGCAGCAGGGCGAGGACGACGAGCGAGGCGGTCGTGGCCGAGGCATGCGGGCCGGCCAGAGTCGCCAGCGCCGGGGCGAGGGCGACCAACGGCAGGAAGATGTGGATCTGATCGACGTAGTTGCCGATCACGCCACCCCGGAGGGCGGCGCGACCCTCCGGGGGAAGCTGCGGCGGCGTGATCTCGTCGACCGACCCGATCAGGTCAGCGGCCGGCCGAGACATAGACGCTCGCCCCGAGGTCGAGGAACTCCCGCGACTTCGCGCGCATGCCCTCGGCATACGTCTCGCGGATGTCCGCACTGATCCGCATGGAGCAGAACCTCGGGCCGCACATCGAGCAGAAGTGCGCGGTTTTGGCGGGCTCGGCCGGCAACGTCTCGTCGTGGTACGCCATCGCCGTCTCGGGGTCGAGCGCGAGCGCGAACTGGTCATGCCAGCGGAACTCGAAGCGGGCGTGGCTCATCGCGTCGTCACGCACCCGTGCCCCCGGGTGGCCCTTGGCGACGTCGGCGGCGTGGGCGGCGATCTTGTAGGTGATCACGCCGGTCTTGACGTCATCCCGGTCGGGCAGCCCGAGGTGTTCCTTCGGCGTGACATAGCAGAGCATCGCCGTGCCGTGCTGCGCGATCACCGCGGCGCCGATCGCCGACGTGATGTGGTCGTAGCCCGGGGCGATGTCGGTGACCAGCGGCCCGAGGGTGTAGAAAGGCGCGCCGTGGCACCAGTCCTGTTGCAGCCGAACGTTCTCCGGCACGAGATCGAGCGGGACGTGGCCCGGCCCCTCGACCATGACCTGGACGTCGTGGGTCCAGGCGCGCTCGGTGAGTTCGGCGAGCGTGCGCAATTCGGCGAGCTGGGCGGCGTCGTTGGCGTCGGCGATCGAGCCGGGGCGCAGCCCGTCGCCGAGGCTGAAGGCGATGTCGTAGCGGGCGAAGATCGCGCACAGATCGTCGAAGTGGGTGTAGAGGAAGGACTCCTCGTGGTGCGCCAGGCACCAGCTCGCCATGATCGAGCCGCCGCGGGAGACGATTCCGGTGACCCGATCGGCGGTGAGCGGGACATGCCGCAGGAGGACCCCCGCATGGATCGTCATGTAGTCGACGCCCTGCTCGGCCTGCTCGATCACCGTGTCGCGGAAGATCTCCCAGGACAGATCCGCGGCCCGGCCGTCGACCTTCTCCAGCGCCTGATAGATCGGGACGGTGCCGATCGGCACCGGGCTGTTGCGCAGGATCCACTCCCGGGTCGTGTGGATGTCGTCACCGGTGGACAGGTCCATGACCGTGTCGGCGCCCCACCGGGTCGCCCAGGCGAGCTTCTCGACCTCCTCGGCGATCGAGCTCGTCACCGCGGAGTTGCCGATATTGGCGTTGACCTTGGTCAGGAACGCGCGCCCGATGATCATCGGCTCGGACTCGGGATGGTTGACATTCGCCGGGATGATCGCCCGGCCGGCGGCGACCTCGGCCCGGACCATCTCCGGGTCGAGGTGCTCTCGCAGGGCGACGAACCGCATCTCGGTCGTGATCTCCCCCCGGCGTGCGTAGTGCAGCTGGGTCACCGTGCGACCCTCGGTGGCACGCACCGGATCGCGCCGCTCGCCACGCCACTCGCGGCTCGCCTCTCGGCGACGGGCGGCGGCGCGGCCGTCGTCCTCGGCTCGCCGCACGCGCCCGACGTATGCCGCGGTGTCGCCCCGCGCGGCGATCCACGCCGCCCGCAGGGGGGCCAGACCGACCTCCGGATCGCTGCCCGGACCGCGGGTCCGGTAGACGTGGACGTCGGGATTGGCGCTCCCGTCGGGCGAGGCCGCCAGCGAGATCGCGGTGACGGGGACGCGGAGGTCGCCGTCCACGGCATACGTCAAGCGGTGTTGGGGGTGGATCTCGGGGTCGTTCCGGGGAATCGGGCTCATCGCCGTCCTCACTTCCTTCGCCGGCATGATCCGGACAGGTTCGAACGGTCCGGACGGCGTCAGTCCGATCTCAGCCTCTGCCGAGGCTCCCGCGTGGGTGTCTCGACCCTAGCCCCCAGGCCGCGGGACCGTCGAGGGTTGCGTCCGCATCGTGGATCGCGCAGGCTCGTGGGGTGCCGCCGCGCATCCGTCCGCCCGCGATCCTGACCATCGCCGGCAGTGACCCGTCCGGGGGTGCCGGCGTCCAGGCCGACCTGCGCACCGTCGCCGCCCTCGGCGGCTACGGCCTCGCCGTCATCACGGTGTTGACGGCACAGAACACTCTCGGCGTCAGGGGCATCCTGACGGTTCCCGCGGATTTCGTTGCCCGGCAGCTCGACACGCTGCTGGATGACGTGCGGATCGACGCGATCAAGATCGGCCTGCTCGGTTCCGCCGAGGTGACCTCGGTCATCGGGGAGCGGCTGCGGGGGAGCCGGCTGCGCGGCATACCGGTGGTCCTCGATCCGGTGATGATCGCCACGAGCGGCGACCGGTTGCTCGCCGCGGACGCCGTCGCCGCGGTCCGCGCCCTCTTGTCGGGGGTGTCCGTGGTCACCCCCAATCTCGCGGAGGCGGCCGTCCTGACCGGGCTGCCGCTCGCCGGCGACCTCGACGGGATGCGGACGCAGGCCGCCGGGCTTCGCGACCTCGGGGCCCCCCGCGTCCTGCTCAAGGGCGGGCACCTGCCCAGCGACCCCCGCGACCTGTGGGTCGATGAGCGCGGCGAGGTCGTCCTCCACGCGCCCCGGGTCGAGACGACCGCGACCCACGGGACCGGGTGCACGCTCTCGACGGCACTCGCGGTCCACCGGGTCCGCGCCGACGGGTGGCGGACCGCGGCGACGCGGGCCAAGGCCTGGCTCACCGAGGCGCTCCTGGCCGGCGACGTCGTCCGACTCGGCCGCGGGCCCGGACCGGTGTTCCACGCGTAGGCTCACCGGTCATGCCCGAAGGCCACACCCTCCACCGGCTCGCCGCGACCCTCGATGAGGCCTTCGCGGGGACGACGCCATGGGCGAGCAGCCCGCAGGGGCGGTTCGACGACGGCGCCGCGCTGCTCGACGGCCGGCTGGTCGAGCGCGCGGACGCCTGGGGCAAGCACCTGTTCATCACCTTCGCCGACGACGTCATCCTCAACGTCCACCTCGGCCTGATCGGCGTCTTCGACGTCGTCCCGTATGCCGCGACCCCGCCCCCGCCCGTCGGCGCCGTCCGGTTGCGGCTCGTCAACGCCACCCACGTCGCCGACCTGCGCGCCATGACCCTCGTCCAGGTCGTCACGCCGGAGGAGGTCGCGGCCACTGTCGCCCGCCTCGGGCCCGACCCGCTGCGCGCGGGCAGCCCCGGGCACGAACCCGAGCGCGCCCTCGCTCGGCTTGCGCGGACCGGGCGCAGCGTCGCCGAGTGCCTGATGGACCAGTCGATCCTCGCCGGTGTGGGCAACGTCTATCGCTGCGAGGTCCTCTTCCGGCACCGGGTCGACCCCTTCCGGCCGGGGAAGGAGATCCGCCCGGCGACCTTCCGGGCGATCTGGGACGACCTCGTCGCGCTGATGCCGATCGGGGTCGTGTTCGGCCAGATCATCACCCTGCCGGAGCAGGTCGACCAGGCCCGCGACCTGATCGCCGCCGGCGCCCTCGGCCCGGGCGTTCGCTGGCAGGGCGGCGCGGAAGGGGAGCTGGGCCGCCGGGGTGGCCGGCCGGCATACGAGAGCGCCTCGCCCCTCCCGCGGTCGTATGCCGTGTACAAGCGCACCGGCGACCCCTGCCTCACCTGCGGCTCCCGGGTGAAGACCGCCCTCGTCGCCGGCCGCAATCTCTACTGGTGCGGGCGCTGTCAGCGGCGCCGATAGGGGCCGATAGGGGCACGGCGCCCCGGTCGGGGCTAGTGTCGGGGAGATGCGCTTCGCGTTCGTCGTGCCGATGACCACCGAACCCGAGTTCGTCGAGCTGGCGGTGCTCGGCGAGCAGCACGGCTGGGATCTCGTCTTCAGTTGGGAGGCGGTCTATCGCTGCGATGCCTGGGCCACCCTCGCCGCGGCGGCGATGCGCACCGAGCGGATCCGCCTCGGCACCCTCCTGACGCCCGCATCCCGCTACCGCCCGTGGGATCTCACGCAGCGGGTCGCCACCGTGGACCGGCTCAGCGGCGGGCGGGTCACGCTCGGGGTGGGGCTCGGGGCGATCAACGCGAACTGGCGCGCGTTCGAGCCGGAGGAGGCCCGTGGCATCCGCGCCGGGAAGCTCGACGAATGCCTCGACATCTATGCCGGACTCCTTGCCGGACAACCCTTCTTGTATGCCGGCCGGCACTGGTCGGTCGCGCCCGTCACCGAACTCGCGCCCCCGCCGCCGGTGCAGCGACCCCATCCACCGGTGTGGTGCGTCGGCGCGCTCGTCCCGGGACGGGACGGGCAGCCGTCCCTGGAGCGGGCCGCCCGGTGGCAGGGGATCTTCCCCGCGGTCGTCGCCGGTCAGGAGGGGCACTCCGGGCTGACCCTGGACGCGCTCGCCGAGATCGTCACCCGGCTCCAGCGCCTGCGGGCGGACGCCGGGCTGCCCTGGGAGGGCTATGACGTCGTCGTCGAGGGTGACACCGTCGGCGGCTTCGGTGACATCCACGGACCGGTGGGGGAGTGGGCGGACGCGGGCGCGACCTGGTGGGTGGAGAGCTGGTGGGATCTGCCCGAGGGTCCGGACGGGCTCGCCGAACTCCGCCGCCGGATCGCCGCCGGTCCCCCGCGGGCGTGACTCAGCGGGCGAGCAGCGCCGGGATGAGCGCGCTCGCCTGCGCCCGCATGGTCGTGACGGCGTCCGGGTCGCCGGTGAGGTGGCGCAACAGACCGCGTTCGAAGATCCCGTCGAGCATCGCGTAGGCCGTGCCCGAGTCGACGACGAGCGGGCGAGCGGACAATTCGGCATACCGGATGAGCACGCGCCAGATCATGTTCTCGAGGGTCGCGTCGATCATCAGAACGTCGCGGCGCAGGGTGTCCTCGAACATCGCCTGGGTGCGCAGGTCATACCACAGCCGGTGCATCGAGGAGTCGGCGACCAGGGTCTCGGCGAGCTTGTCGACGAACCGGTCCAGCAACTCGGGCGCGGTGCCCGACTCGGCGAGCAGATCGTCATATCGCGTCACGCACTGCGCCTTGTAGTAGCGCACGCAATAGGTGATCAACTCGGTCTTGTCGGCGAAGTAGTAGTGGACGACGCCGTGGCTGAACTCCGAGTTCGCGGCGATGTCCCGCAGGCTGGTGCGGGCGTAGCCCAACTGACCCAGCGTCAGCAGCGCAGATTGCGCGAGCTGATCGCGCCGCTCGACCGATTTGTCGGCCCGAGCCCGGGTCGGCGCGATTTTCCCGTTCATAACCTCACAGATTAGCGAGGGGAGGGCACCTTTTGACAGGGGTCAAGTCTTGACAAATGTCCAGAGCTCGCGCCAGGGTGGTCGCGGCACGACGAGGTGCCCCGACCGCGGTCGGCAGACCTTATGAAGGAGACGCATGACGTCCATCGACCTGACCGGCCGCAAGGCCCTCGTGACCGGAGCCGCGCAGGGGCTCGGCGAGGGGATGGCGCAGGCGCTCGCCGCAGCCGGGGCCACGGTCATGATCGCCGACCGGCAGGAGAGCGGCGCGCAGACCGCGGCGGCGCTCGGGGAAGGGCACGGATTCGTCAAGCTCGACGTGACGAATGAGGCCGACTGGGAGGCGGCGATCACGGCGACGGTCGCGCACCTTGGCGGGCTCGACATCCTCGTCAACAACGCCGGGATCGAGATCACCTCCCTCGTCACCGAGATCGACCCGGAGGACGCCCGCCGGATGCTCGAGGTCAACGTCCTCGGGACGATCCTGGGCCTCAAGCACGGACTCCGGGCGATGCGTCCCGGCGGGGCGGCCGGCCAGGGTGGCGCGATCGTCAACATCGCCTCGGTCGCGGCGACGATCGCCTTTCCTGGGATCGCCGTCTATTCGGCCACCAAGTCCGCCGTCGACCGGCTCACCCGGGTCGCGGCGATGGAATCGGGCAAGCTCGGCTACGGCGTCCGGGTCAACTGCGTCTATCCCGGTCTGGTCCCGACGGCGATGGGCGCCGGGCTGGCCAATGACGTCGCCGAGATCGGGCTCTTCCCCTCGGCGGAGGCGGCCGTCGGCGCGGTGATCGAGCTGACGCCCGCGGGCCGCCTCGGGCAGATCGACGACATGGCGGACGCCGTCGTCTTCCTCGCCTCGGATGCGGCGAAGTTCATCACCGGCGTCGGCCTCCCGGTCGACGGCGGGATGGGGATGTAGGGGCCTCTCGTGCGCCTGGCCGACTATCTCGACAAGGGTGCCTCGCTCGGCCCCGACCGTCCGTGTCTGACCACCGAGGGACAGACGCTGACGTATGCCGACGTCGTCACCCTCTCCCACCGCATCGCCGCCGCGATCGTCGCCGCGGGCGTGCGCCCCGGCGGCAAGGTCGCCATCCTCTCCGCCAACGATCCCATCGCCTTCTCCTGCCTCTTCGGCCTCTCCCGGGCCGGCGCCGTCTGGTGTCCGATCAACCCGCGCAACGAGGCGGCGGAGAACCGCGAGTTGCTGGACCTGTTCGATGTCGAGGTCGTCATCTTCCAGGCGGCGTTCGCCCCGCTCGTGGCGCGGATCCGCGCGGACCTGCCGGACGTCCATACGTGGGTCTGTCTCGACGGGACCGTCCCCGACTGCCTCACGTGGGCGGACTTCCTCTCGGCCGGCGCCGAGTCGCCGGTCGACGAGGCGTATGCCGACGACCTCGCCGCGCTCGTCGGCACCGGTGGCACGACGGGGCGGCCCAAGGGGGTCATGCTCACCGGGCGCAATCTCGAGACGATGACGGCGCTGACCCTGATCGGCTACCCGTTCGTCGGTCGGCCGGTCTATCTCGCCCTCGCGCCGCTGACCCACGCGGCCGGGGTGCTCTGTTTTCCGGTGCTCGCCCTCGGCGGCGAGATCGTCATCATGCGTGCCCCGGACGTCCACGCCTTCCTCGCCAACATCCAGAGCCATCGCGTCACCCACACCTTCCTCCCGCCGACGGTGATCTATCTCGTGCTCGGCGCGGAGGAACTCGACACGACCGACCTCTCGTCGCTCCAGTGCTTCTGGTACGGCGCGGCGCCGATGTCGACCTCCCGGCTGGAGGAGGCGCTCACCCGGATCGGCCCGGTCATGGGACAGCTGTTCGGCCAGTCCGAGGCGCCGATGATGATCTCGATGCTGCCGCCGGCCGATCATTTCCGGGCGGACGGGTCGGTGGCGAGCGAACGGCTCGGCTCGGCCGGTCGCCCGGCCCCGCTGGTCACGGTGGGCATCATGGACGAGTCCGGCGGGCTGGTCGCCGATGGGGAGCGCGGCGAGATCGTCGTCCGCTCGTCCCTGGTCATGGCCGGCTACTACCGCAACCCGGAGGCGACGGCCGAGGCCGGCCGCTTCGGCTGGCATCACACCGGTGACATCGGCTTCGTTGACGAGGAGGGCTATCTCCACATCGTCGACCGGGCGAAGGACATGATCATCAGCGGCGGCTTCAACGTCTATTCCGCCGAGGTCGAGCAGGCGGTCATGGCCCACCCCGACGTCCAGGACTGCGCCGTCATCGGGCTGCCCGACGACAAGTGGGGCGAGCGTGTCGTCGCGGTCGTCCAGCCGGCCGCGGGACGGGAGGTCGACGCGGCGGCGCTGACCGCGTTCGTCAAGGAGCGGATCGGCTCGGTCAAGGCGCCGAAGCAGGTCGAGGTCTGGCCCGACCTGCCCCGCTCGAAGGTCGGCAAGATCCTCAAGACCGAGATCAAGGCCCAGTTGCGCCCGGGAGGGTGACGACGAAGGCGCATCCCGGTCCGGTGTTGGTGACGCTGACTCGGCCGTGGTGGGCCTCGACCAGACCCTTGACGATGGCGAGGCCGATCCCGGCCCCGCGGCCGGCGTGCGGCTGCGGGGTCCGGGCCGGGTCGCCCTGCCAGGCGACGTCGAAGACCCGGTCGAGATCGGCCGTCGGTATGCCGCCACACCCGTCCGTGACGGACAGCTCGACCGCGTCGTCGCGCACCCGCCCGCGCACCTCGACGACCCCGTCCGCGGGCGTGTGCCGTATGCCGTTGAGCAGCAGGTTGGTCACGACCCGGCCGAGTTCGGCCGGGTCGGCGCGCACGCGCACTCCGGTTGGCACCTCGCCGCCCAGGCGGACGCCGCTGATCCGGGCCACCGGGTCGAGCGCGGCGACCGCGTCGCTGACGAGATCGCCGACCTCGAGCAGCTCGGGGTTCAGCCGCAGCAGCCCAGCCTGGATCCGGGAGAGTTCGAAGAGGTCGTCGACGAGCCGGACCATCCGGTCGACCTCCGCCCGGATCTGACGCTGATAGCGGGCGGGATCGTCAGCGAGCCCGTCCTCGAGCGCCTCGGACATCGCCCGGATCGCCGCGAGCGGGGAGCGCAGGTCGTGGGAGATCCACGAGATCAGTTCCCGGCGCGACTCCTCGAGCCGGTGCTCGTGCCGGCGCGCCTCGGCGAGGCGGGCGCTGGTCCGGGCGAGTTCGTCGGCGAGGTCGCGCAGGTCGGCCGGGAGTTCCTGCGCCGCGACGAAGGTCCCGCTGTCGCCGAAGCGGCGGGCCTCCTCGCGCAGCTCGCGGGACCAGCGCCCGAGCGCCGCGGCGACGGCGAGCGCGACCCCGACGGCGACGATCGCCGCGGTCGCGGCGACGAGGACGGCCACCGAGAAGTCGTGCTCGGAGAGGAACATCGCCCGCGCCGTGCCGATCATGCCGGCCACGACGGCACCCACGGCGATGACGGCGACGAGCACGGTGAGCCGGCGCACCGACCCGCGGCGCAGCAGCCACCCGGCGGCCAGCCCGGCGACGCCGACCGCGGAGGCCCACGCGGCGGCGATCGCGACGACGGTGACCTGGTCGCGACTCACGTGGGGTCCCAGCGGTAGCCGACGCCCCATACGGTGACGAGTCGGCGGGGCCGGGTGGGGTCGGTCTCGACCTTCTCCCGGAGCCGGCGCACGTGGACCGTCACCGTGCCCTGGTCACCGAAGGACCACCCCCAGACCTGGTCGAGCAACTGGTCGCGGGTGAAGGCGACCCCGGGATGTTCGACGAGGTGGGCGAGCAGGTCGAACTCCCGGGTCGTCAGGGCGACGGGCTCCCCGCCGATGGTGACGGCGTGCCCGGTCCGGTCGATGACGAGGTCACCGTCGCGCAGGACGGGGCCGCAGGCCGGCGGCCGCGACCGGACCCGGCGGAGCACGGAGTCCACCCGCAGCGCGAGTTCCCGGGGGCTGAACGGCTTGGTGACGTAGTCATCGGCGCCGTGCTCGAGGCCGACGACCCGATCGGCCTCCGAACCCAGCGCGGTGAGCATGATGATCGGCACGTCGCCGTGGGCGCGCAGTCGTCCGGCGGTCTCCAGTCCGTCGATCCCCGGGAGCATGAGGTCGAGGACGACGAGATCGGCCGGCGTGCTGGCGTGCTGAGCCAGGGCGCTCTCCCCGTCGCCGGCCTCGACGACCTCCTGTCCCGCGGCCCGCAGGTAGGCGACGACGACCTCGCGCACGGTCGGGTCGTCGTCGACGACGAGAACACGCGCCATGGTCACTCCTCCGTCCCTCGGCGTCCGGGCCGGCCCCCGGCGACCAGGACCCCTGCGAGGGCCAGGGCGGCGAGGGCGATCCACCAGGCACGGTAGTCGCGGTCCGGCCGGCTCGGGTCGTCCGCGCCGGCCCCGAACGGGCCCAGCACGAGCCCCCCAGCCACCGGTATCGCGATCATGGTGAGGCGGACGGGCAGGATGCGCACGTCCGGAGCGTGGCATGGCTGCGCCCGTGGGCCGGCGCCGGCGCGGGTTACCGAGTCCTTACGGGTCGCGGTCGCCGCACCGGCACGCCCGGCAGCTCGACTGGTCAGGCGGCCCCGGCGCTGGCGCCGGTGCCGGGTGTTCGGGCGTGGGTGTGTGCGGTGAGGTGGTGGTGGCTGCCGGGGGTGAGGTCCCAGGTGATGTGGTGGCGGTGGTGGTCGGGGGTGTCTGGGGTCCGGTGGTGAGGGTGGCGGCGAGGTGGCGGGTGTGGACGGTGGTGTGGTGGCGGCGGCACAGGAGGGCGGCGTTGTCGAGGTCGGTGGTGCCGCCGTGCTTGTGTCGGGGTCCCCGCGAAGTATCGGAGCGACGACGGAGCGGAGAACTTCGTGGGGTGACGTCCCAGTGGATGAGGTGGTGGGCGTCGGTCCAGCCGGCGGGGCGGGTGCAGC
>JBDIAJ010000042.1:0-27243 GCA_039812345.1 Nostocoides sp. | reverse complement strand
GCGCGGAGAGCTTGCAGGACTTCCCACACCGCGGCATACCGCTTGTTGTCCCTCAGCGCCTGCTCGGGAGTCATCCCGGCGGGGATGCCGACCGGCAGGATGATGTAGCCGTACTGCTTGCCCGGCGCCTTGCGCATGACGCGGCCGACGGACTGGACGATGTCGACGACCGACTTGCGCGGCGAGAGGAACATGACCGCGTCGAGGGCGGGGACGTCCACGCCCTCGGAGAGACAGCGGGCGTTGGTGAGGATGCGGCATACGCCGTCGGGGACGTCGGCACGGAGCCAGTCCAGTCGGGTGTTGCGCTCGAGCGCGTTGAAGGTACCGTCGACGTGTTGGATCTCGCAGGACAGGACCGGGTCGCCGGCGTCGTCGTCGAGGTCGTGCGCGGCGGCATACTGCCGGACCGTCTCGGCGAAGAGCGACTCGATGTGCGTGGAGTCCTTGATCGTGCCCGCGAAGGCGACGGCACGCCGCATGGGTGCCGGGTCGGCGTCGAAGGAGTGCTCGACCGAACCGCGTTTGGCCAGGCCGTTCCAGCAGCCGACGATCTTTGCGGCATCGTCCAGGCGCAGCTCGTTGCCCTCGTCGGCGAGTTGGAGCTGGAAGGTGCGGGAGACCGCCGTCTCGTCGACGGCGAGGACGAGGACCTTGTAGTCGGCGAGCAGGTCTTGGGCGACGGCTTCACCGAACCCGAGCCGGTGGAGCTCCTCGCCGAAGAGAAAGTCGTTGTCCATCGAGGCGAGGACGGCGCTGGCCTCACCGGCCTTGGCCTTGGAGGCGTCGTCGTAGATCCGGGGCGTGGCGGTCATGTAGAGCCGCTTGTCACCGCGGATGTATGCCGCATCGTGGATCCGCACGAAGGCGGACTCGTTCTCGCCGGCGAGGGTCGTGCCCGTCGTCCGGTGCGCCTCGTCGCAGACGATGAGGTCGAACGCCGGCAGGTCGCCCTGCTGCTGGGCCTGGGCCACGACGTCGATGGACTGATAGGTCGCGAAGATGACGGTCATCGAGTCTGTCTCGCCGACTGCCTGGGTCCAGCGGGACTCGAGGACGGCGACGTTGGTCGTCGACGGGAGGGCGAGATCGACGGCGGAGATGTCCTCGCTGGTGGCCTTGGAGCGGGCCGTGGCCTTGCGGTCCGAGCAGACCGCGAGGGACGCGAGGGGGACCTCGGCCTCGGTGGCCCATTCGCGCAGGGTCTGTGAGAGCAGGCTGATCGAGGGGACGAGGAAGAGGACGCTGCCGCCGGCTCCGACGAGCTGCTCGGCGAGCCGGAGGGACGTGAAGGTCTTGCCGGTGCCGCAGGCCATGATCAACTTGCCGCGGTCCGCGGTGGCGAGCCCGCGGCATACGTCCTGGATGGCTTTGCTTTGGTGGGGGCGCAGCTTCTTCTTGTCGGTGACCGGGAGAGCATCGGGTGTGGCCCAGTCGAAGGCGTCCCAGTCGATCGCCGAGGCCTCGAGGTCGGCGAGCCCGATGCGCCGGACCGGGACCTGCTGGCCCTGGATCGCGTCCTCGGCGTGGGCGTTCCACCGATCCGTGGTCGAGACGATGATCCGCTGGGTGAACCCCTCCTTGCCGGATGCAGAGAGGAAGGTGTCGATGTCAGGCTTGGAGATCGTGGACTGCGGGTCGAAGAACTTGCACTGGATCGCGACGTTGCCGCCGGTCAGGCGATCGACCGCGACGATGTCGATGCCCGTGTCGTGCTTGCCGCCGCGGTCCGGCCAGTCCTGCCACAGCCACACGTCGCTGAACTGCTCGGCGTAGACCGGATCGGTGCGCAGGAACTGCGCCATCAGGCGCTCGAGCTTGCTGCCCTTGTCGGCCGTCGAGGTCGCCTGCCCGTCGAGCTCGCCCAGCACCTCGTAGATCGACGTCGACATGGGTCGATCCTGCCCTATGGGCCGGGGCGCTTCTGGTCGGCCTCGCCGGTTTGCGCACTGTCGCCGAGTGGGCCGGGGTCGACCGCAAGACCGCCCGCCGGTTCGTGGGCCAAGGAGACCACGGTCCGGGTCGATGACGGCGAGCCGGTTGTGAAGGTGGAGTGCCCCTTGTCGAGTCATACCCACCTGGACGGGTCAGAAGACCTGTGTCGCCGGCCACTCCTACCATGAGATCGTTCAGCGAGGAGGTGAGCAGGATGAGCGACGGGCTGAGGCTCTCTGTGGGTGGTGAGCACACCGAGCTGGCCGCTGATGCAGTTCACGATGCGATGGGCGCCGCCCTGGCTCTCTTGTCAGAGGCTTCCACTCATCTCGGCGTCACCGGTGGGGTGTGGACGCTCGATGAGCTCAGCCTGGGGTCAGCCACCATGGTGCTGACAAACCCGAACGCGGTTGGGGCCGTCGCTCTGGTCACGGGTGGGATTGAAGACCTGAGGCATTGGGCACGAATCCCGGACCGCTGGACACTGCGGATGGTGCAGCGTGCGCTGAAGCTGGGCGAACTCGTGGGTCGTCGTGGTGTGACGTCGGTGAGCTTGGGTCGCGCCAGCGGTCAGGTGAACCCAGTTGACGGTGAGGTCACGGCACACGCTCGGAGTGCGATTGCTCCTCGGGAGACCGCCGTCGGCTCGATCATCGGAACCGTAGATATGTGGCAGGCGCGCAGAGGCCGCACCTTGGGCCTGACCCTGGACTCCGGAGAGACGATTCGAGCGACGTATCCGGCAGACCTGACTGACAGGGTTCTCAAGGTTGCCCTGGGACACCGCGTGCTGATCCATGGCGAAGTTCAACGCAACGGGGCCGGTCAGCGAGTCTCGATCAACATCCTCGAAGTGGAGCCGGCGGAGCGACCGATTCCCAAAGACATCTCTACGTTGGCTGGTCTCTACGCCGACGTGGCGGCCGCCGGGGTCACCGTTGCCGACGTTCTGGAGCATCGGGCGTGAAACCGAGCCCGACCCGCGTGTACTTCGACACGAGCGTTTTCGTCGCCGTTCTGTTGGGCCCCACGGCCGAGGACCATGAGGCTGCCTTGACCGCGGTCACTTCCGCGCAGCAAGGCGCGACTGTTGGGGTCGCGTCGGCCCTCACCATCGCGGAGGTTGTGGGGGCCCCGCCGTTGCGTGCACCTCAAGGTGTGCCTGCCGAAGAGGCTCAGCGACGCATGCAGTTGGCGGTCGACTACTTCGAGAGTGCCGACCTCTTGTACGTCGAGGCGGGTCGGCAGGAGGGTGTGCGCGCAGCTCAAGTCGCGCGTCAGTGGAACATGAAGGGCGCTGACGCTCTTCACATTGCGCTCGCTGAGGCAGGCCGCTGCGCGCAACTCTTCACGCTCGACCGAGATCAGCTCAAGGTGGGCGACTCGATCCCGGGACTGAGGATCGGCAAGCCCGTGGGGAGCGCCCAGGCTCAGTTTGATCTGGAGCAGTAGACAGACGATGGCAATCCCGGGGTCCTCCGGTCCGGTCGGTTCCGGGTCGTTGTCACGGGGGACGGCCGCCAGGACGTCCGACGACGTCCCAGGGGCCTGCTCCCGCGGGAAACGACAAGAACCCCGGACCGAGAGGTCCAGGGTTCTCACGTGAGTCTTCTGGTCGGGGTGACAGGATTTGAACCTGCGACCTCTTCGTCCCGAACGAAGCGCGCTACCAAGCTGCGCCACACCCCGTGGCGTTCCGCGGGTGGGCCCACGGAACGTCGCCATCCAGGGGACGGCGACGCCACAGGATAACCCAGCCCCCGGGGCGACCTGAAATCGGTATCAGGCGCGCGCGGTGAGGGTGATCAGGCTGGCTTCGGGGCGGCAGGCGAAGCGGACCGGCGCGAACGGGGAGGTGCCGAGGCCGGCCGACACATGCAGGTATGCCGATCCCTCCGGCGCCCGTTGGTCCCGGATGCCGTTGGCCCCCTCCCACCAGCGCGAGACTCCCTTGGCGCGGCGCCGGTCGAGGTCGCAGTTGGTGACGAGGGCGCCATACAGCGGCAGGCAGAGCTGGCCGCCGTGGGTGTGGCCGGCGATGATCGCGTCGACACCGTCGCGGGCCATGGCGTCGAGGACGCGGACGTAGGGCGCGTGGCAGACGCCGAGGAAGACGTCGGTTCCGGGGGCGCGGGGACCGGCCACATCGGCATACCGGTCGTAGTCGAGGTGCGGGTCGTCGACGCCGACGAACTCGAACGCGAGCCCGGCGATCTCCATCGTCGCGCGGGCGTTGTCGAGGTCACGCCAGCCGGCCTCGGTGAACGCCGCGACGAGCTTCTCCGTCGGGAGCCGTCGATGATCCTCCAGCGAGCCCCGGGAGTCATCGCGCAGGTAGCGGGCCGGGTTCTTCAGCCGCGGGGCGAAGTAGTCGTTGGAGCCGAGCGCGAACACCCCCGGGAACTCCAGGAGCGGCTCGAGCGCACGCACGGCGGTCGGGACGGCGTCCAGGTGCGCGAGATTATCGCCGGTGTTGACCACGAGATCGGGGCCGAGGTCCGCGAGCCGGCGCACCCACTCGACCTTCCGGCGCTGCCCCGGAACCAGGTGCATGTCGGTCATCTGGACGACCCGGACGTCGCGCGCGCCGGCCGGCAGGATCGGCAGCGTGAACCGCCGCAGGACGAAGGCGTTCCGCTCGATCAGCGAGGCGTAGCCGAGCCCGGCGATGCCCAGTGCCCCCACGGTCGTCACGGCTCGGGCGAGGGGATGCATCGTGCCAGTGTCCCAGACGCGCCCGACAAGTCGGTTGCGGCCGGCTGAGAGACTGGGCCCATGAGCGTGACGAAGGCGAGTCTCCAGTCCGACCTCACCGAGGCGATCCGGGCGCGCGATCACGTGCGCGCGGGCACGCTGCGGATGGCATTGACCGCCATCACAACGGAGGAGACGGCCGGCGCCCACCACGAGTTGAGCGCCGACGACGTGCTCAAGGTGCTGGCGCGGGAGGCGAAGAAGCGGCGGGAGGCGGCCGCGGCATACGTCCAGGCGGGGCGGCCGGAGTTGGCGGCGACCGAGGAGGCGGAACTCGCCGTCCTCGAGGCCTATCTGCCGCGGCAGCTCGACGACGCCGCGGTCGAGGCGATCGTCGACGAGGTCCTCACCGAGACGGGCGCGAGCGGTATGGCGCAGATGGGCGTGGTCATGAAGGCCGTCCAGGCGCGCGTGGCCGGTCGGGCGGACGGTGGACGGGTCGCGGGTCTGGTTCGGGCGCGCCTGAGCCGCTAGCCCGGACGACGGAGAGTCCGTCGCGCAACGGAATCGTCCCATTGCGCGAAGGACTGTGCGGCATCGGTCGAAAGGCCCTCAGCTCGTCGAGGAGGTCGGTGGTGGGGAGGTGATGGTCGAGGTCGGGGAGGTCGGGCTGCCCGTGCCGGTCGTCGTCGTGGTCGTCGGCGTGGTCGACGACGAGGTCGAGGTCGGCGGTGTGGACGACGACGACGGCGGTGGCGGGGGCGGCGGGACGAAGCCGGTCGACAGGTAGAGCCCGACGGCGGTCCCCTTGGCGGCGGAGCCGGCGGGGGCGGTCGCGACCACCGTCCCGGCGGGCGCGGTGGAGTTCTGGGTGCCGAGGTAGAAGCCGTAGAACCCGTTGGCCTTGAGGGTCGCGATCGCCCCGTCCAGGCTCATGCCCAGGACCCCGGGCAACGGTGAGAGGTTGCCATAGAGGACCGCGGCGCTCGGTGGCGTGAAGTCGGCCACCGGCATCCCGGCCTCGAGTTGGCGCATGATCGTCCCCCACAGCGGGGCGGCGATCGTCCCGCCGAAGACCTCGCCGTAATTGACACCGCCGATGACGGCGTGCCAGCCCTTCATCTCGTATGCCGTGATCGGCGTCCCGACATAGACCGCCGTCGCGAGTTGCGGGGTGAAGCCGACGAACCACGACTGCTGATGCGCCTCGTGGGTTCCGGTCTTGCCGGCCGCGGGGCGCCCGATCCCGGCCGCAGTGCCCGTGCCGAACTGGATGACGCCCTTGAGCAGCTCCGTGGCTCCGCGAGCCACGTCGGGGCTGATGACCTGCTTGCACTTGGTCGCCGGGAGCTTGATCTTCTTGCCGTTGGCCGTGGTGATCGACTCGATCGGGTTGACGTCGCAGTACTTCCCGTCGGCGGCGAGCGTCGCGTAGGAGTTGGCCAACGTCAGCGGAGGCACCGAACCGGACCCGAGGACGAGGCTCGACGGTGCCGGCTGGGTCGGGTTCCCGGCGCCGTCGAGCAGGCCCATCTTGGTCATCGTCTTCTGGACCTCGCATCCGCCGAGGGCGATCATCGAGGCGGCGAACGCCGTGTTGACCGAGTTGGCCGTCGCGTCCCGGAAGGACATGCTCGGGCCGGTGGTCGTGCTGTCGTTGCGGACGAACCACGGGTCCGAGGAGCCGCAGGCGTCGTGATAGACGTTGGGCTCGAAGACGTGCGCCTGGCTCGGCAACGGACCCGCGGCCGGCGCCGGGATGCTGCCGTTGACCGGCCAGCCGTGCTCCAGCGCGGTGACGATGGTGTACATCTTCGCGGTCGACCCGATCGGGAAGCCGAGGGTGCCCTTGTACTTCTGCGGGACGACCCAGCTCTGCGACGTGCTGGCGACCGACGACGACTTGGCCGTCCAGTCGAACTGCGACGTCTGGACCATGGCGCGCAGCTTGCCCGTCCCCGGCTCGACGACGGCGGCCGCCGCGCCCACCCCGGACGGGTCGCCCGTCGGCACGCGCGCGGTGAGGTCTTTGAAGATCTCGGCCTGCCAGTCGGTGCGCAGGGTCGTGTGGATCCGCAGCCCACCACGGTTGATGTTGAGGAGCCGCTCGGCGCGGTTGGCTCCGAGCGCCTTGAGCCCGAGCATGTACTCCATGACGTACTGACAGAAGAACGGCTCCGCCGATCGGGCACAGGTGCCGCCCTCGGACTTCTGGATCCGCAGCATGGACTTGACGCTCGGCTTCTTGGCGTCCGCGGCCTGCGCGGCGGTGATGATTCCCAGTTGCTGCATCCGGTCGAGAACGGTGTTGCGGCGGCGCTCGGCGGCCTCGGGGTAGTTGTGCGGGTCGCTGTTGCCCGGGCTCTGGACGACGCCGGCGAGGGTGGCGGCCTGGCTGAGGTTCAGTTCGCTCGCGTGGACGTCGAAGTAGTGGATCGACGCGGCCTCGATGCCATAGGCGAGATCCCCGTAGTAGGCGAGGTTCATGTAGCCCTCGAGGATCTGCCGCTTCGTCATCGTCTCCTCGACGTGCATCGCCAGGCGCATCTCGCGCAGCTTGCGGGCGTAGTTGACGCTGATGGCCTCCTTGGCGGCGGCCTCGTCGCCCTTCTGCAGGGCCTCCTCCTGGAGGGTGAGCTTGACGTACTGCTGGGTGATCGAGGAGCCACCCTGGGTCGAGTTGCCCGAAGCGTTGTTGAAGAAGGCCCGGAAGGTGCCGCGGATGTCGATCGGCCCGTGCTCGAAGAACCGGTCGTCCTCGATCGCGACCTGGGCCTTCTGCATGATCGGCGCGACCTTGGACAGTTTGACGATGATCCGGTTCTGGTCGTATGGGGTGGCGATGACCTTGCCGTCGGCGTCATAGATCCGCGACTGCTGGGCCAGCGCCTGCGGCTCGAAGTCGTCGGGGATGTTCTCGAAGGCCTTGATCGTCTTGGTGGCCCCCGAGCCGAGGGCGCCCACGGCCGGGATGAAGACGCCGGCGGCGAGCACGCCCATGCCGACGCTGACGGCGACGAAGGCGGCCAGCAGCGACATCAGGTGCGGCATCGACGCGCGATCCGGGCGGGGCGACATGTCGGTCAGGGTAACTCCCCCGACTGACAAGGGCTCGGCGACGCGACGGCCGCGCCCCGGCGGCGTTCCCCCCGCCCGCTCTCAGCTCGGCCGATGTATCAGGTGGCGCCCGACGACCTCCTCATGCACGTGACCACGAACCCGATCCCCCTCGGCCGCCCCGTCAGGCGCGCCGCCGACACCGACGAGGCCAACTGGGCCGCGCGCGGCAGTTGTGTGACGGCTGATCCCGATGCCCTGTTCGTCCGTGGTCGCGCCCAGCGCGAGGCCAAGGCCGTATGCCGCGCTTGTCCCGTCCGACTCGACTGCCTCGCCGACGCCCTGGACAACCGCACCGAGTTCGGTGTGTGGGGCGGGATGACCGAGCGCGAGCGTCGGGCCCTCCTTCTGCGCCACCCCTACGTCCGGTCCTGGCGGGCCGAGATCCAGCGCCAGGTCAGCGCCCAGGCGGCGAAGCAGCAGGTGGCGGGCTGAGCGCCATACCGACAGCGCGCAACCCGTCCAGGTCGTGGATGTCGGTCGCGGCCGCGGGCACCTCGATGAGGGAGATGCCAGGGTGGCCCGTGGCGAACCGGCCGATGTGGGCACGGTGCAGAGCGGCGGTCGTCGCGAGGTCGGCGTGCAGGCGCAGCAGACCCGCGGTCGTGGGCCCAGCGGGTTCCTCCTCCAGGCGCGCCGCCGCGTCCTGCGCCCGCGAGCGGTCGATCGACCCACCGAGCCCCTGGACCCGGTTGACGACCACCCCGGCGAGCGGCATCGACTCCAACGCGAGCCGTTCGACGAAGAACGAGGCCTCCCGGAGGGCGTCCCGCTGGGGCGCCGCGACGACGAGGAAGGCGGTCTCGGGGTTCTGCAGCAACGCATAGGTCTGGTCGGCGCGATCGCGGAATCCGCCGAACATCGTGTCGAGCGCCGCCACGAACGTCTGCGCGTCGCGCAGGAGGTCACCGCCGAGCAGCTTCGTCATGACGCCGATGGTCAGCGACATCCCGGCGGTGAAGGCCTTGAGATAGGCCTTGCCACCGGCCTTCGCCGGTGCCATCAGCAGCCGGATGAACCGGCCGTCGAGGAAGGAGCCGAGCCGTTTGGGGGCGTCGAGGAAGTCGAGCGCGGACCGCGACGGAGGAGTGTCCACGATGATGAGATCCCACCGTCCGTCTCGCTCGCTCTGCTGGCGCAACTGCCCGAGCTTCTCCATCGCCATGTATTCCTGCGTCCCGGCGAACGAACTCGACACGGCGATGTAGAAGGGATTGGCGAGGATCTGGGCGGCCTTCTCCGGGGTCGCATGCTGCTCGACGACCTCATCGAAGGTCCGCTTCATGTCCAGCATCATCGCGTCGAGCGAGCCACCCGCGGAGGTGTCGACGCCGACGACCGGACGTGGGGTGTTGTCGAGTTCGGTCAGGCCCAACGACTGCGCGAGACGGCGGGCCGGGTCGATGGTCAGGACGACCGCGTGCCGTCCGCGTTCGGCGGCGCGCAACGCGATGGCCGCCGCCGTGGTGGTCTTGCCGACGCCACCCGCCCCGCAGCAGACGAGGATCCGAACGCGCCGATCGGCGAGGAGGGCGTCGATGTCGAGGCTCCGGCGGGGTGTCATCACACCATCTCCTGCGCCGCGAGCTCATCCGCGAGGACGCCGATGCCGCCGGAGTCGAGGCCGTCGGCCAGGGCGGGAAGATAGAAGACCGCCCGGCCCTGGGACCGAATGCGCTGATCCTGCTCGGCCTGCAGATCGAGCCGCTCGATGTGTTCGTTGGCCTCGCGCAGGAGGACGTCGGCGTTGCCCGCGGCGTCCTTGATCCCGACCGACTCGAGATCCCCGCTCACCTCGGCCCGCAGGGCGGGGCTCACCCCGCGGGCGATGGTGTCGAGGTCCTCCTCCGAGAGGATCGGGTCGCGGACCTGGTTGACGACGATTCCGCCGACGTGGAGACCGGTGTCCCCGAGTTCCGTCATCGCATCGAGGCACTCCTGGACCGGCATCTCCTCGAGGAGCGTGACGAGGTGGACCACGGTGATCCGGCTCTGCAACATCGCCGTGATCGAGTCAGCCTGCGAGCGGATCGGGCCGACCCGGGCGACCTGGGCGAGTTCGTCGTTGACGCCGAGGAAGCGGACGACCCGGCCGGTGGGTGGGGCGTCGAGGACGACCGCGTCATACACCTGGCCGCGACCGCGCCCGGCGGTGCGCCCGACCGCCTCGTAGACCTTGCCGATGAGCAGGACGTCGCGCAACCCGGGAGCGATCGTCGTCGCGAAGTCGACGGCGCCGGCGCGTTCGAGGAGGGAGCCGGCGCGGCCGAGCTTGTAGAACTTCTGGAGGTACTCCATCAGCGCGGCCTTCGGCTCGACCGCGAGGCCCCACAGGCTGCCGCCGGACGGGTCGGCGAGGATCTGGACCTCGTCGGAGCCGAGGGGGGCGATGTCGAAGAGTTGGCTGATGCCCTGCCGGTCCTCGACCTCGGCGAGCAGGACCCGCCGACCCTGACGCGCGAGGGCGATCGCGAGTGCGGCGGCGACCGTCGTCTTGCCGGTGCCCCCCTTGCCGGTCACGACGTGGAGCCGGACGCCCCGGGAACCGCGCGAGGCCGCGCTCTCGGGTGCCGGGGGAGTCACCGGAACACCATACGAAGTCGGCTGTCGGTCGTGCGCGCTAGGGTCCATGAGCATGACCACATGGGAGTACCTCACCGCACCGCTGCTGATCCACAACACCAAGCAGATCCTCGACAACTTCGGTGCCGCCGGGTGGGAACTCGTCCAGGTCGTCCCCGGGCCGGACGGTCAGGGGCTCGTCGCCTATTTCAAGCGTCCGAAGGAGTGATGTCGGTGTCCGCTGTCGAAGACCGTCTCGCCGAGTTGGGGTTGAGCGTCCCCGACGTGGCCAAGCCCGTCGCCGCCTATGTGCCCGCCCTGGCCCACGGGGGTCTCGTCTATACCTCGGGCCAGTTGCCGATGCGCGCCGGGGCGCTGGTGGCGACCGGCAAGGTCGGCGTCGGTGCGGGGCTGGTCGACCCCGCCGCCGCCAAGGACCTCGCCCAGGTGTGCGCCCTCAACGCGATCGCCGCGGTCAAATCCGTCGTCGGGGATCTCGACCGGGTGACCCAGGTCGTCAAGGTCGTCGGGTTCGTCGCCAGCGACCCGGCGTTCACCGGGCAGCCCGGCGTGGTCAACGGCGCGAGCGAACTCCTCGGCACCGCCTTCGGCGACGCGGGCGTGCACGCGCGGTCCGCGGTCGGGGTCGCCTCGCTGCCGTTGGACGCTCCGGTCGAGGTCGAGATCGTCGTCGCCGTCGACTAGCCCGCCCGGTCCGTATGCCGCAGCGCGACTTCCCCTTCCCCCTCACCGCCGAGCTGGCCGAGCGGTTCGAGCGCTGGGCCGCCGATCCGTGGCCGGTGGCGCCGGCGAAGCCGGCGGCGACCGTCATGCTCGTGCGGGACGGCGCCGACGGCGTCGAGGTCTTCATGCAGCGGCGCGTCGCGTCGATGGCGTTCGCGCCGCGCCGCTACGTCTTCCCCGGCGGGAGCCTCGATCCGGGGGACCGGGAGGCGGTGCCGTGGGCCGGGCCGCCACCCGCCGAGTGGGGCGCGGTCCTGGGCGTCGAGGCAGTCGAGGCGGCCGCGCTGGTGACCGCCGCCGCCCGTGAGGTGTTCGAGGAGTCGGGGGTCCTGCTCGCCGGACCCGATGCGGACGGCTTCGTCGTCGGGGAGGCGAGCTGGCGGCATACGGCCCGGGCGCGGTTGGTCTCGCGGGAGGTGACGTTCGGGGCGCTCCTGCGGGAGGCGGGGCTCGTGCTGCGGACCGACGCGCTCGGGTTCGCCGCGCACTGGATCACCCCGGAGGTCGAGCCACGGCGCTACGACACCTTTTTCTTCACCGCGCTCCTGCCGTCGGGGCAGGAGGCCGACGCGGAGACGACGGAGGCGGACGTCGCCGACTGGATGCGCCCGGCCCGGGTGATCGCCGAGGCCGGGGCCGGGTTGATGCCGCCGACCCTGGTGTGCCTGGAAGCGCTCGCGCAGGAGTCGTCGGCGGCCCGGGTGGTCGCCCGGCGCGCGCCGGTGCCGGTCGTCCAGCCTGTGCCCGTCCGGCACGGCGATGGATGGGCGATGCGGGCCACGCTGTGATCCCGGCGCCCGAGCCGAGCGTCCCCGTCGGGCAGTGGCGGGGCGGCCCGCTCACCCCACGCGCGACCTGCGTGCTCGCGCCCAATCCCGGTCCGATGACCCTCGACGGGACCAACACCTGGGTGCTCGCCGAGCCGGGGTCGACGCAGTGCCTCGTCCTCGACCCGGGCCCGGACGACCCGGCCCACCACGACGCCGTCCTCGCGGTGGCGGCCGGCCTCGGGGCGCGGGTGACCCGGATCCTGCTCACCCACGGCCACCACGACCACGCCGAGGGCGCACCGGCGCTCGCCGCCCGGACCGGGGCGCCGATCCGGGCCGTCGGGCGCGGGCACGACGACCTCGCCGCGGGCGAGGTCGTGCGGGTCGGGGGCCTGGAGCTGCGCGTCGAGCCGACACCCGGGCACACGGGGGACTCGGTCAGCTTCGTCCTCGCCGCCGACCGGGCCCTGCTGACCGGGGACACCGTCCTCGGCCGCGGGACGACCGTCGTCGCGCACCCCGACGGCGAGCTCGCGGCCTATCTCGAGTCGTTGGACCGTCTGCGCACGCTCGTCGGTGGCGGCGACATCGTGCGGATCCTCCCCGGGCACGGGCCGGTGATCCCCGACGCCGCGGGGATGGTCGCCTTCTATCGGGTCCATCGGCGCGAGCGGCTCGACCAGGTCCGGGCCGCGGTCGCCGCCGGGGCCGCCGACGTCGAGGGCGTCCTGACCCGGGTGTATGCCGATGTGCCCGAGTCGGTCTGGCCCGCCGCGCGGCTGAGTATCGCCGCCCAACTCACCTACCTGCGCGACCGCGGGGAGTACGCCGGATCCATCGCGGACCTGCCGCTTCCGGTCGATTGACCAGCCGGTGGGGTCCGCTCAGCGGGCGGGTCCGCTCAGCGGGCGGTCCGCTCAGCGGGCGGTCCGCTCAGCGGGCGCGGCGGCGGAGCCGGTCGAGGTCGAGCAGGAGCACGGCGCGGGCCTCGAGCTTGATCCAACCGCGGGTGGCGAAGTCCGCGAGGGCCTTGTTGACCGTTTCGCGGGAGGCGCCGACGAGTTGGGCGAGTTCCTCCTGGGTCAGGTCGTGGGCGACGAGAATGCCGTCCTCGACCGGACGGCCGAAACGGCCCGACAGCTCGAGCAGCGCCTTGGCCACCCGCCCGGGAACGTCGGTGAAGACGAGATCGGCCACGCTCTCGTTGGTGCGGCGCAACCGGCGGGCGAGGGCGGCCAGGAGGGTGAGGGAGACGTTGGGGTGCCGCGCGAGATAGGCGTGGAGCTGGTCGTTGGTCAGTCCCGCCAACTGCGTCTCGGCGACCGCGGTCGCCGTCGCCGTCCGGGGCCCCGGGTCGAACAGGCTCAGCTCGCCGAACATCTCGCCCGGGCCGAGGATGGCGAGGAGGTTCTCCCGGCCGTCGGAGCTGGTGCGGCCGAGCTTGACCTTGCCCTCGGTGATGACATAGAGGCGGTCACCGGGATCGCCCTCGTGGAACAACTCGTCCCCGCGCTCGAGCCGCGACGGGGTCATGGCGGTGAGCAGGTCCTGCGTCGCCTGCTCGTTGAGTCCGGCGAACAACGGCGATCGCCTCAACACATCGAGATCCACGGCGCTCAGTGTGCCAGATCGCCAGGCCCCGCCGTCCGATTCGGGGTCGGGTGGGCGGCGCGCGATCCCCGGTTGTCGGCGCCGGGCAATACAGTGACGCCGTGCCGCCTCCGGAATCGCCTCTCGCCCGCACGCGCCGGGCCCGCCGGATGTTCCGTGTGCTCGCCGCCTACTACCCCTATGCGCACTGCGAACTCGACTTCCGCACCCCGCTCGAACTCCTCGTCGCGACCATCCTCTCCGCCCAGACGACCGACGTCGGGGTCAACCAGGTCACGCCCGGGCTGTTCGCGCGCTTTCCCACGGCGGCGGCGTATGCCGCGGCCGACCGCGCCGAGGTCGAGGACCTGATCCGCCCCACCGGGTTCTTCCGGGCCAAGACCGACTCCCTCATCAAACTCGGGGCGGCCCTCGAGGAACGCTTCGGCGGCGTCGTGCCCGCACGGATGGACGACCTCGTGAGCCTTCCGGGCGTGGGCCGCAAGACCGCGAATGTCGTCCTCGGCAACGCCTTCGGCGTTCCGGGGATCACCGTCGACACCCACTTCGGACGGCTCGTGCGGCGGTTCGGTTGGACCGAGGAGACCGATCCGGTCGCCGTCGAGAACGCCGTGGGGGCGCTTGTCCCGCGGCGTGACTGGACCATGCTCTCCCACGTGCTGATCTTTCACGGCCGACGGATCTGCCACGCCAGGAGACCCGCCTGTGGCGCCTGCCCGGTGGCGGCGCTGTGCCCGTCCTTCGGGATCGGCGAGACCGACCCGGTCCGGGCCCGCCGGCTGCTGCGCTTCGAGCTCGCGCCGCTGCCGGACGCGGGCCCGGGCACGCGCCCGGACCAGGCCCACGACCCGAGTCCCGCCGGTGTCTGAGGCGGCCGCCCCGGCGTGGCTGCGCCGGCTCCCGGATCGCGTGCACGCGCTGTCGCCGGACTACTTCACCCGGTTCGCCCCGCCGCCGGGCGTCGCCAAGCGGGCCGCCGTGCTCATGCTGTTCGGGCCGTCCAGGTGCGGCGGGGAGGACGTCCTGCTCACCGAGCGCAGCCACGACCTGCGCTCGCATGCCGGCCAGGTCTCCTTCCCCGGCGGGCGGATCGACCCCGGCGACGACGGACCGGTGGCCGCCGCCCTCCGGGAGACGCAGGAGGAGGTCGGCGTCGATCCAGCCCAGGTCGAGGTCCTGGGCGAGCTGCCCGGCCTGTATCTCGGCCCGAGCGGCAATGCGGTGACGCCGGTGCTCGGGTGGTGGGCGCAGCGGCATACGCCTCGGATCGCCAGTCATGTCGAGGTGGCGCGGGTGGTGCGCGCCCGGGTGGCCGAACTCGTCGACCCGACCCACCGGTTCACGGTCTCGACGCCGATCGGCTACCGAGGGCCGGGTTTCGAGGTCGACCGACTGTTCGTGTGGGGATTCACCGCCGGGCTGCTCGAGGCCCTGCTCGACATCGGCGGCGTCGCCCTGCCCTGGGATCACAGCCGGGTCCGGCCGCTGCCCGAGGCGATGATCACCCCGATGATGCGGGACCGGTTCGGCCCCCGCTGAGGGTCAGCGCAGCCAGTCCACCAGGGTCGCGGCGAGGGCCCCCGGCGCCTCCTCGGGGAGGAAGTGGCCGGCCTCGGGGATGATCTCGACCCGCAACGGGCCCGCGCAGACGCGGGTGATCCGCAGCGCCTCGGCCAGGCCGACAAGGGGGTCCCGGGCGCCGTGGGCGATCAGGACCCGCGTCGTCAGGGTCGGCCGCTGGGCGATCTGGCGGCGCTCCCGCGCGGACGGGTGCAGGCGGGCGAACGATTCCGACGTCGCGTGCGCGACGAACGGCTGCGCCAGCGCGTCCGTATGCCGATCCACGACCTCCGCGGTCACCCACCGCCGGTCGGGGCCCGAGCCCGCGCGCAGGACCCGCTCGACCTCCCCCGGGCGGACATCGGCACCTCCGGGGTCGCGGGGGATCGCCATCCGCAACCCGCTCTGGTAGTGGCGCAGGTGGGCACGGGGGAGGGGCGCGGCATACGGACCGAGGTGGCCCGGAGCGGGCATGGACAGGAGGGCGAACGCCCCGACGACCGCCGGCGCGAACACGCTCAGGTGCCGGACGGTCCAGGCGCCGAGCCCGTGACCGACGACCACGGCCTGCTCCTCGCCGAGGCTGCGGATCAGGCCGGCGAGGTCGGCGCAGGCGGCGGTCAGGTCATACCCCGAGGGGGGTTTGTCGGATCCGCCGAAACCGCGGACGTCGACGGCGATCGCCCGGTGGCCCGCGGCGGCGAGGGCGGGCACGATCTCGCGCCAGGTCCACCAGAACCCCGGGTAGCCGTGGACGAGCAGCACCGGGCGTCCCTCGCCCGCCTCGACGAGGTGGAAACGCGCCCCGTTGGCGGCGACGAACCGGTGTTCCCAGGGGCCGTCGAGCAGGACGGCGTCCGTGGGCATGGCCTCAGGCGGCCGAGGACTTCACCGAGGCGATCGTCTTCTGGGCCTCGGTGATCGCCAGCTCCGGCTTGGGCTTGGCCGCGGTCACCGCCTTCTTGCCGAGCAGCCCGAGGATGCCGGCGACGAGGAAGAGGAAGAGCGTGACGATGCCGAAGGCCAGCGACCGCGGGAGCCAGATGTCCAGGACCAGACCGAGGGTGAGGAAGAGGAAGATCAGGCCGAGCAGCGCGACGAACGCGGCGCCGGCGAGGAGGCCGGCCCCTTTGCCCGCCACCTTGACCCCGCTGGTGATCTCCGCCTTCGCCAAGGCGATGTGATCGCTGACGAGCGTGGAGATGTCGCGCGACGCATCGGCCACGAGCTGGCCGATCGTGCGCTCGTCCTGGGTGGGAGTGGTGGCCACGGGGTCACCCTACCGGCTCATGACCCGCTCACCGGGGCGTGGTAGCAGTCCGGGATACCGTCCCCGTCCGCGTCGGTGGTCTCGATCTCGTGGACGGCGCGGTAGTGGGCGTTGCGGACGCGCAGGATCGCGGCGGCCAGCCCGGCGGCGAGCAGGGAGCCGGCGAGCACCGCGGTCTTGACATGATCGTCGCGCGCGCTGCCGGCGCCGAAGACGAGCTCGGCGACCAGGAGCGAGACGGTGAACCCGATCCCGGTGAGGGCGGCGAGCCCGGCGACGTCGATCCATTCGAGGTTCTCGTCGAGTTCGGCCCGGGTGAACCGCGCGACGAGCCAGGTCCCGCCGAAGACGCCGACGATCTTGCCGAGGACCAGGCCGGCGACGATGCCGATCGCGACCGGGTCGCGGGCGGTCTCGCCAAGGCCGCCGCCGACCACCCGGACGCCGGCGGCGAAGAAGGCGAACACCGGCACCGCGAGCCCGGCGGACAGGGGGCGCAACCGGTGCTCGAACCGGTGGGCGACGTCGGTCGTCCGCGAGTGCTTCGACAGTGCCGGGACGGAGGCGCGGGGGGTGACCGGGACCACGAGACCGAGGAGGACGCCGGCGACGGTGGCGTGCACCCCGGAGGCGTGGACCAGCGCCCAGGTGAGGCCGGCGAGCGGAAGGAGGAGCACGGCATACGTCATGCGGCGCTGGACCAGGGCGGCGAACGCGGCGAGGGGGAGCAGCGCCGCCACGAGCGGCGTGACGGCGAGATCGCTCGTGTAGAAGATGGCGATGATCGTGATCGCGATGACGTCGTCGACGACGGCCAGGGTGAGCAGGAAGGAGCGCAGGGCGTCGGGCAGGAACGAGCCGAGCACGGCGAGGACGGCGAGGGCGAAGGCGATGTCCGTCGCCGTGGGGATGGCCCAGCCGCGCAGGGCGGCGGAGTCGCCGCCGGTGACGAGGGCGGTCCCGGCGAAGAGCAGGGCGGGGACCGCGACCCCGCACACGGCCGCGACCACGGGAACCGCCGCCTTCGCGGGGTCACGGAGGTCGCCGACGAGGAGTTCGCGTTTGAGTTCGAGCCCGGCGACGAAGAAGAAGATGGCGAGCAGGCCGTCACCGGCCCAGTGCCCGAGGCTCAGGCGCAGGTGGCCCCAGTCGAGGCCGACCATCGTGTCGCGGAGGGTGACGTAGCTCTCGTGCCACGGGCTGTTGGCCCACAGGATGGCGAGTAGGGCCGCGCCGAGGAGGAGGCCACCGCCGACGGTCTCGGTCCGCAGGGCGGCCCGAACCGTCGACGCCTCGGGCCAGGACGGCCGGGCCAGCAGGATCTTGCGCAGGGATGGGGTGGTCATCGGCTCTCTCGGGGTCGGTGAGTCAACACGCCGACCAGATCTTCCCGGCACACCTGTCGACCATTCTACCGTGGCGCCTCCCCGTCCCTTCACCGCTCCGGGGCGCTGGTCAGCGATCGTTCAGCCGGCGTTCAGGAAGGCGGTGAAGGCTCGCCCGTATGGCGCTCACCGGCTCCGCGCTGCCCCTCCTCCTCGCGCTCGTCGCCATCGTGCTCTTCATCGCCCTCGTCGTCGGACGAGGTCCGCGCAGGCGGGCCACGGCCATGGTCGTTCGTGGTCTCGAGGCCGTCGGGCTCAATGTGGCGGTCGTTCTGCTGTGCGGGGTGTTGCTCAACAACCAGTTCCTCTTCTATGTGACCTGGGGCGACCTGCTCGGCAGCGGGGGCACCGAGGGGCAGAATCTGCGAGCCGGCGGCCCGGTCGCCAAGATCGCCACGGTGAAGCTGCCGCAGGCCATCCACGTCGATCCGAACGCGATCCTGCCGCCGCTGCCGTCACCGGGGCAGCAGTGGCAGAACTACACCGTGACCGGGGCCTCCAGCGGCGTCACCGGGCAGGTGCTCGTCTATCTCCCCAAGGGCTACGACCCGTCCGCGAAGAAGGCCTACCCCGTGATCGAGGCGCTCCACGGGTGGCCCGGGGGGCCGTCGGCGGTCAATCACGAACTCACCCTCGACACGACATTCCAGCAACTCATCGACAAGGGCGCGGTCCGGGCCCCGATCGTCGTCATGCCCCAGATCAACACCCCGCTCACCGTCGACACCGAGTGTGTCAACGCCCCGCCCGGGCAGGGCCCGCAGACGATGACCTGGCTCGGGGCCGATGTGCCGGCGTGGACCGCCGCACACTTCCGGGTCGCCGAGTCGCGGACGTCCTGGCTGATCCTCGGCGCGTCGTACGGCGGTTGGTGTGCGGCGAATGTCGGGATGCACTATCCGGCGGTGTTCGCCGGCGCAGTCAGCTTCATGGGCTACTTTGCCCCGGAGTTCTACGGCTACAAACCGTTCCGGAACGACCCGGCGGGCCTGAAGACCTACGATCTGGCGTCGATGGCTCGCCACCACCCGCCGCCGCTGGCGATGTGGCTCATGGCGAGCAAGGAGGATCGTTCCGCGTATGCCGATCTCGTCCCCTTCGTCAAGGCCGCCCGCTCGCCGCTGTCCGTCACCGCGCACGTGCTCGCGCACGGCGGTCACAATGTCGACACCATCCCGCCGACGCTCGCCCCGATGCTGAAGTGGCTCGTCGCGACGCTGCCGGGGTTCGACCCCCACGGGCGGGCATGAGGCGAGGGCGTGCGCCCAGGAGGCGCACGGCATACGGTCGAGTGGGTGTGGTCGGCCTCGTCCTCGCCCTGGGGGCCTGCGCGGCGCCCGCGTCGTCCGAGCCGACATCGGCGACCGTGACGATGACCCACGCGGAGGACGGGGCCCCGCCGACGGCGTCGGGCTCGCAGTCGACGACCGTTCCGGTGGCCCAGGCGGTCGAGCCGACCCCCCTGACGCGATCCGGCCGCGAGTTGCGCGTCGTCGCCCTGGGGGATTCGGTCCCGTCGGGCGCCAACTGCAACTGCGATCCGTTCCCGATCCTGGTCGCCCGGGATCTCGCCTCGTCCACCGGTCGGAGCGCGTCGGCCGACAATCTCGCCTTCGGTGGTGCCGACTCGAATGACGTGCTCGCTCAGGTGAGCGATCCGGACGTGGACCGGTCGCTCGCGGCCGCCGATGTCGTCCTCGTCGAGATCGGCGCCAACGACTTCGACGAGAGCCTCGCCGACGATCCCGGATGCCTCGACGTGGTGACGGCCGCCTGTGACGGCGAGGTGCTCGCCGAGTTGCGACGCCGACTGACGACCATCGTCCGGTCGATCCAGGATCAGCAGGAGCCCGCCGACTCGCGGATCGTCCTGATGGGCTACTGGAACGTCTTCCGGGACGGCGCCGTCGGACGCAGCCGGGGCGAGACGTATGTCCAGAGCAGCGCCGCCCTCACCGACGCCGTCAACGCGTTGGTCGCGCAGGTCGCGCGGGCGACGGACACGCTGTATGCCGACACGCTCGCCCCGTTCAAGGGCACCGACGGTCAGACGGATGCGACCTTCGCCCTCGCCGCGGACGGGAATCACCCCAATGCGCGGGGTCATCAACTGCTCGCCGACGCGGTCCTCTCGTCGCTGCGCACCGCCGGGGCGCTCGGCTCCTGACGTTGGCCTCCTGACGTCGGGCCCCTGACGTCGGGCCCCTGACGCTGAGGTCTGGTGGTCGGACCGAGGTCGGACGGTTCACCCTCCGACCTCGGTCCGACCACCAGACCTCAGCGGGTTCGGCGGTGGGGAGAGAATCGCCATCTGGCCAACCTCACCGTGCTGACCAAATGGAGTGGCGCTTCCTCGCCCACGTCGTCCGTCAGGAGGACCTCCAGGTCAACCAAGGCACATGCCCACACATGACGATCGTTACGCCATGTATCTGTTCGGATACACTGGGCAAATGACCAGCAATGCGCTCCTGGCGGCGGCCCGACTCGAGGCAGCTCTGTCCCAAACAGAACTCGCTGCGGCCGCAGGCACCTCCCGGCCCACGCTGTCGGCCTACGAGAACGGACGCAAGTCGCCCACGCTGGCCGTGGCCGCCCGCATCCTTGATGCCGCCGGGTTCGAGCTGACGATCCAACGGCCAGTGCGGTTCCGCGAAGCAGGGGCGGACCGCGGTCGCCCGATCATGGTCCCCACCACTCTCCCCCGCGTCGACCCCCGGGCCGCGACGGCACGTGTCGTGCTTCCACTGCACCTGAACTGGAGCGACCCCGGCCGGGCCTTCAACCTGCGCGAGCGCCGCGAGCGGGCCCGTGTGTACGAGATCGTCCTTCGCGAAGGCACCCCTGACGACATCCTCGCCTACGTCGACGGCGCCCTCCTGATCGACCTCTGGGACGACCTGATCCTCCCTCGGCCGATCCGCACCGCCTGGCAACCCCTCATCCCCAACGACCATCAGGCCACGACCGCCACATGAGCGGCCCCGATCAACTCACGCCTCTGCAAGTCCGGGTCGCCAAGGTCTTCTTCAATCTGCCCACCGCCGAGGGCTACGTCGTCACTGGAGGCGCAGCACTGCTCGCGAACGACCTCATCGACCGCCCCACCCACGACATCGACCTCTTCGCGTCCCACCCCGTGACCACCGTGTCCGAGGCATGCACCGCCCTCACCCAGGCACTCGAGCACCAAGGCCTCAACGTGAAGCCCATCATCGACAGCCCCACCTTCGCGCGCCTGGCCGTTGCCTCGGAAACCGACGAAGTCCTCGTCGACCTGGCCATCGACTCCTCTCCGCAACACCCTCCCAGGATGAGCATCCTCGGGCCCACCCTGAGCCCGCGAGAACTCGCCGGCCGCAAACTCCTCGCCCTCTTCGACAGAGCCGAAGCCCGCGACTTCGCCGACGTCTACCGCCTCAACCAGCTGTTCAGTCAACAGACCCTCGTCGCCGAGGCGGCACGCATCGACCCCGGTTTCGACCCAACCGTCCTCGCCCAGATGATCCAGACCCTCGACCGGTTCCACAACAACGAGATCCCACTCCCACCCGAGCGCGTCGACGCCGCACGCGAGCACTTCCGCAGCTGGGCCCAAGCCCTCGGCAACAACCCGAAGTGAGCAGACGATGCACTTCCCGGCAACGGAAGAGGTCACCCCTGTGGACGTGATGATGATCGCCAACCCGACAGTGAGGATGACCGAGCGGTAGATCCGGTGCGAATGCCGATTGGACCGGATCGACGACGCCAGGCCCAGTCTCTGCGCGCCCGCGGCGCTTCCTGGCCATCGTCGGCGTTGGTCCTTCCCGCTGCCATCTCCTCGAGCGCGTCCAGCTCCCTTGGCGTGAGCAGGGCGAGCGAGTTGTGTGATTGTGCGGTGCGTCGATCGACGAGGCGCTCGACGTCCAAAGGTCTTGACTATTCCTCGAGTGGGGCGGCATACAGACAAGTCTCAGGATTGTTTGAGGTGTCCTTGAGGCAGGCTCGCGAGACTCCTCTCATCGGTTCGTGAGAGAAGGGACATGAGCATGAACGTCAAAGTGGTCGCGCCCAAGCCCAATGCGCGTCGGTGGCCGCTCGTGGCCGTCCTCGTCACCTGCGTGGCCCTGTCCATCGGTCTGTTGACGGCCGCCCATCCGGACCTGGTCGACGTCTCCCGCGGCCTCGGCGTGGCCGTCCTGCTCCTGACCGCGGGCTGGATCGTCATGGTCACCCGCGATCTCGACGCGGGCCGCGCGGCGCTGCCGGTGCACCGGGAGCGGACCATCCCGTAGTTCACCCGGGGGAGTCGGAGCCGGCGCCTGAGGTGTCCGGTATGGACGGATCGGGCGACCGCGCCGGCTCCGAGGTGATGACTCAGCTCAAGCGCCTCCTGAACATCGTCTCCGAGTTCGAGCCCGCCGAGCGCGGGCCGGCGATCGGGGACGAGTTGAGCGCCCATCTGGGCGTGCCCGCCCACGACCTGCCCGTGGTCACCGACGAGGTGCCGGGCCATCGCTACGTCGACGTCGACATCGCCCTCGAGCGGATCGCCGCCCGCGACGCGGATGCGCGCATCGTCGGGATCGGTGGCGGGGACGCGCGCTACCACGTCGATCTCGCCGACATGATCCAGCCGGGACCGCGCGGCTGGCACCGGTTCCCCCTCGCGCAGGTCGACTATGTCAACGTCGCCACCGGTCCCGACTCCGAGCGGGCGGCGGTCGGTCTCGGCGTGCGCCTCTTCCGGTATGCCGAGACTCCCGTCGGCGTGCTCCAGCGCCGCGCGATGCCGCAACGGGGGCGCTCCACCGGCAGCCTCGAACTCCTCTGCGCCGACGGACCGGTCGGCCGGGCGCTGCTGGAGGAGGTTCGCGAGCTGTCGCTCGCGGGCAGTGTCCTGCGCGGGCAGATCGTCACCTTTCAGTCGTCGGGATTCGAGCCGAGTGCCGACGGAGTCACCTTCGTCGCCCGGCCGACGCTGACGGCCGACCAGGTCATCCTGCCCGAGGGCGTCCTGGGTCGGGTCGAGGATCACGTCGTCGGGATCGCCAGGCACGCCGCCGAGCTGACCGCCCGCGGTCAGCATCTGAAGCGGGGGGTCCTGCTCTACGGCCCCCCGGGGTCGGGCAAGACGCACACGGTGAGATACCTCCTGAGCACGACCCCGCGGCATACGGTCGTGCTGCTGGCGGGGACGACGCTGCAATTCGTCGGCGCGGCCGCCAAGCTCGCCCGGGCGCTCCAGCCGGCGATCGTCGTTCTCGAGGACTGCGATCTGATCGCCGAGGACCGCGACCTCGGCTTCGGGGCCAAGCCGCTGCTGTTCGAGGTCCTCGACGCGATGGACGGCCTGGACGCCGATGCCGACGTGACCTTCCTGCTGACGACCAACCGCGTCGATGCGATGGAGCACGCACTCGCGCAGCGGCCCGGGCGGGTGGACCTCGCGATCGAGGTGCCGCTGCCGGACGAGGCGAGCCGGCTCGCGCTGTTGCGGCTGTATGCCCCGGCCGGGGTGTTCGGTGACGGCGTGCTCGCCGAGACGGCCGCGCGCACCGAGGGGACGACCGCGTCCTTCGCCAGGGAACTGATCCGCCGGGCCGTCGTCGCCGCCGCGATCGCGGGGGAGGACCTGGGCGACGGGCACCTCGTCGCGGCGACCGATCGGATCCTCGACGACGGCGAGCGATTGTCGCGCGCGCTGCTCGGCGTCAGCGAGCAGGAGGGCGGAGAGGCGTCCGAGCGAGGATTCGGTGGGCCCGGGCTGCCTCCGGGACGTCGCGGCGGCAGCGGCTGGGTTGGTCACCGCGCCCACTGACGCCGCCGGGCGTCACCGGCCCGCGGGCGTCAGGTGCCGCAGGCGGTCGGCCGAGTCGTCGTCGACCGTGTCGAAGAAACCGCCGACGACGTCCTCGAGCTGGTCGAGGGACTCCGCGCGGAAGAGCACCGGCTGATAGGTCGTGATGTCGTAGGGGATCGTCGCCATGACGTGCAGGTCGAGGGGCCGGAACTCCATGTGCCGGTAAGCGTCCATCTCGCCATAGCTGGACAGGATGCCGGCGCCGTAGGCCTTGACGTCCCCGCCCTCGCGGATGACACCGAACTCCATGGTGAACCAGAAGACGTCGGCGACGGCCTTGACGGCCTCGTCGGTCTCCAGGCGCGCAGTGGCCCGTCCGGCCGCCTCGGTCAGCCGGGCGAAGCGCGGCGAGGCGAGTTGGTTGGCATGCCCGACGACCTCGTGGATGACGTCCGGTTCGGGCGTGTAGAGCGGCTGGGAGGGGTGGCGGAGGTACTGCGTCGAGTGGAAGACCCGCTGTCCCAGCGACCCGTAGAACTCGCGCAGGGGCACCAGGCCGGGGGCCGCGGCATACGTCCAGCCGGTGAGGCGCCGCAGACGGGCGCCGACCTCCGTCAGCTGCGGCACGCGGTCCAGCGGGAGGCCGAGGGCCGCCTTGGCGCGGACGAATTCGCTGTGCGCCGACCGCTCGTGTTTGGGGGCGAGTTCGGCGCAGGCGATCCGCCAGACCTCGTGCTCGGCGTCGGTGTAGTCGACCCTGGGGGGTGGCTCGGTGGGGTCGGCGGCGAGGGCGAGGGCGGCGATCTCCTCGCGGCGCGCCCGGTAGGCCGCATCGGTGAAGCCCGGGTGATCGGCGCCGAGATGGACCTCGACCCGCCCGTCGGCGTGCCGCGTCACCGGTGAATAGAGCTGCCCCTCCTCGAACATCGGCCCGACCTCCCTGTGTCCACCCGTGGTGGGCGCTTGACGTTCACGTCAGGGAACCATGTGTGCGCCCGGTTGGCTAGTGTGCCGGGTCACACTGGGCACGGGGACCACATTCGCCCAGTCGTATGCCGTGAACCCCGGGCAATCTGTCCACTCGCGGGGCGCGCAACGGAAAGTCCTCGGCGCACCGGAAATCCTCCGGTGCGCCGAGGACTCTCCGGATCGGGCGGAAAGGCCGGGTCGGGCGGTGGGGTCAGCTGTCGGCGCCGCTGCCGAGGCCCTCCTTGATGAGGTTCATCACCGTGGAGTCGGCGAGGGTGGTGACGTCGCCGATCTCGCGGCCCTCGGCGACGTCCTTGAGCAGGCGTCGCATGATCTTGCCCGAGCGGGTCTTCGGCAGCTCCGAGACGATCATGATCGTCCGGGGCTTGGCGATCGGGCCGATCTCCTTGGCGACGTGGTTGCGCAACTCCTTGACCAGGTCGGCGCCCTCGCCGACCTCGTCGGCCTCCTCCAGGTGCTCCTGCCGGAGGATGACGAAGGCGACGATCGCCTGACCCGTCATCGCATCGCTCGCTCCGACGACCGCCGCCTCGGCCACCTTGGGGTGGCTCACCAGCGCCGACTCGATCTCGGCCGTCGACATCCGGTGGCCGGAGACGTTCATGACGTCGTCGACGCGGCCGAGCAGCCAGATGTTGCCGTCCTTGTCGTACTTCGCGCCGTCGCCGGCGAAGTAGTACTTGTCGCCGAACCGGCTCCAGTAGGTCTCGCGGTAACGCTCCGGGTCGCCCCAGATCCCGCGCAGCATCGACGGCCACGGCTTGGTGAGGACGAGATAGCCGACCCGCTCGGCCTCGGTGAACGGGTGCCCCTCGTCGTCGAGGATCTCGGCGCTGATGCCGGGGATCGGCTTCTGCGCCGACCCGGGCTCGAGCGTCGTCACCCCGGGGAGCGGGCTGATCATGATCGCGCCGGTCTCGGTCTGCCACCACGTGTCGACGATCGGGCAGCGGTCGCCGCCGATGTACTTGCGGTACCACAGCCACGCCTCGGGGTTGATCGGCTCGCCCACCGACCCCAGCAGGCGCAGCGACGACAGGTCGAACTTCTCCGGGATGTCGTGACCCCACTTCATGAACGTCCGGACCGCAGTGGGTGCGGTGTAGAGGATGGAGACGCCGTATTTCTGGATCAGTTCCCACCAGCGACCCTGGTGCGGGGTGTCGGGGGTGCCCTCGTAGAGCAGCTGCGTCGCCCCGTTGGCCAGCGGGCCGTAGACGATGTAGGAGTGCCCGGTCACCCAGCCGATGTCGGCCGTGCACCAGTAGAGATCGCTCTCCGGATGGACATCGTGGACGACGGCGTTGGTGTAGGCCGTCTGCGTCAGGTAGCCGCCGGTCGTGTGGAAGATGCCCTTCGGCTTGCCGGTGGTGCCGGAAGTGTAGAGGATGAACAGCGGGTGCTCGCTGTCGTGCGGGACCGCCTCGTGGGTGTCCGCGGCCGGGCCGACCACGTCGTCCCACCACAGGTCGCGCGCGTCGTTCCAGGCGACGTCCTGTCCCGTGCGCTTGATCACGAGCACCTTCTCGACCGAGGTGTCCGCGTGGTCGAGGGCGGCGTCGACGGCCGGCTTGAGGGCACTGGGGTTCCCGCGCCGGTATCCGCCATCGGCCGTGATGACGAACTTGCACTGGGCGTCGTTGATTCGGGTGTTGAGCGCCTCCGCGGAGAACCCGCCGAAGACGACCGAGTGCGGGGCGCCGATCCGGGCGCACGCGAGCATCGCGACGACCGCCTCGGGAATCATCGGCAGATAGATCGCGACCGTGTCCCCCTCGGCGAGGCCGAGCCCCTCCAACGCGTTCGCCGCCTTGCAGACGTCGCGCTGGAGTTCGGCATACGTGATCGTCCGGGTGTCGCCCGGCTCGCCCTCGAAGTGGATGGCGACCCGGTCCCCGAGTCCGTTCTCGACGTGCCGGTCGACGCAGTTGTAGGCCGCGTTCAGCCGGCCGCCGACGAACCACTTCGCGAACGGAGCCCCGGACCAGTCGAGGGTGGTCTCGAAGTCCGTCGCCCACGTGATGCGGGACCTGGCCTGGTCGGCCCAGAAGGCCTCGAAGTCGGCGTCGGCGTCGGCGAACATCTGCGCGGTGCCATTGGCCTGCGCGGCGAACGCCGGGTCGGGTGGGAACGTGTGGTGCTCGTGCGACAGGCTTTCCTCGGTCACTGCAGACTCCTTCGGCTCGGGCGTGGAGTCCAGCCAACCGCGCCGCGGCCCCGACGGCAAGCGCCCCGTGCGAAGCGTGCCTGTGAGCGCGCCCGCTCGTGCGACGAACGGCCCGCCCGCGGTGCACAGGCCGGGTGGCGAGCCGCGGCATACGGGCAACCGTCCGAGCCTCCGCCCGAGGCGACGGATTGGTCGGTCGCGGACCGGTGACCTACCCTCGTTGAGTGAACGAGCGTGACAATCGGCTGTTCCTGGCCCAGATGGCCGGCGCCGATCCCGACCGTCTCCGGACCACTCCGGAGGACATCAAGGTCTACACCCTGCTCGGTTCGACCGTCTTCATCTCCTCCGGTATGGCGGTCGTCGGGATGTTCGTCACGCTGTATTTCGCGTTCGCGTACAGCCACGCGTCGTTCGGGAAGGTCGTCCTCATCGGGCTGCTCGCGCTGGCGTATGGCGCGATCATCCTCGCCATCGACCGGATGCTCGTCTCGCTGCCGCTGCGCTCGATCGACTTCGTCCCCGGCAAGGACGGCCGGCCGGCGACGGTCCGCAACGGGTCCCTGATCCGGATGGTCTTCGCCCTCCTCCCGCGCTTCCTCCTCGCCCTCACCATCGGCGTCCTCGTCGCCGAGCCCCTGCTCCTGCTCGCC
>JBDIAJ010000041.1:0-27925 GCA_039812345.1 Nostocoides sp. | reverse complement strand
GACATCGAGCGCGACAAGATCCTCTCGGCCGCCGAGGCCAAGGAGTACGGCCTGATCGACGAGGTCCTCGCCTCCCGGAAGGCCTCCTTCGAGAGTTGACGTCCGTGGCGAGCGGTCGGCATACGGCCCGATAGCCTTGCCGACGTGACTGACATCGAGATCGGGCGCGGGAAGCGCGGGCGGCGGGCCTACTCGTTCGACGACATCGCCGTCGTGCCGAGCCGCCGCACCCGCGATCCCGAGGACGTCTCCCTCGCCTGGCAGATCGACGCCTATCACTTCGACATCCCCGTCCTCGGGGCGCCGATGGACTCCGTCATGTCGCCATTGACGGCGATCGCCCTCGGTCGTCTGGGCGGACTGCCGATCCTCGATCTGGAGGGCCTCTGGACGCGGTATGCCGATCCCGCCCCCCTGCTCGACGAGATCGCCAGCCTGCCGCGGCGGCGGGCGACCGAACGGATGCAGGAGATCTATCGCGCCGACATCCAGCCGGAGCTGATCGTCGAGCGGATCCGGGAGATCCGCGAGTCCGGGACGACGGTCGCCGCCGCGCTGTCGCCGCAGCGCACGGCGCAGTTCGCCAAGCACGTGCTCGACGCCGGCGTCGACCTGTTCGTCATCCGCGGGACCACCGTCTCTGCCGAGCACGTGTCGAGCCGGGCCGAGCCGCTCAACCTCAAGCGGTTCATCTACGAACTCGACGTCCCGGTCATCGTCGGCGGGGCGGCCAGCTACACCGCCGCGCTGCACCTCATGCGCACCGGGGCGGCCGGCGTGCTCGTCGGATTCGGGGGCGGTGCCGCCCACACGACCCGGACCTCGCTCGGCATCCACGCGCCGATGGCGTCCGCGGTCGCCGACGTCGCGGGGGCGCGGCGGGACTATCTCGATGAGTCCGGCGGCCGCTACGTCCACGTCATCGCCGACGGGGGAGTCGGGTTCAGCGGCGACATCGTCAAGGCGATCGCCTGCGGCGCCGACGCCGTGGCCCTCGGCGCCGCCCTCGCCCGCGCGGTCGAGGCGCCCGGTGGCGGCTACCACTGGGGCCCGGAGGCCCACCACGGCGAACTCCCGCGCGGCGAGCGGGTCAAGGTGCGCTCCGCCGGGACGATGGAGGAGATCCTCTTCGGACCCTCCCGCGCCGCCGACGGACGCACCAACCTCATGGGCGCTCTGCGCCGGGCGATGGCGACGACCGGGTACCTGGAGCTCAAGGAGTTCCAGCGGATCGACGTCGTCGTCTCGCCGCACCAGCCCAGCTGAGGGCCGGATCGGCATACGGGCTCACGGAATCGACTTCAACGGGCCGGCCGAGGCGGGGAAGTTGCGGGTGCTGAGGATCTGCACGCCCGCGGTGTGGTCGCCGTTGAACGGGGTCGTCGCGCCGGCACAGCCGGAGGCGGTGGCGTCGGCGGGGGAGTTGAACCACAACCCGAGGTGGTACTGGTGGACCGGCTTGGTCACCGGGTTCACCGCGGCGTCGAGGGCGCCGTGGACCACCGGTGCCGGCGCCGCACCCGGAGCGACGCTGAAGGTCTCCCGGTTGAACCGGCCGACGACGCTCACCTGCCCCGCACCCCACGCGTCGGCGTGCAGGTCGCTCTGGTACCACGACAGCCCGAACGGGGCGTCGGGGACCTGGATGACGAACAGGTCATAGTCGCTGTTCGGCCGCAGTCCGGTCGCCTTGAGCACCATCTTCTCGGTCGTCCCCTGCTTGGTGACCGTGACGGTCGCCTTCGCGGCCGGCAGGCAGGTGGCCGGGGTTCCGGTGGAGCGGACCATGGAAAAGGTGCTGCCGACCGGGGCGGCCTTCGTCAGCGCGGAGATCGCGCCGGTGGAGCCGAGGGTCAGGGCCACGCTGGCCCCGGTGAGCGCCGCGGCGAGAGTGGTGGTGGTGATGCGCATCGTCGTGCCTTCCGGCTCGGGCCCTCCGGCGGTTCCGGCGGGCTGATGCGACCACGGTGCGCCCGGAGGCCCGCGCCGCACATCGGGCGACTACCTCAGAGAGCCGAGGTGACCCCCTCAGCGCAGGATGGCTCCGACCAGGCCGGGCACGGACGACTCCGCCACGGCCGTGAACGTCGGCGCCGCACCGGAGGGGCTCGCCACCAGCACCATCCCGGCGGATCCCGTTGCGCAATAGACCTTCTCGACGCCCTTGACCCGGATCGTCGCGACCGGGGAACCATTGACGAGATAGCGCACGAGGTACTGGTCGACCGGTGCCCCGTCCAGGCTCACCGGGATGATCGCGCACCCCGCCCCGGGGCGCCCGGTCACGTCCACCCGGGGGATCCTGCGCGATCCGTATGTCGCGAGCGTCAGGCTCGACCCGCTCCGGTCGGCGACCCCGAGGATCAGGGTGTCGACGCCGTCCTCCCCGGCGACCGCGTCATTGCCGTCACCCGGCGACCAGATGGCGATGTCGTCCCCGTCCTCGCCGATGAGGACGTCGTTGCGGCCCGACGTCCCCGCGTCGGGCCCGCCGGCGAGGATGTCGTCCCCGGCCCCGCCCAGCAGGACGTCATCGCCCCGACGTCCGACGAGGAGGTCGTCCCCGTCCCGCCCGAACATGACATCGGCGCGGTCCATGTGTTGGGGCACCGTGACGCCCGGCGGCTGGATCAGCGGGTTGCTCGCGGTGTCGTCGTCGCGTCCGATGTGGACGTCGTCCGCCGGTGTGCCCGGGTCGAACACCGCCATGCCGGGGTAGGCCGTGACCACGCCCGCGGTGACCACCGCACCTGCGGCGAGACCCACCACCGCGAGACGTCGACGGTCGGGAAAGCGCGGCATACGACACTCCTTCGCCGGGAACCCAGGACTCGACGATAGGCGCCCCGATAGGCTGCCTGTGGGGTTTCGGCGGAACCGGGAGGTGGCTGCCGTGTCGGAGGTTCCGTTCGTCGGTCGCGAGTCGGCTTCGCGCGTGCTCACGGAGGCGCTCGCGGACGCCGCCGCCGGGCGCCCCCGGGTCGTCCTCGTCCGTGGGGACCTCGGGGTCGGCAAGACCCGCCTCGTCACCCAGGCCCTGCGCCGGGCCCGGCCGATCGTTCTGTCGGGAGCGTGCCTTCCGGTGGTCGGCGAGCCGTTGCCGTATGCGCCACTCGTCCAGGCCCTGGGCCGGCTGAATGAGAAACCGCAGGGGCGCAAGGAGATCGGGCGATTTCCCGATCTCGCCCGGCTCATCTCGGGGGAGGCGGGCGCCGAGGTCCCGACCGGGCTGTCGGCGGCGACGTCTCCGCAACTTCGCCTGTTCCAGTCGGTGGTGGCCCTGCTCGGCGACCTCGCCCGCGCTCGGCCGGTCGCCCTGGTCGTCGACGACCTCCACTGGGCCGACCCGGGCACGATCGACCTCGTCACGTATGCCGCGGCCACCCTCTCGGCCGAGCGCGTCACCCTCATCCTCACCTGCCGGGACGACACCGGAACGGCCTCCGACTCCCGGCATCTCGCCCTCGCCGAGCTCGGCCGGCTGCGCCAGACCCGGATCGTCACCCTGGGTCCGCTCACCGAGTCCGAGGCCGCCGATCTGGCGACCAGCGCCGATCCGGGCATCGATCCGGCGCGCGCGATCGCCCTGGCTCGGCGGGCGGGCGGGAACCCCTTCCTTGTGCTCGAACTCTCCCGTGGCGACCAGGGCGCCGGGGCGTTGCCGCCGAGCGTGCAGGCGCTGCTCGCGGCGCGGCTCGCCGTCCTGCCCGCGGGCGCCCGCGAACTGGCGCAGGGGCTCGCCGTCGTCGGCGGGCGGGCGAGCGCATCGATGCTCGCCCGGGTGCTGGATCGCCCGGAGGAGGCGGTCGATCGCGACCTGCGATCCGCGATCGACGGGCACGTGGTCATCGCCGGTCCGCGGGAGCTCGCCTTCCGGCATCCGGCCGCCGCGGAGGTCGCGTATGCCGACGCGCTCCCGCGGCGGCGACGTCGCCTGCACGAGCGGGCCGCCCGTGGGCTCGCCGGCCGAACGGACGACGAGTCCGTGCTGGCGCTGGCCCGGCACTGGGATGCGGCCGGATTCCCCGACGAGGCGGGCCCGGCGGCACTCGCGGCCGCCGACGTGGCGAACCGTCGGTGGGCCTTCGACGACGCGGCGGCGCTGTACCGGCGAGCCGAGTCGCTCGCCACGGTGGCCGACGCGGCGGCGCTGGCGCGGATCCGCCTCGCCGGTGCCCGCGCGTCCGCGTTGGCCGGGGATGTGGGCGGCGCGGTCGAGTTGCTGAGGCGAGCGATCGACGATGCCCCCGCCCCGGCGCTGCGGGCGGAGATCCTCACCACCCTCGCCGCGGTCCACTTCGTCGCGGGCCAGGGGGAGGCCGCCGACGCCGCGCTCGCCGAGGCCCGGGCCCTCCTGGACGGGGCTGACCGGACGGACGGGGCGCTCGTGGCGGCGGTCCTCGCGTGGTCCGCCCGGGTGGCGGCGGCCTGGTCGCGCACCGACGACGCGGAGACCTTCGGCCGCCAGGGGCTCGCGGCCGCCGAGGATGCGGGCCAGCGGCGGTTCGCCGGGATTGCGCACAACGCGCTCGGGGTCGCCGCGGCCCTGACCGGTCGTCTCCCCGATGCCGTCACCCACCTGCGTGCCGCCCTGGCGGCGGCCCGGGAGGCCGGTGGGGCGGACGACCTCGTCGCGGCCTACGTGAACCTCGGCCACGTCCTCGGCATGAGCGGCGACGCCGAGGGGCAGTATGCCGTGTGCCGCACCGGGATCGACGAACTCGGGCGCTGGGGGGTGCTGCGGCACAGCGGAAGTGTGCTGATGGCGAATGCCGTGGAGGCGTTGTTGCGGCTCGGCCGTCTCGAGGAGGCGGTGTCGGTGGCCGGCCGCGGCGTGGCCCTGGCTCCCGAGGGACTGATCCGCGCGCCGATCCTCATGCGCGCCGCCGAGGCCGCCGCCCTGACCGGCCGGGCCGAGGAGGCGGGCGGCTGGATCGACGAGGCCCTCGAACTCGCCGGCGATCCCGACACCCCGCCGACCTGGCGCCTCGCCGTCACCGAGGTGGCGACCGAGGTGGGGCTGTGGGCGGGGCGGCCCGACACCGCCTGGTCCCTGGCCCGGGAGGGGCTCGACGCCGCCGCCGGGGCCGGCCTGCGGCGCCCTGACGCCCTGCTCTCCCTCGCCTGGCGGGCCGTCGCCGATCTCGCCGAGGACCCGGCCGTGGGGCGGGAGGCGCGGGTCGCGTCGGACACCCTCGACGGGCTCGCTGCCGAATGGCCGGACACGCCCATCCCCCTGGAGGAGGCCGAACGCCGACGGGCTCTCGGTCCGGGCACCGGCCGGGCCTCGGCGGCGTGGCGGGACGCGGGTGAGCGGGCCGCGGGGCCGGTGGCCGCGGCATACGTCCAGTGGCGGGAGGCGGAGGCCGGGCTGCGGGGCGGCGGGGGCGGAGAGGCCCGCGCCGCCCTGCGCACCGCGCACCGGCGGTCCCGGGAGATCGGCCTGTCGCCGCTGATCGCCGACATCGAGCGGACCGCGCGGTGGTATCGCGTCGACCTCGATCCGGGTGCGTCCGCCCCGGCCGAGGCGACCCCGCCCGCCGACGCCGGACTCACCCCCCGTGAGCGCGAGATTCTCGCCGACCTGGCCGCCGGTCGGACCAATGGCGAGATCGGCGCGCACCTCGGCATCAGCGTCAAGACGGTGAGCGTGCACGTCTCGAACGTCCTCAGGAAGCTCGGCGTCGGCACGCGTCAGGAGGCCGCCCGGGTGGCCCATCGGCACGGGCTCACCGGGAGTTGAGCCGGCTCCCGCGGTCGCCGGAGGCGAGTGTGACCACCGCCACCTCGTGGGCGTGACCGCTCTCCTATGGCTTGGCCGCCCCGGTGCCTACGCTGGTTGGATGACCGCGACCCTGCAGGCCGTTCCCGACCTGCCGACGACACCCGAACCCATCATGGATCCGGCCCTGCTGGCCCGGCTCGAACGCCAGCTGGTGAGCAGCCCGGGGGCGGAGCGGCATACGTTCATCACCCCGATGACCGGGGAGGTGCTCGGGGACCTGCCCCTGTCGAGCCTGGCGGACGTCAAGCGCGCCGAGGCGGCCGTCCGAGGCGCGCAGGCGGCGTGGGCGGCGGTGCCGATGAAGGAGAAGTCGGCGATCCTGCGCCGGTTCCACGACCTGGTGCTCGACTACCAGGACGAGTTGATGGACCTGGTGCAGTTGGAGGCCGGGAAGACCCGGATCCAGGCGTTCGAGGAGGTCGCCGACTGCGCGATCGTCGCCCGGCACTATGCCGCGACGGCGGCCCGGACCCTGGCGCCGAAGCCGAAGCGCGGGGTGTTCCCGGTGCTCACCCAGAGCGTCGAGTCCTATCTCCCCAAGGGCGTCATCGGGATCGTCTCGCCGTGGAACTATCCGTTGTCGCTGGCGGTCACCGACGCGCTCCCCGCGCTGATGGCCGGCAACTGCGTCATCCTCCGGCCCGACCTGCAGAGCCCGCTGTGCGCACTCGCCGGTGTCGAGCTGCTCAAGATGGCCGGGCTGCCCGATGCCGTCCTCCAGGTCGTGCTCGGCTCCGGGTCGACGATCGGGGCGGCGGTGCTCGACCACGCCGACTATGTGTGTTTCACGGGGTCGACGCCGACGGGCCGGCGGGTGGCGCAGGCGGCGGCGGTGCGGCTCGTGGGGGCCTCGCTCGAGTTGGGCGGCAAGAACTCGGTCTATGTCGCCGACGACGCCGACCTCGACCGGGCCGTGCCGGGGGCGTTGCGGGCGTGCTTCTCCTCGGCGGGGCAGTTGTGCATCTCGACCGAGCGGCTGCTGGTCCACGAGAAGGTGTGGGACGCGTTCGTGCCGCGGTTCGTGGCGGCGGTCAAGGAGATGAAGATCGGGACGGCGCTCGAGTTCGGGTTCGACCTCGGCTCGCTCGCCTCACCGGCGCAGTTGCGGACGGTCCAGGCGCACGTCGAGGACGCGGTCGCCAAGGGCGCGACGGTGTTGACCGGCGGCAAGGCGCGGCCGGACATCGGGCCCTACGTCTACGAGCCGACCGTGCTCGCCGGGGTCACGCCCGAGATGGTGTGCCGGGACGAGGAGACCTTCGGGCCCGTCGTCTCGCTCTACAAGGTCGGGGACGACGCCGAGGCGATCGCGTTCGCCAACGACACGGAATACGGCCTCAACGCCTCCGTCTGGACCCGTGATGTCGGGCGTGGGCGCCGGATCGCCGGACAGATCAAGACCGGGACGGTCAACATCAACGAGGCGTATGCCGCGGCCTGGGGCAGCGTCGCCGCCCCCATGGGCGGGATGAAGGCGAGCGGTATGGGCCGGCGCCACGGTGACGAGGGCATCCTGCGGTTCACCGAGTCGCAGAATGTCACCGCCCAGCGGCTCATCCCGATCGCGCCGGCCATGGGGCTGTCCGACGAGGCGTTCACCAAGGTGCTCACGGTGGCGTTGAAGGTCATGAAGAGCGCTGGGCTGCAGTGACGCCTCCGACGGCGGGGGCCGGGCGAGGCGGGGCGGGGGCCGACGAGACCGTCGTGACGACGGACTATGACGTCGTCGTCGTGGGGTCGGGGTTCGGTGGCTCGGTGGCCGCGCTGCGGGCGGCGGAGAAGGGCTACCGCGTGCTCGTCCTCGAGGCGGGCCGCCGCTTCGCGGACGAGGACTTCGCCAAGACCAACTGGGACGCCCGGCGGTATCTGTGGGCGCCGAAGCTCGGGTGCTTCGGGGTGCAGCGGATCCACAAGCTGCCGGACGTGCTCATCCTCGCCGGCGCCGGTGTGGGCGGGGGGTCGCTGAACTACGCCAACACGCTCTATGTCCCGCCCACGCCCTTCTTCGAGGACCGCCAGTGGGCCGGGATCACCGACTGGCGCGGCGAGCTGGCGGCGCACTATGCGACGGCGTCGGCGATGCTCGGCGTCGTCGTCAACGAGTGCGACGGGCCGGCGGAGCAGGCGATGCGCGAGGCGGCCCAGGCGATGGGCGTGGAGGGGACCTATCGGAAGACCCCGGTCGGGGTGTACTTCGGCAAGCCGGGGGAGAAGGTCGCGGATCCCTACTTCGGCGGCGCCGGGCCGGCGCGCACGGGGTGCACCGAGTGCGGGAACTGCATGGTCGGGTGCCGGGTCGGGGCCAAGAACACCCTCGTCAAGAACTATCTCGCGCTCGCCGAGAAGCTCGGCGTCGTCATCCAGCCGTTGCGGACGGTGGTCGACCTGCGGCCGGTGGGGCGCGGTGCGGGGGGTGAGCCCGCGGCATACGAGATCGTCAGTGAACGGACCGGGGCCTGGGTCCGCAAGGACCGGCGCGCGGTCGTCGCCGGGCAGGTCGTGCTCGCCGCGGGGACCTGGGGCACGCAGCGGCTGCTGCACGGGCTGAAGGCCAGTGGGCGATTGCCGCGGTTGTCGCCACGACTGGGAGAGCTGACTCGGACGAACTCGGAGTCGCTGCTCGGGGCATCGCTGACGCACGTGCCGCACGACGGTGATCTGAGCCGCGGGGTGGCGATCACCTCGTCCTTCCACCCCGATCCCGAGACACACGTCGAGAACGTCCGGTATGGCGCGGGGTCCAATTCGATGGCCGGCCTCCAGTCGCTCATGGTCCCCGGGGACACGACCCGGGAGCGGATTCGGGCGCTGCGGCGGTCGGCGGTCAAGGACCCGCGGCAGTTGCTCATGCTGACACCGCGGCGGTGGTCGGAGCGGACGATCATCGCGCTGGTCATGCAGACCCGGGACAACTCGGTGACGGTGTCGGGCCGGCGGAAGCGGTTCGGTGGGATCGGGCTGACCTCGGTCCAGGGACATGGCGAGCCGAACCCGCCGTGGATTCCGTCGGGGCATGCGGCGGCACGTGAGTTGGCCGGCGCGCTCGGGCGGCGGTTCCGGATGAAGACGGTGACCGGCGCCAACTGGGGCGAACTGCTCGGGTTCCCGCTGACCGCGCACTTCCTCGGCGGGGTCGTCATCGGGGCGAGCCCGCAGGAGGGCGTCGTCGACGCGTACCACCGGGTGTGGGGCTACCCGGGGATCTCCGTGACCGACGGGTCGACCATCTCGGCCAACCTCGGCGTCAACCCGTCATTGACGATCACGGCGCAGGCGGAGCGGGCGATGTCGCTCTGGCCCAACGTCGGTGAGGCGGATCCGCGCCCGAGGCAGGGTGCGGCATACGTGCGGCTGGAGGCGGTTCCTGCGGTCAACCCGGCCCTGCGGACGCCGTTGGTCACGCCCGCGGCGTGACGTCGAGCGCGCTCTCGGCGTCGGTCAGGTCACCGCGGCGGCGCGCACGGTGACCGTGCCCTCACCCGCGACGACCTCCGCTGCGCTGGCGTCGGTGGCCACGGTCACCACGACGACATCTGTATCGGCCTTCGTCCCCCGAGAGGCCAGGTCGAGGAGTTCGGCGCAGTCGAGGTCGGCCAGGCGCCGCACTTCAGCGGCTGGGTCGCCGTCACCCCCGAGAATCCAGACCGTCAACCGACCCTGCGGAGGCAGGTAGGCGCCGATGCGCGTGGACGTGGGGTCGGGATCCTTCCAGGTCAAGGGCAGCGCGTCGTTCCAGCCGGCCTCCACCTCGGTGGCCAGCACGTAGCTCTCGCCGAGTTCGGCGTCCGCCCACCGGCGGGGGAGAGCGAACTGAATCGTGATGTGGGACAGGGAGTCGAGGAGTTCGGGCGGTGCATCGCCCGGGGAGAGATAGGTGACGGAACTCGCCGGGGAGGCATCGGGGAGAGTGATGGGCCCGTCGGCCAGCGCGGCGACCTGTCTGCCGAAGTCGGGACCGAGGAGCTTGCGCATCGGATCGTTGAGATCGCGGGTGGCGCACTCCCCGGCGAAGAAGGCCTCGCTGTCCCTCGGGATGACGATGAGGAAGGAGCCGGCGAGGAATGGCGGCGTGGCGCTGACGCGGTTGCTGAGCACGGTCAACCGGGCGTGATTGGCCAGCCCCCACCGGACGGCCGCCTTCGCGGGGTCAGACAGCCCGATCTCGGTGACCCGCGGCCCACTCGATGTCCCGTGCTCGGTCACCGAGACGCGCATGGATTCACCGGTCTCGCTCTCGATCGCAGCGATCTCGAACCGGCTGACAGTGGCACTCGACGCCACCTGCGTCCAGTCGTTGCCGAAGTGCTCTCCGCCTGGCCCACCGGGGCAGTGCGTGAAGGAGGCGGTGGAGAACGTCGGCGCGGGTGTCATCGCCGCGTTCCCGGTGCCGCACGCCGAGACGACCAGGGTGGCGAACGCCGGGCACCAGAGGGCCTTCATTGCCACATTGTCCTCCCGATTCCTTGGGGGAGGGGTCGGTCACCGGACTCGGTCAGCTCTCGGCGCGCCAGGAGCGCCAGAGGGCGGCGTAGGGTCCGCGCCGGGCGAGCAGGTCGTCGTGCGATCCCAGCTCGCTGATCCGGCCGTCCTCGACCACGGCGACCCGGTCCGCATCATGCGCCGTGTGGAGGCGGTGGGCGATGGCGACCACCGTCCGGCCGGCGACGACCGACGCGAGCGACCGCTCCAGGTGGCGCGCGGCCCGCGGGTCGAGCAGGGACGTCGCCTCGTCGAGCACGAGGGTGTGCGGGTCGGCGAGGACGAGCCGGGCCAGGGCCAACTGCTGGCTTTGGGGTTGGCTCAACTCCACGCCGCCCGAGCCGACCTGCGTCCCGAGGCCCTCCGGCAGGCCCGTCGCCCACTCCAGCGCGTCGACCGAGGCCAGGGCGGTCTCGATCTGGGCGTCGTCGGCACCTGGCCGGGCGAGGAGGAGGTTGTCCCGTAGCGTGCCGACGAACACATGGTGCTCCTGGGTGACCAGCGCGACCTCGCCGCGCAGGATGTCCATCGGCAACTCCATCAGCGCCACCCCGCCGACCGTCACCGACCCCGACGTCGGGCCGTCGATCCCGGCGAGCAGACGCCCCAGCGTCGACTTCCCCGCCCCGGACGGCCCGACGATGGCCAGCCGCTCCCCGGGCACCAGGTCGAGCGAGATGCCGTGCAACACCTCCCGGTCCGCCCGGTAGCCGAAGCGCACCGCCTCGGCCCGGATCGCGTCCCCGGTCGGGGTGTCGCCCGAGGGCACGCGGTCGTCGGGCACCGATTCGATCCCGATGATCCGGGCCATCGACGTCGCGGCGACCTGGATCTCATCCAGCCACGAGACGAGTTCGTCGAACGGGTCGACCAACTGCCGCAGATAGAGGATGACGGTGGTCGCGGCACCGACGCTGAGCGAGCCGCGCTCGACGAGAATGCCGCACCACAACAGCGCGGCGGCGGCGGGCACGACATACGAGAACTCCGTCGGGATGAACCACACCATCCGGAGCCGGCGCGTGTAGCACTCCGCCTCGAACACCCCCTCCGTCGCCGCCACCAGCCGCTCGTGTCGCCGGGCGCCCAGACCGAGCGCGTCGATGGTCCGGGCCGCCTCGATCGATTCGGCCGCGACACCGTTGAGCACGGCCCACTGCGCCCGCTCCCAGAGATAGCCGGCGCGGGCCTTCCGGAGATACCAGCGAGTCGCCGGGACGACGAAGGGCACCGCGGCGAGCAGCGCCAGGCTCCCCAGGGGCGAGACCCAGACGGTCGCCGCGACCGTCAGGGTCACGGTGATGGACGCGACGAAGATCGACGGCAGGCCGAATCGCGCCGCCCAGGAGAGGGCTTCGACGTCGTTGGTGGTCCGCGCCACGAGATCGCCGGTGCCGGCGCGCTCGAGCGTCGACAGCGGCAGCCCACAGGCACGCTCGACGAACCGCTCCCGGAGATCGGCGAACAGGCTCTCGCCGAAGATGAAGCTGGCCCGCCTCGCCCACCACGTCACCACGGTCTGGAGGACGACGACCACCAGCAACAGCCCGACGACGCGGTCGACATGACGGGCGGTCGTGCCGGCCGTCAGTGCGTTGACGAGGTCGCCGATCAGCCACGGCGAGGCCAGGCCGGCGACCGCGGCGAGGGCGTGCAGCACGACCACGCTGCCCAACTGGCCACGGTTGTGGCGCAGCAACCCGCGGGTGTGCGCCCAGACCTGGACCGGCTCCGCGACGGGCAGGGTCCGCCGCCGTGGGTCGGTCTCGGCCTGGGTCGGTTCGGCGAAGCGCCCACGTCGGGGCGGGCCCGACTCCGGGGTCGCCTCGGTGGGCGGCGCCGGTGTGTCGATCAGCGTCGTCATCAGTCGTCACCTCCTCGGATCACGATGTCTCGGTATGCCGCATGGTCGGCCACGAGGTCGGCATGCCGTCCGCTCGCCACGGCCCGCCCTCCGTCGAGCAGGACCACGCGGTCGGTGTGGTGGAGGACCAGCGGGCTCACGGTCGCGACGATCGTCGTCCGGCCGCGCCGCGCCTGAGCGAGGGCCGCCCCGATCCGTTCCTCCGTGTGCGCGTCGACGGCACTCGTCGGCTCGATCAGGACGAGGACGGGCGGGTCGGCCGCGAGCGCGCGGGCGAGCCCGATGCGCTGGCGCTGGCCCCCCGAGAACCCGCGGCCCTTCTCCTCGATCGCCGCGTCCAGCCCATCGGGAAGGGAGTCGAGGATGTCGCGCGCCGCGGCCACGTCGATCGCCGCGTCGAGATCGGCGTCAGTCACCCGCCGCCCGGCCCGCAACTCCTCCCGCATGGTGCCGGCGAACAACCGAGCGTCGGGGTCGTTGACCAGGACGGCCGCCCGAACCACCGGCACCGGCAGGTCACCCAGGTCCTGACCGCCGAGCGTGACCCGACCCCGCGGCGAGCCCAGGCGACCGATCCGGTCGGCGAGGGCGACGGCGTCCTCCGGGCTCGCGCTGACGACCGCGGTCAACTCGCCGCCGCGGAAGTGCGCGCCGCTCACCTCGTCGATCACCTCACCGCCGGGCGCGAGCACGGGCTCGCCGGCCGTCCCGGGCGGGTGGTCGCTCGGGACGCGGAGGATGCTCAGCACCTTGCCCGCGGCGACGCGGAAGCGGATGAGGTGCTCGACCATCTCGGTGACCGTCCGCAGCGGGAAGACCATGAACGTCGCGTAGCCGTAGAAGGCGACGAGTTCACCCGTCGTCAGCTCCCCGGCGACGACCGCCCGCGCCCCCGTCCACACGACGAGGACGACGAAGATCCCCGGCAGCAGCGTCTGGCTCGCGTCGAGCGCGGCCTGGTAGCCCGCCACCCGCACCCCGGCGGCGCGGACGCGTTGGCTCTGCGCGGCATACCGCCCGACGAACTCCGCCTCCCCGCCGATCCCGCGCAGGATCCGCAGGCCGGCGACCGTGTCCGTGCCGAGCGTCGTCAGGCGGCCGGACTCCTCGCGTTGGGCGGCCTGCCGGCGCTGAAGCGGCCGGATGACCAGCGACAACAGGCCGAGCAGCACCGGCGCCCCGACGAGCACGACCAGGCCGGTCGAGACCGACGTGCGCAGGAGAATGACGGCGACGACGACATAGCTGACGATGGCCCCGGAGAACCGCGCCGACGTGTCATAGACGTGCCCGATCCGCTCCATGTCCGTGGTCGTCACGCTGACGACATCGCCGGCGGGGAAGCGCCGGGCGATCTCCTGGCCCCGCGACGTCACCGCCTCGTCGGTGACGACGACCGTCCGAAGGGCTCCGTCGAGCCAGTTCTGGACGGCGAACCAGTGCCGCACGGTCCCGGCGACGGCGATGACGAGCGAGAGCAGCGTCAGAATGCCCGCCCAACGAACCAGCGCGGCACGATCGCCCCCGACGATGCCGGCGTCGATGCCCCGCCCGATCGCCGCCGGCACGAGCGCGATCGCCGTCATCCACGCGATGCCGCAGATCATTCCGCTGAGGAGGGTGCGCCACTGGAGCCGAGCTCCCCACAGGAGGAATGCGGCCGGTGTCGTCGTCGGCGGGCTGCCGGGCTGTCGGACGTGCGTGTTCATGACAGCCAACCAAGCTACGCGCGGGCACCGACAGTCCGACACCGATTTTCCGTATGCCGTCCGCTCCCAACCCCACGACGGGCCCGAGTCCGCTCGGGCGTGGCGCCACGGGACGAGGCGAGCGGCGCCATACGCTGACCGGCGTGACGATGTCGTTGCCGGATGACGAGGTGGTGGAGGTGCCGCCTCCACCTGCCCGCGCGCTCGGCGAGGCGATCTCGCCGACGGTTCTGGCGGGGGAGTCGGGCCGGGTCCAGACCCTGCCGGCGCCCTCAGCGGACGGGGCCGAGCGGCATACGGACGCGTTGGCGGAGCGACGAGGCGGCGGATCCGGCGGGGGCCCCGGCGGCCCCGCGGGGCGCCGCCCGCCCGGCCCGAGACCCAACTACACCCTCAGGCGGATCGTCGCCCTGCTCATCCTGGTCGCCCTCCTGGCGCTCACGTGGGTCGTCGTCAACGGCCTGGTCGGCCTCGTCGGTGGCCTGTTCTCCGGTTCCGGCACGTCGACCGGTGCCAGGACGACCACCCCCGGGGCGTCCGCGACGGCGGTGGCGCCGCTCGCCCCGGCCGCCGGCGCCGCACCCGAGATCCCGGCGCCCACGCCGAGCCCCGACGCTCCCCAGGGCGCCCCCGGCGCATCCGACGCGACGACCCTGGTCCGCACCATGCGGATCGCCGCCGCGAACCTCTCGCCGAAGTCCATCGTCGCCGGACCCGCCGGCCTGCTGTTCGCGCAGAACATGATGTACCACCACACCATCAGCGTGTTCCGGGCCGACGGGGCCCTGCAGAAGACGATCCCCGACTCGGTCGACCTCGCGCAGTTCGGCATCACCGGTCACCCCGGGGTCTCCAAGGGCTCCCCGGTCGAGGTCGCGTTCACGCCTGACGGACACTATGCCTGGGTGTCCAACTACTCGATGTATGGCGAGGGCTTCGGTCCCGAGGGGCTCGACCGGTGCACCGCCGGGGACGGGACGTCCACGTCATACGTCTATCGGGTCGACACGACGACGCTGGCCGTCGACAAGGTCGTCCCGGTCGGCGCCGTGCCGAAGTATGTCGCCGTCACCCCCGACGGAACCAAGGTCCTGGTCAGCAACTGGTGCTCCTGGACCCTGTCGGTCATCGACACCAAGACCAACACGGAGACCACGCAGATCGCCCTGGGTGGGAAATACCCCCGCGGGATCGTCGTCTCGCCCGACTCCACCACCGCGTATGTCGCGCTCATGGGTTCCGGGCGGATCGTCACCGTCGATCTGGCCACGAAGGCCGTCAACACCTTCGCGCAGCCCGGCAGCGGCCCGCGGCATCTCGTCATCAGCCCCGACGCGAAGTACCTCTATGTCACGAACAACTCGAGCGGCACGGTGAGCAAGATCGACCGGGCCACCGGTGCGGTGCTGGCGACGGTCCGGACCGCCAGCGAGCCGCGGTCGATGACGATCTCCCGCGACGGCGGCGCGATCTACGTCGTCAACTACGGTTCCGCGTCGATGAGCAAGATCCGCACCTCCGACATGACCGTCCTCCAGACGGTCGCCACCGACGCCTCGCCGATCGGCATCACCTACGAGCCGACGAAGAAGCAGGTCTGGGTCGCCTGTTATGGCGGCAGCCTGATCGTCTTCGATGACTCGAAGCTCAAGGGCTGAACCGGCCTGTCGACGACCCTGAACCGGCCTCTCGACGACCCTGAACCGGCCCCTCGACGGGGGGGATTAGCCTGGGGGGGTGCTCCGGACCGCCCTCAAACCCCGCTGGTTGGGGCTGCTGGGGGTCGCCCTCCTCGTCATCATCGCCTTCGTCCAACTCGGCCGGTGGCAACTCGGCGTGGCCCAGGACAAGGCTCGGATCGCGGCGGTCAAGGCGGCCGGCGCCAAACCCCCGGTGGACGTCACCACCATCCTGAGGCCCCACGAACAGTTCCCCGCTGACGGCAGCGGGCGCCTCATCACCGCCACCGGGACGTATGCCGAGGGGCAGGTCCTCGTCTCCGGCCGCCTTCTCGGCGGCCGCACCGGGTACTGGGTCGTCACCCCCTTCACGGTCGCCTCCACCGGCGCCACCCTCCCGCTGCTGCGCGGGTGGACCGCCACCCCCACCGCGCCGGCGCCGCCGACGACCCCCGTCACCGTCCGCGCCTCCCTCGCCCCCGGGGAGGCCCCCAGCCGCGACGGGCTCCCGGCCGGCACGCTCAGCTCGGTCGACCTGTCCCGGCTCGTCAACGCCTGGTCGGGCGAGATCTACAACGCCTTCGGCTTCGTCCAGGACGAGACCCCGGCCCCCCCGGCCGCCACCACCGCCGGCCTGACCCGGGTCCCGCCCCCGCTCCCGCCGAGCGGACTGCAGTGGCGCAACGCGGCATACGCGATCCAGTGGTGGATCTTCGCGGCGTTCGCGCTCTATCTGTGGGCCCGCATGGTCCACCAGGCGCATCGCGAGGAATCCGGCCCGGCTAAGGTGACCACGCCCCATCCGCCGAAGGAAGTCAGCCTGTCGTGACCGCCGCTCCCCTCACCGACCCGAAGGCCCGTGGTGCCTTCACCTTCTTCAAGGTCATGGCCTTCGTCGTCGGTGTCGGCCTCCTCATCCTCGTCCTCGAGATGATCCTCCACTGGGGCTTCTCCAATGACGCCCTCAGTTGGTGGCCGCAACCGCACGGATTCCTCTACATGATCTATGTCGTCGCGACCGCCAATCTCGGCTTCAAGGTCGGCTGGAGCCTGCCCAAGATGGTCCTGATCATGCTCGCCGGCTGTGTCCCGTTCCTCAGCTTCTGGGCCGAGCGACGCGTCGCCGCCGAGATCGCACCTCGTCTGGGCTGACGGCGCGGGCGGCTAGAGTTCCCACGTGACTGCTGGCCGCCGACCCGTGCTCGTCGTCGACTACGGCGCGCAGTACGCCCAACTCATCGCCCGCCGCGTCCGCGAGGCGAAGGTCTACAGCGAGGTCGTCCCGCACACCCTGACCGTCGAGCAGTTGCGCGCCCGCGACCCGGCCGCGATCGTCCTCTCCGGCGGCCCGTCCTCGGTGTATGCCGACGGCGCGCCCAGCCTCGACCCCGCCCTCCTCGACGCCGGCGTCCCGGTGTTCGGGATGTGCTACGGCTTCCAGGCGATGGTCCAGGCCTGCGGCGGCACGGTGGCCCGCACCGGTCTGGGGGAGTATGGCGCGACCCGGGTCCGGATCGACGACGTCGCCTCGACGCTCTTTCACGGCCAGCCGGCGGACCAGTCCGTCTGGATGAGCCACGGGGACGCCGTGACCCGCCTCCCCGGCGGCCTCACGGCGACCGCCTCCTCCGCCGGGGCCCCCGTCGCCGCGTTCGAGGACGACACCCGCCGGCTCTACGGCGTTCAGTGGCACCCCGAGGTCGTCCACTCGACCTTCGGGCAGCGGGTCCTCGAGAACTTCCTCCACCGCGGCGCCGGGCTCGCCGGCGACTGGGACGCCGGCAGCGTCATCGACGAGCAGATCGCGGCGATCCGCGAGCGGGTCGGCGACAAGCACGTCCTGTGTGCCCTCTCCGGCGGGGTCGACTCCTCGGTGGCCGCCGCCCTCGTCCACCGGGCCGTCGGTGATCAGCTGACCTGCGTCTTCGTCGATCACGGGCTCCTGCGCGCGGGCGAGGCCGAGCAGGTCGAGCAGGACTACGTCGCCTCGACGGGGATCCGGCTGATCGTCGTCGACGCCCGCGCCCGGTTCCTCGAGGCGCTCGCCGGGGTCTGCGACCCCGAGGAGAAGCGCAAGATCATCGGGCGGGAGTTCATCCGCGTCTTCGAGCAGGCCGCCCGCGATGTCGTCGGCCACGCCGCCGCCGACGGGCACCCGGTGGAGTTCCTCGTCCAGGGCACCCTCTATCCCGACGTCGTCGAATCCGGCGGCGGCACCGGCACCGCCAATATCAAGAGCCACCACAATGTCGGCGGCCTCCCGGACGACCTCGAATTCGCCCTCGTCGAGCCCCTGCGCGACCTGTTCAAGGACGAGGTTCGGCGGGTCGGTCTCGAGCTCGGCGTCCCCGAGGGGATCGTCTGGCGCCAGCCCTTCCCCGGGCCGGGGCTGGGCATCCGGATCGTCGGGGAGGTGACCGCCGAGCGACTCGACATCCTCCGCGCCGCCGACCGGATCGCCCGCCACGAGCTCACCGCCGCGGGACTCGACCGGGACATCTGGCAGTGCCCCGTCGTCCTCCTCGCCGACGTCCGCTCGGTCGGCGTTCAGGGTGACGGGCGGACCTATGGTCACCCGATCGTCCTGCGACCGGTCTCGAGCGAGGACGCGATGACCGCCGACTGGACCCGGGTCCCCTACGACGTCCTCGCCCACATCTCGACCCGCATCACCAACGAGGTCCCCGGGGTCAACCGGGTCGTCCTCGACGTCACGAGCAAGCCACCCGGCACGATCGAGTGGGAGTGAACGGCTTCCGCGTCGCGAGGGCGTATGGCGATCTGCTCGCCCTGCTCGTCGGCGGCCTCCTCGTCCTCGGCGGCTCGGTATGGTTCGGGCTCGAACATCTCTCGACCGCGCGCCTCGATCACGACGTCTTCGCCGCCTATTCGGCGCCCTCGAGCGGCCACACCGGCGTGACCAACTGGGTCTTCGACCATATCGACGCCGGCCCGGTGCTCGCCGTCACGGCGGTCTGCGCGGTCCTCGCCCTCGTTCAACGTCAGGTGCGGCTCGCCGTGGCCATCCCCGCGTTCGCGGGGATCGCCCTGTGGGTGACCGACCATCTCAAGGGGAGCGTCCTGCACCGGGCCGCGGGGCTGCCGGTCGCGCCTCTGAGCCTGCCGAGCGGGCACACGACCGCGGCGCTCGTCATCGGCATCTGCCTCGTCCTCGGCCTCCCGCGCACGCTGCGCCCGCTCGGCAGCCTCCTCGCCGGGTTCGTCGCCGGGGCCGTCGGTCTCGGCGTCCTCGCCTGGCACTGGCACCGGCCGTCGGATGTCGTCGCCGCCTGCGGCGTGGTCATGGCCGTGGCGGCCGTCGCGCTCGCCGCGTCCGCGCGTTACACCGCACGCCCGCGGGTGCGGGCCGCGGGCTTCGACCGGGCGGTCGGCCACCCCGCGCTCGCCAGCCTCGGCGGCGCCCTCGCGTTCTGGGGGTGGTGGCATGCCGGACTGCAGCCGCTGAGCGGGTCGCGGGCGCATACGCTGTTCTATGGCGCGGCGGTCGTGCTCGTCCTCGCGCTGGGACACACGATCGGGCTCTGCGCCGTGGTCGCCGACCGGCATCTCCTGCCGGGCAGCACCTGGTGGCCGAAGGGGAAGGGGACGACGTGAGCGCCACGGAGGGCATCAGCGACGCGGACCTCGGCGACAGCAACCGGGTCCTCGACGGGCTGATGCGCTATGTCGTCATCGGACCCGTGGTCCGGGGGATGACGCGGATGACCGTGACCGGCCGCGCGCATGTCCCTCCGGATGGGCAGCCGGCGATCATCGCGAGCAACCACCTGTCCTTCGTCGACTCGATGGTCATCCCACTCGCCTCCGGGCGCCGGGTCAGCTTCCTCGGGAAGGCCGAGTACTTCCACGGCACCGGCCTCAAGGGCGCCTTCGTCAAATCGTGGATGCGGTCGTTCGGGACCATCCCCGTCGAGCGCGACGACGCGCGGGCGGCGGCGGAGTCGCTGCACATCGCCGAACGGGTGCTCGCCGAGGGCGGCGCGTTCGGGATCTATCCGGAGGGCACCCGCTCCCGTGACGGGCGCCTCCATCGGGGGCGCACCGGCGTCGCCCGGCTGGCCTTGACGACCGGCGCGCCGATCATCCCGTGCGCCGTGAGCGGGACGCAGCACGTCCAGCCTCCCGACTCCCGGCTGCCCCGGCCGGCGAAGGTGACCGTCTCCTTCGGCCCCCCGATCGACGTCGCCGCCCTCGAGGAGCGCTACGTCAAGGCCAGGCTGCTCCGGGCGGTGACCGACGCCGTCACCGACGCGATCGGCGCGATGAGCGGCCAGGAACGCTCCGGACGCTACGCCTCCGATGTCAACGCCGAGCTCGAGGGGGGCTCCTGATCCGTATGCTGCGCACCTCCGCCGCGATCGCCGCGGGCAAGCTCGCCCGGGCCGCGGCCCGCCGCCGGGGCGGTGGGTCGGCCATGCCCGGGCTGGTCGCCGAACGGCTCGATCCCGGCATCCTCGGCCACGCTCTCGGCCGGCTCCCGGGCGGCATCGTCGTCGTCACCGGCACCAACGGCAAGACCACGACGACCCGGATGCTCGTCGCCCTCCTGCGCGCCCACGGCAAGGCGGTCTTCACCAACCCGACCGGCAGCAACTTCACCCGCGGCGTCATCTCCGCCCTCCTCGGCGAGGTCGGGATCGGCGGCCGGCTCGACGCCGACATCGCCGTCCTCGAGCTCGACGAGGCCCACGCCCTCCGCTTCGCCGACGCCGTGGCGCCCACCCACGCGCTCCTGCTCAACGTCGCCCGCGACCAGCTCGACCGGTTCGCCGAGATCGACCACACCGCCAAGCTCCTCGCCCAACTCGCGACGCAGGTCACCACCGGAGTCGTCCTCAACCGCGACGACGACTTCGTCGCCCGGATCGCGCCCACCCTGAAACCCACTGTCGCGGTGGACTATTTCGGTCTCGACGGCTCGATCGCCGACCGGCTCGCCGAGCTCCAGGAGCAGGACGTCCGGTTCGGCGACGACTTCACCGCCCCGCCGGTCGGCGCCGACGACACCCTCCTGAAGCCGGTCGACGACCGCTCCTTCGAGGTCCTGATCGGCCCGGACGGCGCGACCGGCCGCGTCGGCCCGGTGCAGATCAAGCAGCGCGGCCTCGCGGCGATGATCAACGCGACCGCCGCCACCGCCTGCGCCCGCCAACTCCTCGGCCCGGCCTTCGACGCGACCGTCGCCGCCGCCGCCCTCGCCGCCGTCACCGCCCCCTTCGGCCGGGGCGAGCTGATCGACGCCGGCGGCACCCCGGTCGAGCTCGTCCTCGTCAAGAACCCGGCCGGGTTCACCGTCGCCCTCGCGACCTACGGCACCACCCCCGAGCGGACGATGATCGCCATCAACGACAACTACGCCGACGGACGGGACGTCTCCTGGCTCTATGACGTCTCGTTCGAGAGCCTGCGGGAGGTGGGCGTCGCGCTCACCTCGGGCGTGCGCGCATACGACATGGCGTTGCGGTTGCAGTATGACGAAGTGCCGGTCCACGCGGTCGAACCCGACCTCGACACCGCCCTCGACCGGTTCCTCGCCGGGGGGCAGGGGCGGCCGTGCCGGATCTTCTGCACCTACACCGCGATGATGGCGCTGCGCAAGACGCTGGCCGCCCGTTACGACCTGCCGGCCTTCGGGGAGGAGGCGTCATGACGGACACCAAGGGCGAGGTCCACGTCGTCCACCTCTACCCGCGCGAGATGAGCATCTATGGCGATCTCGGCAACACCCGGACCATGCTCGCCCGGCTGCGCCGGCACGGCTACACCCCGATCCTGCACAATCACGAACCCGGCGGTGCCTTCCCCGACCACGCCCACCTCGTCCTCGGCGGCGGCGGCCAGGACTCCGGCCAGGCGCGCGTCGAGGAGGATCTCGCCGTCATCGCGCCGCGCCTGCGCGACCTCGCCGCCGCGGGCACGCCGATGCTGATGATCTGCGGGATGTACCAGCTCTTCGGCAACGCCTTCGTCACCGTCGACGGGACCCGGCTGCCCGGCCTGAGCATCCTCGACGTGACCACGCACGGCAACCCCAAGCGGATGATCGGGCCGGTCGTCATGAGCACGGACTTCGGCGACCTGGTCGGCTACGAGAACCACTCCGGCGCGACGACCCTCGGACCGGGTCAGGCCCCGTTCGGGACCATCCGGTCGGGCTTCGGCAACAACGGCGAGGACAGGACCGAGGGCGCCCGGACCGGCAACGTCTTCGGCACCTACCTGCACGGCCCGATCCTCCCGGCCAATCCGCGGTTCGCCGACGCCCTTCTCTCGTATGCCGTTCCGCTCGCCACCGGCATCGCCTTCGCCCCCGACGCGCTGGACGACGCCTTCGCCGACGAGGCCCGCACCCGTCAGGTGCGCCGACTGGTCGGCTGAGGCGGCTCGGTCTCGGCCTCGTCGTCCGCACCGGCCACGGTCGCGCGCGGCAGGAGCGTCCAGGCGAGCCAGCCGAGGGCACCGAGCGGCACCTCCAAGAGGTGGGTGAAGATCGAGAAGAGGACGACCCCGGCGGTCGCCTGCGCCGGGTCGGCCCCCCACGCGACGAGGGCCGCCGCCGTGCCGGTCTCGGTCACCCCGACGCCCCCCGGCGTGACCCCGACCGAGGTGAGCAGCCGGCCGAGGGCGAACGCGGCGAAGAGCTGGCCGAAGAAGAGGTGGACGCCGGTCTCCCGGGTGATGACGACGAAGAGGACGTAGTAGAACCCGAAGTACCCGCTCAGGCCGATCGTCAGGCCCAGCCAGCCGCGGCGGACCACGTCGAGGATCCGCACCCGCAGGTCGCGCACGAGCGCGTCCAACGACATCGTTCGCCGCATCCGCCGCGTGAGCGGGCCGGCGAGGACATCGAGGGTGTGGCCGATCCGGGCGGCCGCCCGCTCCGAGGCGATGAACGCGGTGAAGAGCGCGACCAGGCCGATCCCGCTGAGCACCGCCGCGATCGCCGCATCCCGCATGATCCGCGGCAGGTCATGGCTGCCGAGGGCCAGCGAGGCCACGGCGATGATCGGCAGGAGGATCCGGGCCAGGACATTCCAGACACCGGTGACGATCGCCGACGTCGAGACCGCCCGCCGGGTGAACCCCCACGACCGGCAGATCGTGAACGTCGCGGCCAGCCCGACGGCCCCGCCGCCGGGCAGCAGATTGCTCACCGACGAGCCGGCGATGTTGACGATGAACGCCCGCGGGTGGCTCAGGCCCGGCAGCGACGCGGTGAAGGTGAACGTGTAGCACCACAGGCCCACGAGGACGAGCAGGAGATAGAGCCCCGCCTCGGCGGGGGAGAGTTCGGAGACGATCGCCCACACCGCGGTCCAACTCGTCTTGGCGAAGTGCGGCAGCCCCCACCCGAGGAGGATCGCGGTCAGGCCGAACCCGACACCGATCTGCGCCACCCGGCTCCAGGTCAGCCGCACCCGCCCGAGCCGTATGCCGCTCACCCGAGCCCCGCGAACACGTCCCGGGCGATCGGGGCACCGGCCGGCCGGTCCGGATCGCGGTACCACTCGCGTCCGAACACGAGGTCGTAGGCCGGGCGGGGGATCCGCAGGAACGCCGCGAGGGTGCGGTCCCCGCCGTCCGCGCTCGCCTGCGAGGCGTGGGCGCGCATCGCGGCGCGCTTCGCCGCGGCATATCGGATGACCGTGATCCGGTGGGTGACCTCGGACCTGGCGCTGTAGGCGCGGGTGAAGGCGTCCATGTCGAACTCGGGCGGATAGGGATAGACCCTGGCGGACAACCGGATTCCGGCGGCGAGCAGGTCGCGCGGGATGGTCGCCTCCAGGACCCGCGGCGTCCCGGCGAGGCGCGCGGCCGCGGCGCCGACCGCGTGCACGTGGACGTGATCGCGGTGCCCGTAGCCCCCGTTGCGGTCATAGCTGAGCAGGACGTCGGCGTGCTCCTCCGCGAGGATCGCCGCCAACCGGTCCGCCGCCTCCGCGACCGGTGCCCGGACGAAGCGGACGGTGCCGGGCGGATCGGGGGGGCCGACGGACGACTGGTCGGCGAGGCCGGAATCGGCATACCCGAGCCACTCGACCCGAGCCACACCGAGGGCGGCGGCGCTGGTGTGGGCCTCCCGGAGGCGGATCCCGGCGAGCCCCTCGCCGCCGTGAAAGTCCGACGAGGCGAGCCCGAGCGCCCCGTCGGTCGCGAGGACGAGGACGACCCGGTGCCCCTCCGCGGCGGCCCGCGCCATCGTCCCGGCGGTCAACAGGGCCTCGTCGTCCGGGTGTGCGTGGAAGGCGACGAGGGTTCGCCGCCGGGGGGAGGGGGTCATCGCCCCCATCCTCGCACCGGCGGGGGATGTGCCAGGATGCGAAACGCCCGATCCGCCACGCCGACCTCTCGAGGATCTGCCATGACGCCCGCCTCGCCGGCGCTCCTGCCGCGCTTCCACATTCGCCCGCAGTACGGATGGATCAACGACCCCAACGGCCTGACCCACGCCGACGGTGCCTGGCACGTCTTCTATCAGCACAACCCGGCTGCCCCCGTCCATGAGGCGATCCACTGGGGACACACGAGCAGCCCGGACCTGGTGACGTGGACCGATCACCCCGTGGCCTTCGGGCCGGTGCCCGGCGGGCCGGACGCGTTCGGGTGCTGGTCCGGGTCGTTCGTGCCGGGTCTGGACCGGCCGGCGATGGTCTATTCGGGGGTCGCGAAGGCGGACACGCAGAGCACCGTGTGCCTGCGCTGGGGATCGCCGGACCTCATCTCGTGGTCACCGCCGATCGTCGTCGGGACGACACCGCACGAGGCCGGCGTCGTCGTCATGCGCGACCCCGTGCCGTTCACCTGGGGAGGCCGGCGGTGGGCCGTCCTCGGGGCGCAGACCACGCAGGGGCCGGCGGTGCTCGTCTTCGACGCGGAGGACCTCCTCCACTGGCGGTATGCCGGGCATCTCGCCGACACCGCGGATCCGGAGCTCGCCTCGCTTCCCGAGGCCGACATCTGGGAGTGCCCCCAGCTGGCGCTGTTCGGCGACGAGGCGGTGCTCGTGGTGTCCCGCTGGCAGGCCGGGCGGCTGCTCGAGGTCCTCTGGGCCCGGGGCGTCCTCGAATCGGATTCCGGGACACCGCGATTCCGGGCGACGGGACAGACCGGACTGGTCGACGGTGGGGTCGCGTTCTATGCCCCGCAGCTCGTCGACGGCCCCGGCGGCCACCTGCTCCTCGGGTGGGTCAAGGCCCGCGACGATCAGGATCCGGTGGTCCCGGTGGCCGGTTGCCTCACCCTGCCCCGGCGGCTCACGCTCGAGGAGGCCGGCCTGCGCAGCGCGGTCGACCCGGCCGTCGCGGAGGCGCTCGGTGGCGGAGCGACGAGTCAGCGGGTCGGGAGCGGTCGGCATACGCTCCCGGCGTATGCCGCGTGCCTCCTCGGCGCCCCGGCCCGCCTGAGCAGCGAGCGCGCGCCCGAGACGACACTCGACCTCCCCGCCGGGACGACGCTCTATGTCGACGCCGACGTCGCCGAGGCGTATCCGCCGGCCGGGCCCCCGGTCACCGCGCGCGGTCTCGGCGGCTGGGAACTCGACGTCGCCGACGGGACGGCCGTGATCCACCGCCTCGGCGCGTGAAGGTCGCCCTCCTCTCCGACTGCTACCCCCCGCGTCTCGGAGGGATCGAGACCCAGGTCCGCGACCTCGGCCGTCGGCTCGCGGAGCGCGGGCACGAGGTGCACGTCTACACGGCGACGGTCGGTGCCGACGGGGTGCGCGGGCGGGTCGTCGAGGCGGACGGGGCGGTCACGGTGCATCGGCATTCGATCCGGACGCCCTTCGGGATTCCGGTCAACCCGTTGGCGCCCAGGCGGATCCGGGACGAACTCGGGGGCTACGACGTCGCCCACGTGCACATGGGGGTGATCTCGCCGTTCGCGACGGACATGGCGCACCTGGCGCTCGACCTGGGGGTGCCGACGGTGCTGACCTGGCACTGCGTCCTCGAACCGCTCGCCCAGCGCGGGTATGCCGCCCTCGGCCTGGTCCCGCGGTTCGCGCAGGCGGGGGCAGTGCTCACCGCGGTCTCGCGGATGGCCGCCGACCGGGTCTCGGCCGTCGCCCGAGGGGTGCCGGTGACGGTGCTGCCCAACGGGATCGACGCCGACCGCTGGCGGCCGGTGCGGCCGCCGGCGGCGCACGAGGCCGTCCGGATCGTCACAGCGCTGCGGTTCGCCCCTCGCAAGCGCGTGCCGGCGCTGATCCGGATGCTGCGGGCGGTCCGCGCCCGGGTCCCGGCCGACGTCGCGCTGGAGGCGAGCCTCTTCGGTGACGGCTCGCTGCTGCCGGTGGCGCGGCGGCTCGTGGCCGGATCGCCGTGGATCACTCTCGCCGGCCGAGTCAGCCGGGCCCGCCTCGTCGCCGCGTATGCCGAGTCCGACGTCTATCTCTCCCCGGTCCGGCTCGAGGCGTTCGGGGTCGCGGCGTTGGAGGCGCGCACGGCGGGACTGCCGGTGGTCGCCGTAGCCGGGTCCGGCGTCGCCGACTTCGTCGGCGCCGGCGTCGAGGGGCTGCTGGCCGCCGACGACGCCGGGCTGGTCGACGCGGTCGTCCGCCTGGCCACCGAACCCGCGCTGCGGCAACGGATCGCGACACACAACCGGACGGTCGCCCCGAGCCAGGCGTGGCCGCGGGTGGCCAGCGACGTCGAGGCCGCCTATGCCCGGGCGATCACCGCGATGGGCGAGCGGCGGGCGCGGGGGTGAGCCGCGGCATACGGATCGAGGGGCGGACCCTTCTCGGTGACCTCGTCGCCGATTTCGTCCTCGCCCACGGGACCGATCCGGCCGAGGAACTCGCCGCGCTCGGGTGCGGCTACACCGGGGTCGCGCGGGCGTTCACGCCGGTGGGCGAGGACGGTGTCGTCATCCAGGTGAGGGTGGTTCCGGGTGCCGGGGACGGGGGTGCGACAACACGGCTGCGCGCCGCGCCGGGACAGGAACCGATCCCGCCGGGCGTCGCGGTCCAGGTGCACCAGCGGCTCGCGGCGTACGCCGTGGTCGTCCGTGACGCGGCGATCCTCCTCACCGAGTTGTCCGGCCGGGTGTTTCGTGGCGGCGGCGACTGGACGCTCCCGGGAGGCGGCGTCGATCCAGGCGAGGACCCGGCGATCGGACTGCGCCGCGAGGTGTGGGAGGAGACGGGTCAGCATCTCGGCCCGGTGGAGTTGATCGACCTCGTCACGACGCGCTGGGTCGGCCGGGCGCCCTCGGGGTGCTGGGAGGACTATCAGGTGGTGCGGCTGATCTATCGGGCGTCCGTCCCCGAGCCCGCCCCCCTGGCCGTCCACGACGCGGATGGGACGACAGCCGGGGTGGCCTGGGTGCCGCTCGCCGAGCTGACCGCGCTGCCCCGCGCGCCGCTCGTCGATCACGCCCGGTTCGCGGGATGGCTGGCCGCGGCGGCGAGGGAGCGTCGCTAGCCGGCAGGGGTTCCTCGGCCCCGCGGGCGCCGGCGCACCAGGGCGGCCAGGCCACCGACGAGGGCGAGGAGGGCACCGGCGGCGAGCACCGCATACGGGCCGATGCGGCTCCAGTCGAGCGGGCGGGAGGAGGCTTCCATGGCGACGACCGCGACCCCGGCGGCGAGCAGCAGGAGGCCGAGGACGATCGTCCCGAGGTGGGGGCCGGTGGCGATGGGGCGCGTTGGCATGGGGCTCACCTCCGGGCGATCCTGACGGCGCCGACCCCGAGGTCGACGACGATCTCGGCGTCGGGTGCGCCCGAGCCGACGGTGTGATCCAGGCGGAGTGCCTTCGGCGGGTCACTCGACGCGACATCCTTCCCCGCATCGGTGAGCACCCCGGCGGCGATTCTTCCGGTCAGGTGGACGGTGCGGTCCCGGGGAACGACGATGGTGAGCTGCCCGATGCCGACGTGCGCGGTGATCCGGGCCGTCTGGCCGGTGGGCAACCGGGTCAGGTCGAGGTTCGCGTCACCCACGCCGAGGCGGAAGGCGGAGCCGGTCGCCGTGGTCACCGCCCACGACCGCGTGCCCACGCCGTCCGCGAGCGCGTCGCGGCCCCCGGCGGCCGACGCCCCGGTGGTCACCGCGAGCAGAACCGCGACGAGGGCGACCAGCCCCCCGCGGCGCCCGACCGCGCCGGCGACGAGGAGGACCACCCCGAGGACGGCCAGCGCCGCGCCGAGCCCGATCGTCACATCCGCCGGGCCGGCTCCCGGGTGGACCAGCACCGCGATCCCGTATGCCGCGAGCCCCCCTCCCAGCGCGAGCAGCGTCGCGACCGGCCCGAGTCGGCGATGCCGTGGACGCCGGGGCCGCGTGCGCGTCACGGCCGCCGCGCCGGACGTCCCGCGGGCTCGGCCGGTGGCCGGGCTGCCGGGTGCCGGCGCCGTGGTCGCGGAGGGGGCGGCGTTCGCGGAG
>JBDIAJ010000040.1:0-28141 GCA_039812345.1 Nostocoides sp. | reverse complement strand
CTCGCCTCGGGCCTGTGCAAACCCGACGGCCTGCTCGTCGTCCCGGTCGCCGAGGTCGTCACCTTCGTCCAGCAACTGCCCGTCGCCGCCCTCTGGGGCGTCGGCGACAAGACCGAGGAACACCTCGCCCGTCTCGGTCTCGCCACCGTCGCCGACATCGCCCACACCCCCGAAGCCACCCTCCGGCGCGCCCTCGGCGACGCGACCGGCGCCCACCTCCACGACCTCGCCTGGGGCCGCGACCCGCGCCGCGTCGAGCCGATCCACCGCGAGCGCAGCATCGGCGCCGACGAGACCTTCCCCGTGGACGTGGACGACGCGGCATACATCCACCGCGAACTCCTGCGCCTCTCCGACAAGACCGCCCGCCGCATGCGGGCCGCCGGCCTGACCGGCCGGACCGTCTCGATCAAGGTGAGGTTCGCCGACTTCACGACGATCACCCGCAGCCGGACCCTGCGCGATCCGACCGACGTCAGTCGGGAGGTGTATGCCGCGGCGCTCGCCCTCTATGACGCCCTCGGCCTCCAGCGGGCCCGCCTGCGTCTGGTCGGCGTCCGTGTCGAGGGCCTGATCCCGGCCGACCGCGCGAGCGTCCAACCCGCCCTCGACGACCCGGAGTTCGGGTGGCGCGACGCCGACCGTGCGGTGGATCGGGCGACCGCCCGCTTCGGGTCGGGCAGTGTACGTCCTGCGAGTCTTCTGAGACGTGACTGACACACCTTCCACGGCGGGTCGTCTCGGCTTATTCTGGCCTCGATACGACCCGGAGCGGGAAGAATTCGCAACCTTTCGACCGCACCGGACGTTCACTGGACATACGATTCGACCACCGGGCCGGCGAGGCCCGGATCACGGCGCCCGAAGGAGGTCGACAATGCCGCTGTCAGACCATGAGCAGCGCCTCCTGGACCAGATGGAACAGGCGCTGTATGCCGAGGATCCTCGGTTCGCGACCCACATGCAGGGCGTCGCCCGGCGATCGCACAAGCACCACCTGATCGGAGCCGTCGGTGCCCTGGCCGGGCTCGGGCTCGTCATCGTCGGAATCAACACGACGTGGATCGTCGGGGGAATCGGCTTCGTCCTCATGGTCGCCGCCCTCGCCTTCGCGTTCGCGCCACCCCGCAAGGTCGAGGCCACCGCCACTCGCGGTCGCGGCGCGCCCCGCGGGGCCCGCGGTGGTCGGCGCACGCAGCGCTCCGGCACCTTCATGCAACGCATGGAAGACCGCTGGGACCGCCGCCGCGGCCAGTGGTGATCCCCTCCGCCCGCGTCAGCGGGTGATGAGCACCCCGACGACCCACGTCGTCAGGATCAGCAGACCAGCCGTCAACTCGATGCCCATCGAGTGCAGCACGCCCCGCAACGCCGCCTTCGTCGACGCCCACGCGCGGGTCGTGTCGCGCGAGTGCCCGAACTCGACGAGATAGATCCCGAGGACGAAGCCCAGGGGCCCGCCGATCACCGGCACCACGAAGAAGCCGACGATCCCGACGACCAGCCCGATCAGCAGCGTCGACGTCGCGATCCCCGCGGCCTTCATCCGGCGGCCGGGGATGGTGAACTGGAGGACGAGCGCCGCGGCATACAGGACACAGCAGATGCCGAACACGACCCAGCCGGTCGTCGTCCCGAGGTCCATCGCCCACAGCAGCACCCCACCGAGGGCGACGATCAGGCCGGGGATGACGGGGACGATGACGCCGAGGATCCCGGCGACGATGACGAGTCCGGGGATCCACGGGCTGGCCGAGGCGACCTCGGCCGCCGCGGCGCTGATCACCCCTGCGGGCCGGTGAAGGCGGGGGTCTCGATCAGACGCGAGGTCTCGTCGTCGATGACGGCGAGGTCGCGCAGCTTGGGCAGGTGTTCCTTGGAGTGGTGCAGGCAGAACAGCAACTCGCCCCCCGCGTGGAGGCGGGCGCGGACATAGGCCTGGGCGCCACAGCGGTCGCAGCGATCGGCTGCGGTCAGGGGGGTGTCCAGCACCGGGGTCACAGTCACTACCTTCTCTCTGTATGCCGAGGATCCACCTCGCCGGTCCATCTCCTGGACGCGTCGCGGTCGACACCGGTTGCAACAGTCAAGCACGCCGGATGCTTCCCGGCACGCAGGTCGCTCTCGACGGCACCGTCCGCGTGCCCTCCGGCCGGCTGTCGGACCCGGGGGTTACGGTGACGGCTGACGACAGAAGGAAGGATCCCGCGGGTGCCGACCACCGGACGAGAGACCAGTTACACCGCCCACCACCTCCAGGTGCTCGAGGGCCTCGAGGCGGTGCGCAAGCGCCCGGGGATGTATATCGGGTCGACCGACGGCCGCGGCCTGATGCACTGCCTGTGGGAGATCATCGACAACTCCGTCGATGAGGCCCTCGGCGGGTTCTGCGACCGGATCGAGGTGCTGCTCCACGCCGACGGCTCGGTCGAGGTCCGCGACAACGGCCGTGGCGTCCCGGTCGACATCGAGCCACGGACCGGCCTGACCGGGGTCGAGGTCGTCTACACCAAACTCCACGCGGGCGGGAAGTTCGGCGGCGGGTCCTACACCGCCTCCGGTGGCCTCCACGGCGTCGGCGCCTCGGTCGTCAACGCGCTCAGCGCCCGGCTCGACGTGGAGGTCGACCGCGGGGGCCGGACCCACGCGATGAGCTTCCGCCGAGGCGAGCCGGGGGTCTTCGCCGACCCGGCGACCGGACCCGACCCCGAGGCGGAGTTCACGGCATACGACGAGACCCCGACGCTGCGGATCATCGGGCGGGTGGCGCGGGGGAGGACGGGCAACCGGGTGCGCTATTGGGCGGACCGGCAGATCTTCGTCAAGGACGCCCAGTTCGACGACGAGGCCCTGCGCGCCCGCGCCCGCCAGACGTCCTTCCTCGTCCCCGGGCTGACCATCCTCATCCGCGACGAGCGGGGGCTGCCGGGCACGCTCGGCGTCGACGGCCCGCACGAGGAGGTCTTCCGGCACGAGGGCGGGATCGGCGAGTTCGCCGAGTTCCTCGCCACCGACGCCCCGGTGACCGACGTCTGGCGCATCCAGGGGGCCGGCGAGTTCGTCGAGACCGTGCCCGTCCTCGACAGTCGCGGGCACATGACCCCGACCGACGTCACCCGCGAGTGCGGCGTCGACATCGCCCTGCGGTGGGGGAGCGGCTTCGACACGGTCGTCGCGAGCTTCGTCAACATCATCGCCACCCCCAAGGGCGGCACCCACATCATGGGCTTCGACCAGGCCCTCCTCAAGGTCTTCCGCCGCCAGCTCGAGCTCAACGCCCGGCGGCTCAAGGTCGGCACCGACAAGGTCGACAAGGACGACATCCTCGCCGGCCTGACCGCCGTCGTCACCGTCCGGCTCGCCGAGCCGCAGTTCGAGGGCCAGACCAAGGAGGTCCTCGGCACCCCGGCGGTGCGGGCCATCGTCGCGCGGATCCTCGACCAGGAACTCACCGAGCGGTTCGAGCGCCCCGAGCGCGGCAAGAAGCAGCAGGCCGACCAGCTCCTCGAGAAGGTCGTCGCCGAGATGAAGTCCCGCATCTCCGCGCGCCTGCACAAGGAGACCCAGCGGGCCAAGAACGCCCTCGAGTCCTCCACCCTGCCGGCCAAGCTCGCCGACTGCCGCAGCAACGACACCGAGCGGACCGAGTTGTTCATCGTCGAGGGGGACAGCGCCCTCGGCACGGCCAAGCTCGCCCGGTCGAGCGAGTTCCAGGCGCTGCTGCCGATCCGCGGCAAGATCCTCAACGTCCAGAAGGCCTCCGTCGCCGACACCCTCAGGAACGCCGAGTGCGCGGCGATCCTCCAGGTGATCGGCGCCGGCTCGGGCCGCACCTTCGACCTCGACTCCGCGAGATACGGCAAGGTCATCATCATGACCGACGCCGACGTCGACGGCGCCCACATCCGCACCCTGCTGATCACCCTGTTCTTCCGCTACATGCGTCCGTTGGTCGAGGCCGGGAGGCTGTATGCCGCGGTCCCGCCGCTGCACCGGATCGAGGTCGTCAACCCCGGCAGCAAGCCCAACGAGCTGATCTACACCTATTCCGAGGGGCAGATGCGCCAGACCGTCGCCACCCTCACCAGGCGCGGCCGGACGATCAAGCAGCCGATGCAGCGCTACAAGGGGCTCGGCGAGATGGACGCCGACCAGCTCGCCGAGACGACGATGGACCCCGCCCGACGGACCCTTCGCCGCGTCACCGTCGAGGACGCCACCAACGCCGGGCTCACCTTCGAGATGCTCATGGGCAACGAGGTCGCCCCCCGCCGCGACTTCATCGTCGCCGGGTCGGCCCGCCTCGACCGCGAGCGCATCGACGCCTGACCGGGCACCGGCCCCCGGTCGGCATACCCGTCGAGGGAGACGTGCCGAACGGCGTCAACCGGTCGTCGCCCTCGGTGTCCCGCCGCCCGGATCAGCAGCCGTCGGCCGCCTCGAGGGGGGCGGTGGTCTCCCGGGCGATGATGTAGGTCGGGACCTCGATCTGGGTCTTCGCGACCGGTTCGCCACGCATGGTGGCGACCAGCAGGGACACCGCCGCCCGACCCTGCGCCCGGACGTCCTGATGGATCGTCGTCAGGCCGAGCACGGCGGCGAAGGTGTGGTCATCGATGCCCATCACCGACAGATCGCGCGGGACGTCGATGCCGATCCACCGGGCCGCCCCGATGACGCCGACCGCCATCTCGTCGGAGGCGGCGAGGATCGCCGTCGGCCGGTGGGGCTCGCGCAGCACCTGCTCGACCCGCCTCGCGGCGGCGTCGGCGGTCCACTCGGAGGCGATCGCCCACTCGGGGTGGGCCACCAGCCCGGCCTCGGCGATGGCCCTGCGGAAGGCCTCGACCCGGACGCTCGGAGTGGACATGTGGGCGAAGGAGATGTCCGACGTGCCGACATACCCGATGTCCGTGTGGCCTAGCCCGACGAGGTGCTGGACCGCGGAGCGGACCGCGGCCGCGTCGTCGATGTGCACCCGCGGCCAGGAGCCGAGCGGCATACCGACGGCGACGATCGGCAGCCGGAGCCGTTCGAGCATGGCCAGTTCGTCGGGGGAGGGGCGCACGTTGAGCGAGATGATGCCGTCAACCCGCTTGGCGAACATCTCCATCCGCAGCCCGCTGGCCTCGCCCTCGCCCTCGAGGATGATGAGGAGGACGTGATAGCCCTGCTGGCGCAGTTCCTGCTCGATCGTCGTGACCACGGTCGCGAAGAACCACCGGCTCATCAGGGGCGCGACGACCGCGACGACATTGGTCCGTCCGGAGGCCAGCGACATCGCGGTCGGTGAGGCGACGTAGTTGAGCGCCGCCGCGGCCGCCTGGACCTTCTCCCGGGTCCGCGGGTCGACCCGCGCCGACCCGTGGAGGGTGCGCGAGACGGTCGCGACCGAGACTCCGGCCAGCGCGGCGACGTCGGCGATGGTCGTCATTCGCGAACCGGTCCCGCGATCGCGCCGATGACCGCTCGGCCCGGGGTGCCCGAGCCGTCCCGCCGACCGGTGGCCGGCGGCAGGTCGAGGGGGACCCCGTTGGCGCCGCTCGCTCGCGCCGGCAGGCCGCCCGCCCAGGCGAGGACGAGGGTGTCCTCGCCCTTGAGGAACCGGTGGGCTCGCACGCCGCCGGTGCCGCGCCCCTTCGGGGGGTACTCGGCATACGGCGTGACCTTGATCGCGCCCGGCTGGGTGCCCGGGAGCGCGGCGGAGGTCCCCGACGCCGTGACGACGATCGCGTCCGCGCGTGGGTCGACCGCCCCGAAGAAGAGCACCCGGTCGCCGGAGTCGAGCCGGACGCCGGCCATCCCGGCCGCGGACCGGCCCTGCGGCCGGACGGCCGCGGCCGGGAAACGCAGCAACTGCGCCTGCGCCGTCAGGAAGACCAGATCCATCTCCTCGGAGTCGAGTTCCACGGCCCCGACCACCTCATCCCCCTCCTTCAGCGCGACGATGTCCCAGTCGGCCCGCCCGACGGGATAGTCCGGGACCACGCGTTTGACAACGCCAAAGGCGGTTCCCAGGGCCAGGCTAGGGCTATCCGGCCCGATTGCGCAGATCGTCAGGACCCGTTCTTCGCGGCCGAGTTCGACGTATGCCGTGATCGGCGTCCCGCCCGACAGGTTCGGCGCGCCGGCGGTCGCCGGGAGGGTGGGCAGTTCGAGGGCGGACAGGCGCAGCAGACGACCCCGGCTGGTCACCGCGGCGAGTTGGCCGCGCGCGGTCGTGCGGACCGCGCCGACGATGGCGTCGTGCTTGGCGCGCGGTCCCTCGGCGGGCAGCGGCGCAGCGGTCGAAGTTCGGGCCAGCAGCCCCGTGGAGGAGAGCAGCACCCAGCACGGGTCGTCGGTGACCTCCAGGGGCGTGCTCGTCGCCGCCGGAACCCCGGCGGACTCGAGGAGGACGGTCCGTCGTGGAGTCCCGTGGGCCTTGGCGACCTCGGCGAGCTCGCTGGAGACCAGCCCCCGCAGCAGGCCCTCGTCCTCGAGCAGAGCGCGCAGTTCCCCGATCTCCCGCTGGAGTCGGTCGCGCTCCTCCTCGAGCTCGATCCGCGAGAACTTGGTCAGGCGGCGCAGCTGGAGTTCGAGGATGTAGTCGGCCTGAGCCTGAGAGAGCTCGAAGACCGACATCAACCGGGTCCGGGCCATCGCCGTGTCGTCCGAGGAGCGGATGAGCTGGATGACCTCGTCGATGTCGAGGATGGCGATGAGCAGGCCCTCGACGAGGTGGAGCCGCTCCTCCCGTCGGGCCAGGCGATAGGCGGTTCGCCGCCGGACGACGTCGATCCGGAAGTCGACGAAGACCTGCAGCAGCTCCTTCAGGCCGAGGGTGCGCGGCTGGCCGCCGACGAGCGCGACATTGTTGATCCCGAAGGAGTCCTCCAGCGGCGTCAGCCGATAGAGCTCGGCGAGGACGGCGTCGGGGTTGAAGCCGTTCTTGATCTCGATGACCAGCCGGGTGCCGTTCTTGCGGTCGGTCAGGTCGACGAGATTGCTGATCCCGGTCAGCTTCTTGTCCTTGGCGGTCACCAGCGCCTTGATCCGGTCGACGACCTTCTCGACCCCGACGAGATAGGGCAGTTCGGTGACGACGATGCCCATCTTGCGTGGGGTGAGCTTCTCGATCCGGGTCGTCCCCCGGGTCTTGAAGCTCCCGCGGCCGGTGGCGTAGGCCTCGCGGATCCCGTCGAGTCCGACGATCGTCCCGCCCTCGGGGAAGTCCGGACCCGGGACGAACCGCATGAGGTCCTCCAGAGTCGCCTCCGGGTGGGCGATGAGGTGGCGGGCCGCGCCGATGACCTCGATGAGATTGTGCGGCGGCATCGAGGTCGCCATCCCGACGGCGATCCCGCTGGCGCCGTTGACCAGGAGATTGGGATAGGCCGCCGGCAGCACCGCGGGCTGGAGGAACTGGTCGTCGTAGTTGGGGACCTGGTCGACGGTGTCCTCATCGAGCCCGGTGACCATGAGCATCGCCGCCCGGGCGAGCCGGGCCTCGGTGTAGCGGGCGGCGGCCGGGCCCGCGTCGAGGGAGCCGAAGTTGCCGTGGCCGTCGACGAGGGGCATCCGCATCGTGAACGGCTGGGCGAGCCGGACCAGGGCGTCATAGATCGCCTGATCGCCGTGCGGGTGGTACTTGCCCATGACGTCGCCGACGACACGACTCGACTTGACGTGGCCGCGGTCGGGCCGCAACCCGAGTTCGTGCATCGAGAACAGGATGCGGCGCTGGACCGGTTTGAGGCCGTCGCGGGCATCGGGCAGCGCCCGGGAGTGGATGACCGAGACGCTGTACTCGAGGAATGCGTTGCGCATCTCCTCGCTGACGTCGATGTCGACGACCTGGCCGTCGTCCGGCGGCGTGGGGTCGCCGCTTCCCTGGCGGGCCATTGCGATTGCCTCCTCGGGGGCGCCGATGCCCCGGCATCGACTCTAGGTGCGCTCCACGGCCGGCGGCCGAGCCGACTGGGTCGTGGACTCCGTCGGCATTGTCGCCGACGGGGGCGGCCCGGGCGGGGTGGCCACGCCGAAGCGGCCCCAGTGGGTCACCTCGGGGCCACGTCGGCGGGCGCGATCGAGGGAGCGACCGCGCACCCGCTCCGCCTCGTGGCCGAGGGCGATGACGCCGACGAGGGAGCGGCCGGCCGGGATGCCGAACGCCGCCCGCACGGCATCATGTCGAGCGCCGGGGATGCCGAAGAAGAGCGCCCCGAGCCCGGCGTCGTGGGCACCGAGCAGGAGGAGCATGGCCCCCATCCCGGCATCGGTGATCCAGTGCGGGATCGGCCAGTCCTGGTCCGCGGGGGGGACCGCACCCTTGTCGGGCTCGGCATACCGGCGCCGGTAGGCGTCCTCGTCCGCGAGACAGACGACGAGCGTCGGCGCGGCGGACACGCCGGCGAGCCACGGGTTCGCCACGCCGTCGTGAGCCATCTCACGGGACGTATGCCGATGCCTCCCCGACGTCGGTGTGGCGGCCGCCCAGAAGGCGGCCCGCTCCGTCGCCTCCCGGAGGACGAGATAGTCGGCGGCCTGCGTGTTCCCGGCGCTGGGCGCGCGCGCGGCGAGGTCGATCAGGTCGGCGACCAGCCGGGCCGGAACCTGCGGCTCAGCGGCGAATCGGCGGGTCATCCGCCGGGACCGGACCAGAGCGGCATACGTCACTCGGGAGAGTCTGCCAAGGATCGGCGCGCCGGATGAGACCATGGATCTCATGGCTGTCGCCACCGTGGCCAGGGAGTACCCCGTCGAATGGGAGGCCGATGTCGTCCTGCGGGACGGCAGCGTCGCCCACGTGCGTCCGATCCGCCCCGACGATGCCGACGGGATCACCCGCTTTCACGCGGGGCAGTCGGACGAGTCGATCTATCTGCGCTTCTTCGCGCCCCTGAAACAGCTCAGCGATCGTGACCTCTATCGGTTCACGCACGTCGACTACGAGGACCGGATCGCGCTGGTCGCCACCCACCGAGGTGCCATCATCGGGATCGGCCGCTACGACCGGATCACCCCGACGGACGCCGAGGTCGCCTTCAACGTCTCCGACCACCACCAGGGCAAGGGCATCGGGTCGGTCCTCCTCGAGCATCTCGCCGCCATCGGTCGGGAGGAGGGGCTGCTCAGCTTCTCGGCGGAGGTGCTCCCCCAGAACACCCGGATGCTCAAGGTGTTCGCCGACGCCGGCTACTCGATCTCGCGGCGCGTCGAGGACGGGATCGTCCAGGTCCACTTCGACATCGAGCCGACCGCCAAGTCGGAGGAGGTCCGGCTCGCGCGCGAGCATCGCGCCGAGTCGCTGAGCATCGCCCGGCTCCTCGCGCCCCGTGTCGTGGCGGTCGTCGGCGCCGGGAAGACCCCGGGCCACGTCGGCCACGCCCTCCTGAAGCACCTGCTGGACGGCGGCTTCCAGGGCAGCCTGTATGCCGTCCACCCGCACGCGAGCGAGGTCCTCGGTGTGCCCGCCCATCGGCGGGTCGGCGACATCCCGGAGCGGGTCGACCTCGTCGTCGTCGCGGTTCCCGCGGGCCAGGTGCTCGACATCGTCGACGACTGTGCCGGCGCCCACGTGCACGGCCTGGTCATCGTGTCGGCCGGCTTCGCCGAGTCGGGCAAGGCGGGTCTGAAGCTGGAGCGTGAGGTCCTGCGGCGGGCCCGTGACAGCGGCATGCGGGTCGTCGGGCCCACCTCCTTCGGCCTCGTCAACACCGACGCGAGCGTGGCCCTCAACGCCTCACTCAACCCGCAGTCGCCCAAACGCGGGCACTTCGGGCTCTTCTCCCAGAGCGGTCCGCTCGGCATCGCCGTCCTGCAGTCCGCGTTCCGGCGCAACCTCGGGATCTCGACGTTCGCCTCCGTCGGCAACCGACTCGATGTGTCCGGCAACGACCTCATGCAGTACTGGATCGACGACCCGCGCACCAAGGCCGTGGGCCTCTATCTCGAGTCGATGGGCAACCCGCGCAAGTTCTCCCGCATCGCCCGGCGCCTGGCCATGGTCAAGCCGGTGATCGTCATCAAGCCCGGGATCTCGCGCTTCGGCGCCCCGCCCGGACACCGGGTGCGGGCGACCGACGTCGCACCCGAGGCCTTCGCGTCGATGCTCAGCCAGGCCGGGGTCATCCACGTCGAGAACATCCACCAGATGTTCGACGTCGCCCAGATCCTCATCCACCAGCCGCAGCCGGCCGGCGCGCGGGTCGGGATCGTCGGCAACTCCGCTCAGCTGTGCCAACTGGCCGCCGAGACGGCGGCGAGTTGGGGTCTGGTGATCGCCGGCGAGCCGGTGACCGTCCCGCCGCACATGGACCTGGCCGAATTCGCCAAGGCGGTCCGCCGGCTCCTGCACAGCGACGATGTCGACTCCGTCCTCATGTGTTTCACTCCGCCGATCGACCCGATCAGCCAGGAGGCGCTCGACCGGATCCGCGACGTCGTCGCCGACAGCGACAAGACCTGCGTCGCGACGGTCATCGGCGCCGTGGGCGTGACGACCAGTTCGGGCAGCGTGCTCGAGACCGAGGGGGGTGTCTCCCTGGGCGGCCCCGGGCCCGATCTGGAGGCGCCGTCGCGCGAACTCCCGCTCTATTCGACCCCGGAGGACGCGGCCCGGGCGCTGGCCGCGGCGACCCGCTACGGGCAGTGGCGGCAGAAGGACAAGGGGCGCCTTCTCGAGCGCGTCGGTGTCGCGCGGCTCGACGCGGAGGCCCTCATCGACCAGGTGCTCGCCGAGGATCCCAACGGGCGCGACCTGACCGAGGCCGAGGCGGAAGCCCTGCTCGCGGCATACGGGATCGACCTGTGGCCGCGGATCCCGGCGCTGACCGCGGACGAGGCGGTCGAGGCGGCGGAGCAACTCGGCTATCCCGTCGTCCTGAAGTCGACCTCCCCGCTGGTGCGCGCGCAGTCGGTGCTGACCGGCGTGCGCGTCGACATCAAGGACGAGGCCTCGATGCGGGTCGCCTTCGCGTCACTGTCCGAGGCCCTGGCCGCCTACGACGCCGACCACTTCGTCGTCCAACGGATGGCGCGCCAGGGCGTGTCCTGCGTCGTCGCGTCCTCGGAGGACCACCTGTTCGGGCCGGTCGTCGAGTTCAGCCTCGCCGGGATCACCACCGACATCCTCAAGGACATCGGCTACCGCATCCCCCCGCTGACGGATGTCGACGTCCGCGAACTCATGGAGTCGATCCGCTGCGCGCCGCTCCTGGACGGCTACAAGGGCGCGCCGGGCGTCAACAAGGGCGCGCTCGGTGACCTCATCGCCCGGGTCTCGATGCTCGGGGACGACTTCAGCGAGATCGCCTCGCTCGAGCTCAACCCGGTGGTCGCCCACCCCGGCGGGGTGCAGGTGCTCGGCGCGAGCATCGCCATCACCAAACGACCGAAGCGCAAGGACGGCGGCCGCCGCACGCTGACCTGAACCGGCTCGCGCTGGTCGAGCCGCGGCGGGCACTGCGGCACAATTGTCCGCATGCCGTCCCGTTCCAGCCTGCCCGCGCTGCCCGTCCTGCCGGCGGCCCTCCGCGCCGCGATCGAGCGAGCCGGGTACTACCCCCAGCTGGTCGCCGACGTCCTCGGCGCCGCCATCGCGACGGACGAGGTCGTCGCTCACCTGGTCCACCAGGAGACGACCTTCGACCGGGACGCGATCCGCCGGCACGTGACCGTCCTGGTCCTGACCAGCACCCGGCTCGTCATCGCGCACGCGGACGACTACGCCGACGACCCACAGGGCCGCGAGGACGTCGCCGCGGCGACGACCGAGTCGATCCCCCTGCGGATGGTCCGCGGCGTCATGCTCACCCATGTCGTGCCGAACCCGCGCGCCTACCGGCCCGGTTCGCTCGGCAACGAACTGACCATGACGGTCGGGTGGGGCACGGTCAACCGGGTGGACCTGCTACCGGCCACCTGCGGCGATCCGGACTGCGACGCCGACCACGGCTTCGAGGGGACGATCGCCTCCGACGATCTCGTTCTGCGGATCAGTGCCGACGCCGACGGCGCGGACGAGCTCGCCCAGGCGATGGCGTTCGCGCACGCGTTGTCGAGCCGGGTCATCGACTGACCCCGCGCATCCCGTATGCCGACCGCGCCCCTCCCGCTGCATCCGCCGAGTTATCGGCATGGGGCCCTGCCGGACGTCCTTCCGTCCGTGGTCGCCTCGCTCGGCTTCCCGCTGGGTCGGCGGCCCCCGTCGCTGGCCCTCGCGCCGGCCCGGCGCAGCGTCGTGGTCCTGCTCGACGGGCTGGGGGAGCGTCTGCTGCGGCGGCGCGCGGGACACGCGCCCTTCCTGCGGTCCCTGCTCGACTCCAACCCGACCCTCGCCTGCGGGTTCCCGTCCACGACCGCGACGTCGACGGCGTCGTTCGGGACGGGCCTGCCGCCCGGGGCGCACGGCCTCGTCGGCTACCAGAGCGTCATACCGGCGACCGGGGCGATCTTCGACCACCTCTCGTGGGAGGGCGGGCCGGACCCGCGTGCCTGGCAGCCGGAGGGGACGGTGTTCGAGCGGGCCGTGGCCGCCGGGCTGCCGGTCGCCCGGATCGGACTGCCGCGCTTCGACGGGTCGGGCCTGACCGTCGCGGCGCTGCGCGGCGGCGTGTTCTTCGGCGCGAGTTCGCTCGCCGCCGGTGTGGACGCGTCGGTGCGGTTCGTCGATCGGCACCAGCAGGCGCTCGCGTACCTCTACTGGGGTGACATCGACAAGGCGGGCCACGAGTCGGGCTGCGACTCCTTCGCCTGGGTCCGGGCTCTGGAGGTCGCCGACACCCAGTTGCGGCGCCTGGCCGAGCGCCTGCCGGCCGGCACGAGCCTGCACATCACGGCCGACCACGGGATGGTCGACGTGCCCTTCGCCGCCCGCGTCGACCTCGCCCGTGACCGCGAACTCGCCGCGGGGATCCGCGCGACGGGCGGGGAACCCCGAGCCCCGCACCTCTACTGCCTGCCCGGCGCGGCGGCGGACGTCGCGGCCACCTGGGCGGCGCGCTTCGGCGACCGCGCCCTCGTCCGGCAGCGCGAGGACGCGATCGCCGCGGGCTGGTTCGGGATGACCGCCGAACGCAACCGGCCCCGGATCGGCGACGTCGTCGTCGCCTTCGACTCCGGCCTCGCCGTCGAGGACTCGCGCACCTCCAAGCCGGTCCTGCTCACCCTCCTCGGCATGCACGGCTCGATGACCCCCGACGAGGTCGAGGTCCCCCTCCTGACCCTGCCGGCCCGCTGACCCCCGACCCACGGGTGTTCCGGCCAGTGCCCGTTCCCTGTCGGCGCCCGGAAAGCCTCCCGTGGCCGAGCGTGGGTTTCCGTTGCGGAGTCCGCAGTCCTTAAGGTTGCCCCTCGTGGCGGAACTGGTCTTCTTCTCCGGGACGATGGACTGCGGCAAGTCGACGCTGGCCCTCCAGATGGACCACAACCATCGGGCCCGGGGTCGCGGCGGTCTCATCTTCACCCGGCTCGACCGGGCCGGCGAGTCGGTCCTCTCCTCCCGCCTCGGCCTGTCGACCGGCGCCATCGAGGTGAGCGAGAGGCTCGACTTCTGGGACGTCGTCGTCTCCCACCTGACCGGTGGGCACCGGGTCGACTACGTCATCTGCGACGAGGCCCAGTTCTACACACCCGAGCAGGTGGAGGAACTCGCCCGGGTCGTCGACGAGATGGACATCGACGTCTACGCCTTCGGGATCACCGCCGACTTCCGCACCCAGCTCTTCCCCGGCTCCCGGAGGCTGATCGAACTCGCCGATCGCGTCCAGGTCCTCCAGGTCGAGGCCCTCTGCTGGTGCGGCCGGCGGGCCACCCACAACGCCCGGGTGGTCGACGGGGTCATGGTCGTCGAGGGCGAACAGGTCGTCGTCGGGGACACCGGCGGCGCCGGCACCGGGACGGTCGAATACGAGGTGCTGTGCCGCCGGCACTTCATGCGCCGGATGAACAGTCGGGCCGCGCAGGCGGCGGCCCTGTCCGCGGACGTGCTGCCACTCGAACTCGACGCCTGCCCGCTCCCCGCCACCTGACGACCACGGGCGACCCGACGAGGTCGGCCTACTCCGACGAGCCGCGCGACGGCCCGAACATCACGTCATTCCAGTCCGGCACGCCGACCCGGCCACGACGGCGGCCACCGGGCGGCGGGGTGGGCTTGGGTGGCTCGGCCTCCCCGTCCACCTCAGGCATGGCCTCCACCTCGGGCTCCGCTTCCACCTCGGGCGCCTGCTCGACCTCGGGGGTTGCCTCCACGTCCGGCTCGGCCGGCGCTGCCTCGCCCGCCGCGGCCTCGTCGGCCTCCCGATCGAGCGGATGCACACCACCCGCGGGCGGGGGTATCGCCGTGCTCTCGGGGAAGTTCAGCGTCGGTGCCGGCAGATCCTCCAGTGGCAACTCCGGTATGCCGACCGCTCGCCCCCCCGACGTCGCCGCACCACCGGCCGCCGCACCACCGGTCCCAGCGCCACCGGCCGCCGCACCACCGGCCGCCCCCGACGCCGCAACCTCCTCGGACCCGCCCGACTCACCGCCGACGGACCGGATGCCCCCGCGGGCGCGCCGCCTCGGCCCCCTCCGCCCACCGGCATGCGAGTGCTCGCGGATCGCCGTCATCAGGGCATCGGTGCGATCGGCCCGGCCCTCACCGTCGGCCTCCTCCTCGCTGACTCCGCCGGCGGCGTCCACGTCATACACCGCCTCCGCGCCCAGTCGCGGCGGCGTGGGCACCTGGCCGCCGCTGCCCTCGTCCGCCGACAGCCACCGCGCCTCGTCGTCCATCGCCTCCAGCACCGAGGACGTGTGCTCGAATCCCCACGTCGCGTGCCGCTCCCGGCCCCCGGCCGAGAAGGCGACGTGCACCTCCCAGTGACCGCTGGCGTTCCGGGTGGCGTCCCATTCCGTCTGCTCGGGCGCGACCCCCCGGCCGCCGAGCCGTCGCTCCACCCGGGCGGCCAGCAGTTCGCTCTCCCCGCTCCCGCCGCGGTCGTGGAGCCGCGCGTTCATCGCCAGACCGACGACGTGGCCCCGTTCCGCGAGCACCGGAGCCTCGAACACCTGCACCTTCCCGATCGTCCAGCCGGCCCGCTCGGCGACCTCCTCCGTGCTCATCCCGGCGCGCAGGAGCGTCTGCACCTCGCGCGCGGAGAGGTGCGGACGCTCCGGCTCCGCGCTGGGCGCCGGGGGCCGACGCCGCAGCGCCGACCGCAGCCGCTCGTCGAGGGGCAGCCGATAGCGCGCGCCGTCCGCGTCGGCGAGCAGCACATGTCCGCCGTCCTCATGAACGCCGATGAAACGCAGGTCCTGCATGGTGTCGTGGAACTCCCTGGCCAGGCGGCGGAGCCGCGGCGTGCGAATGGTGTCGTCCCCGACTCTGCCACGCCGCTCGCCCGGGTGCGTGACCACCACGCCGCGCCGGATACCGTGGACGCGTGTCCGGCCACCCGCTCGCCCCCTACGACGCCTGCGTGGTGCTCAGTTTCGGCGGCCCCGAGGGCCCGGACGAGGTGCTCCCGTTCCTTCGTCGGGTCACCGCCGGGCGCGGCATCCCCGACGAGCGGCTCACCGAGGTCGGCGCCCATTACGCCCTCTTCGGCGGGGTGAGCCCGATCAACGCCCAGAACCGGGCCCTGGTCGCCGCCCTCGGCGACGAGTTCGCCCGCCGCGACGCCCCACTCCCGGTCCACCTCGCCAACCGCAACTCCGCACCCTTCCTCCCCGACATCCTCGCCGAACTCGCCCCGGCCCGCGTTCTGATCGTTCTCACCAGCGCGTGGCGGTCCTACTCCTCGTGCCGGCAGTACCGCGAGGACCTCGCCCGCGCGTCCACCGGTCTCGATGTCGTCCTCGACAAGCTCCCGCCGTATGCCGACCACCCCGCCTACGCGGGCATCCTCGCCCGGCTCCTCGGCGACGCCATCGCCGCCGACGGCCCCGTCGATCACGTCCTGACGATCGCCCACTCCATCCCCGAGTCCATGGATGCCGCCTCCGGAGCGCCGTCCGCGGGCGGCCATGCCTACACCAGGGCCCTGCGGACCATGACCGACCTCATGGCGGACCTCGTGGCGATCCGGGTCGGCACCAGGATCCCGCATGACCTCGCCTACTGCTCGCGCTCCGGCCCCCCGGCCCAGCCCTGGCTCGAGCCCGACGTCGGCGACCGGCTCGACACCCTCGCCGCCACCGGGGTGCGGAGCGTCGCGCTCGCCCCGATCGGCTTCGTCAGCGACCACATGGAGGTCGTCTACGACCTCGACACCCAGGCCCGCGAGCGGGCCGACGCGGTCGGCATACGGCTCGTGCGCGCACCGACGGTGGGCACGGACCCCGATTTCGTCGCCCTTCTCGCCGACCTGGCGCTCGCGCGCGCGGCCGCTGCCCGCGCCGCCTCCTCCACGGTCGAGGCCGACTGCCCCGCCGGGTGCTGTGCCAACCCGCGCGCCGACCTGCCCACCCGCTGCGGCCGTTGAAGGAGCCGATGTGACCCTCACCGTTCCCGACGACGCCCTCCTGCGCGACCTCGAGCGGCTCGCGCTGGGTGTCGCCTCCGAGGCCGCCCTCCTCGTCACCGAACGCGGCGCCGCGGGCGAGGTGAGCGCGACGAAGTCGACACCGACCGACGTGGTCACCGAGATGGACCGGCGCGCCCAAGCCCTCATCGCCGACCGGATCCGCGCCGCCCGACCCACCGACGCCTTCTTCGGCGAGGAAGGCGGCGCGGCCGCCGGAACCTCCGGCCTGACCTGGGTCGTCGACCCGATCGACGGCACCGTCAACTACGTCTACGACATTCCCGCGTATGCCGTGTCCGTCGCCGTCGTCGTCGGCGACCCACGAACCCCGGGACAGTGGAAGCCGGTCGCCGGGGCGGTCGTCAACCCGGTGTCGGGGGAGCGGTTCTGGGCGCGCTCCGGCGGCGGCGCCTCCCGCCAGCGGGGCCGGCTCGCCCCCACCACGCTGTGCGTGTCCACCCAAAGCGACCTCGGACTCTCGCTCGTCGGCACCGGCTTCGGGTATGCCGCGGACACCCGCGCGTGGCAGGCCCGGGTCCTCGCCCCGATCCTCCCGCGGGTGCGGGACATCCGCCGGATCGGCAGCGCCGCCCTCGATCTGTGCCGGGTCGCCGAGGGCAGCCTCGACGCGTTCTACGAGCGCGGCCTCAACCCGTGGGACATGGCGGCCGGATGGCTCGTCGTGACCGAGGCGGGCGGGGCCGTGACCGGCCTCGACGGAGGCGACCCGAACGGGGACCTCCTGATCGCCGGTGGCGCCGCCGCCGCCCCCCTGCGCGACCTGCTCGGCGCGGTGCTCGACCGGGTCGGCCCGCACCCGGCGGGGTGACGCCAGAAGTCGGTCGAGTCGACGACGTGACTAATCGCCCGACATACGGCACAATGCCCGCCGCGGGCACAAAAGCGCGACGAAGCGCGTTCACTGGGACGCCCCCACTCGGGCATGCGGGATGCACGGGTTCGGGCACGCGACTTTGACGAGAGGCAACAGACATGGCAACCGATTACGACGCACCGCGCAAGACCGACGACGAACTCTCCGAGGACTCGATCGAGGAGCTGAAATCTCGTCGGGTCGACAAGTCCACCTCGAGCGTCGATGTGGACGAGACCGAACAGGCCGAGGGCTTCGAACTGCCCGGGGCCGACCTCTCCGGCGAGGAACTCTCCGTCCGGGTGATCCCACGGCAGGCGGACGAGTTCACCTGCTCGCGCTGCTTCCTGGTCCATCACCGCAGCCAACTGGCATCGGAGAAGGCCGGACAGTACGTCTGCTCGGAGTGCGCGGCCTGACCGACATTCCGCACGTGCAGGTGCGTCTGCTCCATCCGCAGGCTCGCCTGCCCGTCTATGCCCACGACGGGGACGCCGGCGCCGACCTCACGGCCACCGCGGACGTGACCCTCGGACCGGGGGAGCGGGCGCTGGTCCCGACCGGGCTGGCGATCGCCATACCGGATGGGTGGGTGGGGCTGGTGCACCCCCGATCGGGGCTGGCCGCCCGACACGGGATCACCATCGTCAACGCCCCCGGGACCCTCGATTCCGGCTACCGCGGCGAGGTGTTCGTCAATCTCCTCAACCTCGACCGCAGCGACCCCTTCACCGTCAGCGCCGGAGACCGCATCGCCCAGCTGGTGCTCCAGCGTGTGGGCCGGGCCCGGTTCACCGAGGCCGATTCGCTTCCCGACACCCCTCGGGGGGACACTGGGCACGGGTCGACCGGCGGCTTCGGCCCGACCCTCCTGCAGCCGCCCCTGCCCGTCGTGCCGCCCCGCCAGCCAGAAGGACCATCGTGAGCCTGTTCCGTCGTCGCGCCACCGAGGCCACCGAGGCCAGCGCACCCGCCGAGGCGACCGAGAACAGCGCGACGTCGGCGTCGACGGGGACCAGCCACGCCAACCGGTCCAACGGCCCGTGGGATGCCACCGAGGTCGACCTGAGCGTCGGGCGGCTCGACCTGGGCTCGCTCCTGCTGACCGCCACCCCGGGCCTGGAGCTGCGGATCGAGGTCGACCAGGAGAGCGACACGATCGCCGGCATCCAGCTGATCGTCGGCGAGTCGGCCGCCCAGGTCCAGGCCTTCGCGGCGCCCCGCTCCGGCGGGCTGTGGGATGAGATCCGCGACGAGATCGCCACCTCGATCACCGCGGCCGGGGGGACGGCCGAGGAGGTCGACGGGGAGTTCGGCCCCGAGCTTCGGGTCAAGCTGCCCCAGGTCTCCCCGGAGGGACGCACCGTCTTCGCCCCGGCACGATTCCTCGGCATCGACGGCCCGCGCTGGTTCGTCCGGGCGGTCATCTCGGGGCGGGCGGCCCTCGACGCGAGCGGGGGCGACGGTGTCCTCGACGCCCTTCGCGGCCTCGTCGTCGTGCGTGGGGGGTCGCCGATGGCTCCTCGGGAGCTCCTCCCGCTGCGACTGCCGGCCACGCCCGAGCAGGATTCCGCACCGGAGCCGGGTCGCACCCCCGACCTCAACCCCTTCGAGCGCGGTCCCGAGATCACCGAGGTCCGCTAGTGGCGTCCGGGGGGCTCTTCCGGCGGCTCGGGGAGCGGTTCACCAAGACCGCCGACGAGGTCCACGCCGACCAGCTGCGCGAACACACCCGATCCCGGGGGAGCACGGAGATCGCCACACTCGCCGATCGCCAGATGGCGACGGTCTGCGGCAAGGTCCGCAGTGTCTCGCTGCGCCCCCAGTCGACCGTGCCCGCGCTCGTCGTCGACCTCGACGACGGCAGCCAGGTGCTGGTCCTGGTCTGGCTCGGCCGACGCAAGATCCGCGGCATCGAGCCCGGGGTCTATCTCCAGGCGACGGGCCGCGTCTGCTACCGCGACGGACGCCCGACCGTGTTCAACCCGGCCTACGAACTGCTGCTGCGGCGGTCCGGCTGATGTCGTCGGGTCGGCATACGGGCCAGGTCGAGACGGTCGAGTCCGTCATCCGGCATCGGCTCTCGGCGGCACTCGGCGGGTGGCGCGGGTCCGTCGAGACCGCGCTGCCGACGATCGCGTTCGTCGTCGCCTGGACGATCACCCACGCGGTCCGGCCCAGCGTCGTCGCCGCGGCCGTCGTCGCGATCGTCCTCGCCGGTGTCCGGCTCGTCCAGCGCCAGAGCCTCCAGTACGTCCTCTCGGCGGTGGTCGCGACCGCGTTCGCCGCGTTCTTCGCCCTGCGCAGCGGCCGGGCGCAGGACGCCTTCCTCCCCGGGATCCTCATCAACACCGCGTATGCCGTCGGCACCCTCCTCTCGGTCGTCACCCGGTGGCCGCTGGTCGGGTTCCTCGTCGGTGCCGGCGATCCCGAAGCGAAGACCGACCCCCTGCGGTGGCGCCGCGACCCGAGCATGGTCGCCGTGTGCGGGCGACTCACCCTCGTCATGACGGTGATGTTCGCCCTGCGGGTGGCGATCATGTATCCGCTCTATCTCGCCGAGAATGTGACCGCCCTCGGCGTCGCCAAGATCGCCCTCGGCTGGCCGCTGTGGGTGGCCGCCCTCGCCGCGATGGGCGCACTGCTGGTCCGGGGCGCCACGCCCCACCTCCCGCCGCCGGCCGCCTGACGGCGCGTGCCGTCCGGGCCGGGAGGACGGCTCAGAGGTCGCGTGGGCGCTTGATCCGGGCGGTGGGGGAGAGCATCTGCTCGAGCTCCTCCTCCGACTCCGGAGTGGTGAGCAGCAGCAGCTCGTCGTGCGCCTCCAGGCTGTCGTCGGCGCTCGGCGCGATCGGGATCTGGTCGCGGATGATCCCGACCAGCACGGTGTCCTGAGGGAAGGGGACGTCGCCGACGCGCTCCCCGACGTGCGGCGAGTCGCTCGGCAGGGTCATCTCGACCATCGTCGCCCGGCCCTTGCGGAACTCGAAGATCCGCACCAGGTCACCGACGGTCACCGCCTCCTCCACGAGGGCCGTCATCAGGCGGGGCGTCGAGACGGCGACGTCGACGCCCCAGGCCTCGTCGAACATCCAGTCGTTCTTCGGGTTGTTGACCCGGGCCACCGTGCGCGGCACCCCGAACTCGGTCTTGGCCAGGAGGGAGACGACGAGGTTGACCTTGTCGTCCCCGGTGGCCGCGACGACGACATCGCAGTCGGCGAGACCGGCCTCGTTGAGGGCGTCGATCTCACAGGCGTCGGCGGCGAGCCAGTTGGCCTCCGGCACCCGCCGGATGAACACCTCGTTGGCCGCCTTGTCGATGAGCAGGACCTGGTGGTTGTTGTAGAGCAGTTCCCGGGCGATGGACCGCCCGACGGAGCCGGCTCCGGCGATGACGACGCGCATGACGCTCAGCCCTTCCCCGTCATCACTCGTGGACCGGCGGCGGGCCGTCGAGGATGCGCTCGATCTCGACGAGTTCCTCCCGCAGGGCGGCCAGGTGGACGAAGTCACCCTCCTGGAAGACCGTCTCGGGCTTGGACAACGCGCCCTCGCCGAGCCGGGTGTAATAGGCCACGCGGGTCCCGGTGGCCTCCTCGATCGCGGTGAGCGGCAAACCGATCCAGCTCGGGTCGACCGGAACCTCGGCGACGACGATCTGCCCGGACGGATCGGTCAACTCCGGCAGGTGTCCCTGGGGCAGCAGGCGCCGGAGCATCTGGTCGGAGGTCCACTTCACCGTCGCCACGGTCGGTATGCCGAGCCGCTGATAGATCTCGGCCCGGCCCGGGTCATAGATCCGGGCGACGACGTGCTCGACCCCGAAGGTCTCCCGGGCCACCCGGGCGGCGAGGATGTTGGAGTTGTCGCCGCTCGAGACGGCCGCCAGGGCGTAGGCGCCCTCGATGCCCGCCTCCTGCAGCGTGTCGCGGTCGAAGCCGATCCCCGTGACCGTCCGGCCGTCGAAGGTCGGCCCGAGCCGGCTGAACGCGGCCTCGTCCTGGTCGACGACCGCGACGTCGTGTCCGCGGCGCTGCAGTGCCCGGGCGAGCGAGGCCCCCACGCGCCCGCAGCCCATGATGACGAAGTGCACGTGCCGACGCTAACACCGGCCTCGCCTCACGCGCGCGCGGCGTCCGCGAGCGCACTCGGGCGCCCGTCCGCAGGCGCGTAGACTGCGCTCTCGTGGCAGTCGGGCGCGTGCTCAAGCGCATCATCCTCGGCCAGGCGATGAGCAGCGACAAGCTGCACGAGACCTTGCTCCCCAAGCGCCTGGCCCTGCCGATCTTCGCCAGCGACGCACTCTCGTCGGTCGCCTATGCGCCGGACGAGATCTTCCTGACCCTCGGCCTCGCCGGTGGCTCGCTCGCCCTCACCCACTCGTGGATGATCGCCCTCGCCGTCATCTTCGTCATGGTGATCGTCGTCGCCTCCTACCGCCAGAACGTCCACGCCTACCCCTCCGGCGGCGGTGACTACGAGGTGGCCACCGTCAACCTCGGGCCGCGCGCCGGCCTGACCGTGGCCAGCGCCCTGCTCGTCGACTACGTTCTCACGGTCGCCGTCTCCATCTCCTCGGGCATCGCCAATGCGGCCACGTCGATGGGCTTCATCCGGGGCCACGAGGCGCTGTATGCCGTCCTCCTCGTCGTCCTGCTCACGGCGATGAACCTGCGTGGCGTGCGCGAGTCGGGCAAGGCCTTCGCCATTCCGACCTATGCCTTCATGGCGGGTGTCATCGGGATGGGCCTGGTCGGTGCCTTCCGCCACATCTCGGGGTCGCTGCCGATGGCCGACAGCGCGCCGCTGCACCTCGTCGCGGCCCACGGTCACGAGTCCCTCGGATCCCTCGCCTTCGCCTTCCTCCTGCTGCGGGCGTTCTCCTCCGGCTGTGCCGCGCTCACCGGTGTCGAGGCGATCTCCAACGGCGTGCCCGCCTTCCAACCCCCGAAGAGCCGGAACGCCGCGACCACGCTCCTGCTCATGGGCACGGTGGCCATCACGATGCTCTGGGCGATCATCAGCCTCGCCCGATGGACGAACGTCAAGTATGCCGAGGACCCCGCCACGCAGTTGCTGCGCAACGGCCGCCCCGTGGGTGATGACTACGTGCAGGACACGATCATCGGCCAGGTGTCCAAGGCCGTGTTCAACGAGTTCCACCTCGGTGTCGTCTTCATGTCGATCGTGACGGGGATCATCCTCGTCCTCGCCGCCAACACCGCCTTCAACGGCTTCCCGGTGCTCGGCTCGATCCTCGCCCGCGACGGCTTCCTCCCGCGGCAACTGCACTCCCGCGGTGACCGGCTCGCCTTCTCCAACGGGATCCTCATTCTCGCGACCGCCGCCGCCGTGCTCATCATCGTCTTCAACGCCGACGTGACGCGCCTGATCCAGCTCTACATCGTCGGCGTGTTCGTCTCGTTCACGACGAGTCAGATCGGGATGATCCGGCACTGGAACCGCCACCTCGCCGTCGAGAGGGAGCCGAGGGCGCGCCTGCACATGCAGCGCAGCCGGATCGTCAACTCGATCGGCGCGGTCATGTCCGGAACCGTTCTGATCGTCGTGCTGGCGACGAAGTTCATGCACGGCGCCGGGTTCGCCATCGCCGCGATGATCGTCCTCTACGTGATCATGACCGGCATCCGCCGGCACTACACGATGGTCGAGCGGGAACTCGAGGTCGTCGACATGTCGTCCCAGATGCTCCCGTCCCGCGTGCACGCCCTCGTCCTCGTCTCCAAGCTGCACAAGCCCACGCTCCGGGCGATCGCCTACGCCCGGGCGACCCGGCCGCATTCGCTGGAGGCGGTCACCGTCGACGTCGACCCCGAGGAGACCCAGGCGCTCCAGCGGGTGTGGGAGGAGCGCGGCATACCGGTGACCCTCAAGGCGCTGCATTCGCCCTATCGGGAGGTCACCAACCCGATCGTCGACTATGTCAAGAGCATCCGCCGCGCCTCGCCGCGGGAGATCGTCGTTGTCTACGTGCCGGAGTATGTCGTCGGCCACTGGTACGAGCAGCTCCTGCACAACCAGACGGCGCTGCGGCTGCGGGCCCGGCTCCACTTCACCCCCGGCGTCATGGTCGCCTCCGTGCCCTGGCAGCTGCGCAGTTCCGAGGGCCAGGAGGAGCGACTCGAGGCCGGCTCGGGCACCATGCCCGGCGCGGTCCGGATGGGTCAGTAGCGCCCGTGGCGGACGAGGACGACGTCGTCGTCGACATCGGCCCGGTCGCCCACGGTGGGCACTGCGTGGCGCGGCACGACGGCCGGGTGCTGTTCGTGCGGCATACGGCACCGGGGGAGCGGGTCCGGGCCCGGATCACCGGGCTGGGCCCCGGCGGCCGGTTCGCGTATGCCGATGCCGTCGCCGTCCTCGACGCCTCACCCGACCGGGTCGCGTCCCCGTGTCGGTATGCCGCGCCCGGCGGCTGCGGTGGCTGCGACTTCCAGCACCTGTCCCTCGCCGCGCAGCGGGACCTGAAGGCGGCGGTGGTGCGCGAACAGTTCGCCCGCCTCGCCGGCGTCGACGCCGACGTCGTCGTCGAGCCGCTGGGGGAACCCGAGCCGGGGCTGCGCTGGCGGACCCGGGTCGAATTCGCCGTGGACGGCGGGGGACACGCGGGCCTGCACCCCCACCGCAGCCACGACGTCATTCCGGTCGAGGACTGTCTCATCGCCGCGCCCGGCGTGATCGGCTCGGGTGTGCTGTCGGGGGACTGGAGCGGGTTTGCCGCGGTCGACGTCGCCGCACCCAGCCTCGGCGCGGCGGCGGTCACCCCCGTCGCGCCCGGTGGCGCGGCCGGGCCGAATCGGCTCGTCACCGAGACCGTGACCGCGCGCTGGGCGGGCCCCGGCGGCGAGCGGGAGTTCACCCACGACTTCGAGGTGGCCGCGCGCGGGTTCTGGCAGGTGCACCCTCGGGCCGCGGCGACGTTCGTCGGCCGGGTGCTCGCCGATCTCGACCCCCGCCCGGGGGAGCGGGCGGTCGATCTGTATGCCGGGGTCGGCCTCTTCGCCGCCGCGCTCGCCGACGCCGTCGGTCCCGGCGGGCAGGTCGTCGCGGTCGAATCCGACCCGACGGCCGCGGGACTCGCCCGGACCAACCTCGGGCCGTGGCGGCATACGGTGGTCCTGCCGGTGCGGGTCGATGACGCCTTCGGCGTGGCCCGTCCGGCCCGGCGCGGCCCGGCCGACCGGCGCGCGACGCGCCCGCGCCGACCTCGGCGTGCGCCGCTGATGCCGGACACGGCGGACCTCGTGGTCCTCGACCCGCCACGCACCGGAGCCGGCGCCGAGGTCGTCCGGGCCATCGCCGCCCTCCGCCCCCGGGCCGTCGCCTATGTCGCGTGCGACCCCGCCGCCCTGGCCCGGGACACGGCGACCTTCGCCACGGCGGGCTACGCGCTCGGGAGGCTCGCGGCATACGACGCCTTCCCGATGACCCACCACGTCGAGTGCCTCGCCACCTTCGCCCCCTGACCGCACCGGTTCCGGGTTTCCGCCCGATGCCCCGAAGTCCAACCCGCGACCCAAGACTTCCGTTGCGGAGACGACGTTCCGTTGCCCAGTCGGTGAGAGGATCGACAGGAGCCCGGCAACTGAGATATCTTGACATCAAGATAAATCCGGGGATGACGCGCCGCGTCGGAAGGAGCCAATGGTGGCCAGCACGAACAGTTTCGGAGCGCAGGGGCAACTGCAGGTCGGTGACAATGCGTACGAGATCTTCCGGATCGCCGCCGTCGAGGGCCACGAGAGTCTGCCCTACAGCCTGAAGGTGTTGCTGGAGAACCTGCTGCGGACCGAGGACGGCGCCAACGTCACCGCCGACCAGATCCGCGCGCTCGGCGGCTGGGACGAGAACGCCGAGCCCGACACCGAGATCCAGTTCACCCCGGCCCGGGTGATCATGCAGGACTTCACCGGCGTCCCCTGCGTCGTCGACCTCGCCACCATGCGCGAGGCCGTCGCCGACCTCGGCGGCGACCCGAAGAAGATCAACCCGCTCGCCCCGGCCGAGCTCGTCATCGACCACTCCGTCCAGATCGACGTCTTCGGTCGCGCCGACGCCTTCGAACGCAACGTCGAGTTCGAGTACGGCCGCAACAAGGAGCGCTACCAGTTCCTGCGCTGGGGCCAGACCGCGTTCGACGACTTCAAGGTCGTTCCGCCGGGCACCGGCATCGTCCACCAGGTCAACATCGAGCGGCTCGCCCGCGTCACCATGGTCCGCGACGGCTTCGCGTATCCCGACACCTGCGTCGGCACCGACAGCCACACCACGATGGTCAACGGCCTGGGCGTCCTCGGCTGGGGCGTCGGCGGCATCGAGGCCGAGGCGGCCATGCTCGGCCAGCCGGTCTCGATGCTCATCCCGCGGGTCGTCGGCTTCAAGCTGACCGGGGCGATGCGCGCCGGCGTGACCGCCACCGACGTCGTGCTGACGATCACCGACCTGCTGCGCAAGCACGGCGTCGTCGGCAAGTTCGTCGAGTTCTACGGCGCCGGCGTCGCCGCACTGCCGCTGGCCAACCGCGCGACCATCGGCAACATGAGCCCCGAGTTCGGCTCGACCTGCGCGATCTTCCCGATCGACCAGGTCACCCTCGACTACCTTCACCTGACCGGCCGCACGGACGAGACTGTCGCCCTCGTCGAGGCGTATGCCAAGGAGCAGGGCATGTGGCTCGACCCGGCCGCCGAGCCCCGCTTCTCCGAGAAGCTCGAACTCGACCTCGGCACGGTCGTCCCGTCGATCGCCGGCCCGAAGCGGCCGCAGGACCGGATCGTCCTCACCGAGGCCAAGTCCCAGTTCGCGCTCGACGTCAAGAACTACGGCGTCGACGGCGACCTGCGCGAGGTCCCGGTCGGTGCGGGCGGCGGTGAACACGACCACGCGGCATACGGGCTGAAGGACGGCGCCGTGGTCATCGCCTCGATCACCAGTTGCACCAACACCTCCAACCCGAGCGTGATGATGGCGGCGGCGATGCTCGCCAAGAACGCCGTCGAGAAGGGCCTGACGGTCAAGCCGTGGGTCAAGACCTCGATGGCACCCGGGTCGAAGGTCGTCACCGGCTACTACGAGCGGGCCGGCCTGTGGCCCTACCTCGACAAGCTCGGCTTCAACCTGGTCGGCTACGGTTGCGCGACCTGCATCGGCAACTCCGGTCCGCTGCCCGAGGAGGTCTCGGCGGCGGTCAACACGGGTGATCTCGCCGTCACCGCCGTCCTGTCCGGCAACCGCAACTTCGAGGGCCGGATCAACCCCGACGTCAAGATGAACTACCTCGCCTCGCCGCCGCTGGTCATCGCCTACGCCCTCGCCGGGAGCATGAACTTCGACTTCGACCTCGAGCCGCTCGGCCAGGACGAGGCCGGAACCGACATCTACCTCCAGGACATCTGGCCCGCACCGGAGGACGTCCAGGCGACGATCGGCACCTCTCTCTCACGCGAACTCTTCGAGAAGGACTATGCCGACGTCTTCGCCGGCGACGAGCGCTGGCAGTCGCTGCCGACGCCCGAGGGCGAGACCTTCACCTGGGACGCGGAGTCCACCTACGTCCGCAAGCCGCCCTACTTCGACGGCATGGGTATGACGCCCGCTCCGGTCGCCGACATCGCCGGTGCGCGCGTGCTGGCCAAGCTGGGCGACTCGGTCACCACCGACCACATCAGCCCGGCCGGCTCGATCAAGGCCGACTCGCCCGCGGGGGTGTATCTGACCGATCACGGCATCGCCCGCAAGGACTTCAACTCCTACGGCTCGCGCCGCGGCAACCATGAGGTGATGATCCGCGGCACCTTCGCCAACATCCGGCTGCGCAACCAACTGCTCGATGACGTCGAGGGCGGCTTCACCCGCGACTTCCTCGCCGACGGTGCCCCGCAGACGACGATCTACGACGCCTCGGCCGCCTATCAGGCCGCGGGTGTGCCGCTCGTCGTCCTCGCCGGGAAGGAATACGGCTCCGGCTCCTCGCGGGACTGGGCCGCCAAGGGCACCGCGCTGCTCGGGGTCAAGGCGGTCATCGCCGAGTCCTACGAACGCATCCACCGCTCCAACCTGATCGGTATGGGCGTGCTGCCGCTGCAGTATCCCAAGGGCCAGAACGCCGAGTCCCTCGGCCTCTCGGGCACCGAGACGTTCGCGATCTCGGGCGTGACCGCGCTCAACGACGGCACCACGCCCAAGACGGTGCACGTGGTCGCGACCCGCGAGGACGGCTCCACCTGCGAGTTCGACGCGGTCGTGCGCATCGACACCCCCGGCGAAGCCGACTACTACCGCAACGGCGGCATCCTGCAGTACGTCCTGCGCTCGCTCGTCGGCTGACCAACCTTTCACGTCGAGGGGCCGGTTCAGCCCCGTCGAGTGGCCGCGGTCGCGAAGCGACCTGGCCACTCGACGGGGCTGAACCGGCCCTTCGACGTCAGTTGGCGAAGAAGTCCAGGTGCCCGCACTGGGCGCAGCGCACGCCCGAGATGTCGAGTCGCTCCCGGCCGAAGCGGGCGGCCCCGCCGAATATCCCCTTCTCCAGGTCGCCGACGATCCACCGGGCGAAGCCGCGCGAGCCCTGGCCCGTGTCCTCGATGAAGCCCGACTCCAGCTGGGTCGATCCACACCAGATGCAGGCCTGGCGACGGGTTCCGGCGTCCTGTGGGACGGGAATCTGCGGGTATCCCTCCATGCGGCGCAGCCTAACGGCAGCGCGGCCGTCGATCGGTCCGATTCACCCCTTCGAATCTGCTGCCGGCAAA